>CAYWIS010000151.1:12748-15363 GCA_964458385.1 uncultured Pirellulaceae bacterium
ATGCCACGGACTCCAGCCGCACTTGGTTTGCTGTTCCTCGTTGCGAATGACAGCTGTGCGGTTCAGGTCTACCAGCACCAGGTCAGCGTCATACCCGACGGCGATCCGCCCTTTGCCGACCATGTCCCACACGCGGGCTGGGGCGTCGCACATCCAATGTACGACTTGTTCGAGGGTGCATAGGCCGCGGTGGACGTAATCCAACATCAGGGCCAGCGAATTCTCGACGGCCGGTAGCCCCGAGGGCGACTCAGGGTATGGCTGCTGCTTTTCTTCCAGCGTGTGCGGCGCATGGTCGGTCGCGATGACTTGAATTCGACCGTCGTGCAGCGCTTGCCACAGGCGTCGATTGTCGTCCGCGGTTTTCAACGACGGGTTCATCTGCACCAGCGATCCAAGCCGCGCATAGTCGCCGGTATGGAAAAACAGGTGATGGGGGCAGACTTCGGCGGTAACCAGGTTACGGTGGTCGGCCAGTAGGTCGGCTTCGTCGCCGGTGGAAACATGCAGCACATGAAACCGATGACGATGGCGAAAAGCCAAGTCGAGCGCCCGCCGCGTGGCGATCAAGGCCGCGCGGTGATCGCGAATTCGCGAATGATCGGCCACATCGTGCGTGCCCGCCAGAGCGGCGGCATTGGCGCGCACCGTTGTTTCGTCTTCGCAGTGCGCCGTGATCGGCAATGTGGTTTCGGCGAAAATTCGCTCCAGCGCTTCTTGTTCATCCACGAGCAAATCGCCGGTGCTGGAGCCAATGAAGATTTTGATTCCCGGCGTACGGCGAGCGCGCCGCAGCTCGTCCAGGTTGTGAGGCGTGGCGCCAAGGTAAAATCCGTAGTTCACCAGACTTCGGCGTGAGGCCAACGCCAACTTCTCCTCCAGCGCCGCCTGGGTGGTGGTCGCGGGCCGGGTATTCGGCATATCGAGAAATGTGGTTACGCCTCCCTTAGCGCAAGCTCGTGTGGCGTGGGGCAGATCCTCTTTATGGGTTAGTCCCGGCTCGCGAAAGTGGACCTGGTCGTCAATAACGCCCGGCAGGAGATGCAAACCCGAGGCGTCGACCACCTGGTCGGCAGTCACATGCACTGCGGGGTCAATGTCGGCGATCTTATCATCTTCGATTAAGACCGAGACGGCGGCGACTCCCGTGGGGAGGACAACTTGAGCGTTTTTGATAAGCGTTCGCATGCACCGTATCGTACCGAAAGTCGGGCTGGTTTCCCATCGCCACGCCGTAGGTCAAAATCAGAAAGGATCCATAGCCCGCGGGCGGACCGTATTTTGTTCTCTTCCCTCTCCAACCAGGAGGATCAGCGCGATGTCGTTAACCCGGTGGTTGGGGGAAACTCCGCTTGAGCACTTCTTGGAACAATATTACCTACGCTACCCCTTTGCGAGAGCGGGCGGCGGCTTAAGCGACTGCGGCTTGGGGTCTTGGGATACTCTGGGGCAAATCCTCGGCCAGTCCGATGTCGACATCATGGTCGTGCGCGACAACCGTCGCGTGGAGACGGCCCCTCCGCATAATCAGCAAACAGCGCGGGAGATAACCGCCCTGGGGTGCACCATCGTCGTGCGAAACGCGCAGCGGCATCATTCCGAACTGGCTCAATTGGCCGCGGGATTTGAACATGAATTTCGTGGTCCGGTAAATATTCATCTGTACGCCACTCCGCCTGGCCGGTTCGGATTCGGTTGGCATTACGACGCCGAAGAGGTGTTCATTCTTCAAACGGTCGGCCAAAAGGAGTACTCCCTGAGAAAAAATACGGTGAACCCCTGGCCATTGGAAGAAACATTGCCCCAGGGCATGCGCTACGAGCGCGAGGTCATGCCGCTCATGCGCTGCCTGCTTCAAGCGGGCGATTGGCTGTATCTGCCGAGTGGTTACTGGCATAAGGCTGAGGCCCGCGAATTGTCCCTTTCTTTGGCGGTGGGTGTGATGGCCCCGGCGGCGATCAGCATACTGGACCGCTTGCGCGAGGAGCTGCTCCAATCGCTAGTCTGGCGGCAACGATTGCCGGCGCCGGGAAGTGCGAAACCAGGGAAAATAGAGCAGTGGCGCGATCAGTATCGAATTCTGCTCAATCAATTGGCCGATGACTTACAACGGCGGTTGAACGATCCCCAATTCCTGGATCAATTGCTCCAATAGTTCACCCGCGACACGGGCTGTCGAGAAACGCGGTTATGGAATTCCTGGCGATTGCCACGGGCGAGTTGCTACTCCTTCTTGGGGCGGGAATCGCTTCGTATATGATGCTCCGTCGCGTCGCACGGCGAATTTCCAAGAGTAGCGTGCCGGCGCCGCCGCGTTCGGCTGCGAAGAAAACGGACGTTCCTCCGAGTCGAACTCACCATGAGTTGACCGCGAGTTCCGATCGAGCCGTAATCGATTTGTATGAACTGGCGCGCGATCTTCAAGGCGAATTGGATAGCAAAGCCCGAGTCCTCCAGTTTCTCATCGCCGAGGCGCGCGCTGAGGCCGAGCGGTTGGAAAAATTGCTGGCTCAGACTGCGGCGCTATCGCGTGTGCCTGACGTAGCGGACGAGGACGAGTTATTGCATATGGTGCATCAAGCCGCGGCGTCCCCCTATGGCGCGCCGGCAGCGCT
>CAYWIS010000152.1:0-15309 GCA_964458385.1 uncultured Pirellulaceae bacterium
GTTGCCCCGTATGCTGCGTCGGGAAGTCAGGCACACGCTGCACTTCGCCACACTCGGGACACTGGGCCTGACGGCCCGCCACCACGCGCGGCACCCTCAGCAATCGGCCGCAACGGCAGCATTGAAACTCCAGCATATCTTGATCGGCCGTAGGACCGGTCGAGGAATTGGTCATGGTGTTGGCACGTCGGAGGTCGGATGACAGGAATCAGACTCGAATTTTTTGAACTGGGCGTTACGAATCGGAGTCAACAACCGTAAGTTTGCGCCGGAGCAAGTAGTGTCGGGGTCGGACCGCAGCAAACGAAGCTTATCGCTGCACCGTGGCGCACCGATCCATCGACTTTACTGCCCGATCACGGCCCCCTTTCACGGTTATCGCTTGGCCGGCTGTACGATCTCGGCCTTATCTTGGATATTCAGTTCTTCTAGGATAGCGCGAATAATGGCTTCCTCGGCTTCGGGATCGGTTACCAACAAGGCGATTTCCATCTGCCCCCTGCCAGCCGCCAGGCCCACAATTTCTCCGACTTGGCGCGTCTGAAGTCTTCGTTCTAACTCCGTTCGCAAAGCGTACTCTTGCAC
Source organism: uncultured Pirellulaceae bacterium (assembly GCA_964458385.1). GTDB lineage: Bacteria > Planctomycetota > Planctomycetia > Pirellulales > Pirellulaceae > JAHWKS01. The sequence continues at coordinate 586 of CAYWIS010000152.1, forward strand.
CGTGGGCCCGCCCCGTCCAGCCAGCTTCACGGATGTGGAGTTCGGTTCGTGATCCGGCGCCGCTCGCCGGGCGAGTCGCGCTGAGGTGGCTCTTGCCCGAATCGCGTCGCACGTACTGATGGTAGTGCGCCAGGCGGCTCGTGGCGTAGCCGATCTCGCGAGTTTCCTGCAACAGTTCGCCCAAGGCGGCAATGTGCTTTCCAAAATCGGATGTTCTCGCCGCCGGCAAGCGCCGCGGCCGCCCGAAGATCGGATAGAGGCACGCCAATAGTAGAATGCCCAGGGCCATCAGGTGCAACAGGATGGCGTTGATCGGCCAAACCGTGAACATCTCCAAGCCCGTCGGGTAGTCTGACGCGGTTTCTTGATTGCTGATTGGGGGGCCATAGGGTCCGCTTTCCAGAAACACGACCTTGGCCGGATCGCCGCAGCGTTCGATCAGCCGCCGTGCGAGGATGCGGTGCTGATGGTTAATGAGCGGATAGTTCAACAGGAATGACCCGTTAGAGACCACGATCACTTCGCTGGAGTACCAATCCACTTCAAACACCGATTGGATCAGCACATCATTCCCCGACTGGAGCAGAACTTCCTGGACTTCGGGCAGCAATTCGGCGTCGCCGCCTGTGCGATCTTCCTCGCGAGCCACATCGAGCACGCCTTGCACGACGATATCCACCTTCGTGGCGTCAACACCATCGCTCCAGGGACCACTCAGCTCGCGCACGCGGCGCGGCGGTCCCTTACGGCGCATGGTGAACCAGCGGGCATAGGCCTTCTCGGGCATCTGAACGCGGGCCACGTCATGCTCCGACTGAGCCAGCGCTAACTGGCGAGCCGTCTCCCAGTACTGTTCGGGCGGCGCCTGGGGCAGCACATCGCGCCAGTAGGAAATCGCAGCGTTATAGTCGCGGCCAATGTAAATCAACCTGCGGCCTGGTTCGGCGCTAAGCCAGTTCTCAAACCACTGCCGCACTTCTTTGCGGGGTGGCCGAAAATCGTCGGGCGCCCAAACAATGGCGGTAGCCTCCTCCAACTTGGGCGATAGCCGTTTCCAAGTGGAAACACGCCACCCGGCGGCGTCAAACATCTCGGCCAACACGCCCACACCATTCACGCTGTCGGCCCCGTCTATGGAGCGCCGCTTTCCATAGACATCGTTAATACGATCCCTTCGACCACATCCGGCAAGGCACAGGAGCGACAGAAGGAGAACGCTCAAGGCCACACGCCCGTACTTGCTTTCTAAGCCGACGCCTGCCGTGCGCCGCTGCGTCCACAAGGCGCCGCGCCGCAATGACGCGGAACGCCCGACGACGTTCGAATTGTCGGTAGGACTCGCCATCTAAGCTGGCTGTTGCAATTGACGTTGAAACTCGTCGCGACCATTCCAACAGGACTCGAACCGTTCGCGGTCCAGCGCATGATCGCCAAAAAATACATCTTCAAAAGCGACCATGGTGCGTTCGACCAGGCCGGCGACTTCCTGACGCTGGCGGCGGACTTCGCGCAAGTATTGGCGGTTGGTCTTGCCGCGGGTCAACCGAATCACTTGGCCGCGATCAAGCTCCACCAGTAAATAACTGAAGTAGTAGACAATCGCCTGCTGATAGTCGCCTTGCTCGTAGAACCGTTGCGCTTCGGCCAGCAAATCTCCCTGCGGCCGACGCACCTCAAAGGGCAGATGTTCAATCCGGTCAGCGGCGCCGGTTTCGATATGTAGCTCGTCCTCGGACGACACCGCGCCCGCCGCCTCGCGTCCCAGGAACACCTTCGTCAACAGGACTATCAGGAACACAAACAGGGCGAGGATCACTCCCCAGAAGATTACTTGCAGGGTGGTCCAGAAGATATCGCCGATGCTCCAATTGAAATTCCAGCCCTTCCACTCGGGCCAATTCCAGTTGGGCTTGGTTGGCGGCGGGGGGCGTTTGGGGGGCGTCACGTTGACCCGCCGCACGCGGTCGCTCTCGGCGTCATACCAAGGATAGTAGGTGCGTCCTCGAAGCGCTTTTCGCCCCGATTCGATCGCCTCGGCGGGGTCCACCTCGGGAACCCAAGAATCTTGAGCAACCCCGCATACCGGCGCAACGGCAAGAACCAACGCAGCAACCCACAAAGCCCGGATGAGAACCTGGCTGCTACGAATCGCCAATAGGAACGCACCGAACGACGCGCTGGGGCGCAACCTGGCCGCTGGGCGGCGCTCCACCTCGTCTCTGCACGTTCCTTGGCTCTTGCTCATATGCAACTTGGCGTTCCCCATCCGTTATCCGACCGTTGCTCGCTCCAAACGCGCCGCTTCAGCCCGTAAACGCAGCTCGACTTCCCAGCCCTCTGTGCGAATCCGCAGATCGAGATAACTTAGGAAGCGGACAACCGTAAAGTAGCACGCCACCAGCCACATCGAAAGCGGAACGCAGATCTCGGTCATTACGGGGCCCCAGCTCCACGTGTTGAAAAACACGCCCGATCCGAACCAAAACGTGAACACAACCGCAACCACGAGCGCCAAGCCTGCCGCCGCCGAGCCGATCCATCGCCCCAGCAGGTCGCCGCTCCCTGCGTTGTGTAAGGTGGCGCTGCGCTGCCCGATGGTGGTCCTCAGCAGTTCAGGTGTCTTCTTACGGAACACGCTCCAGCCAAGCGGATTGCGCTCCAGCAACACAATTTCAACCAGGAACGGCCGGGTCGAGCGAAGGATCGCCACTCCCATAGCCAATAGAAACAGGAATACCAACTGGACCGACGGCGGCTCCTCAAACGGGTCTAGCATCGCAGCCAGGAACAACGCCAGCGCCGGGCCGCGCAGGATCACAATGCACCACAACACCCGCGGCCAAAGCTGGGCGACATTTTTCACCACATCGCGCAACCGCGGCTGCTCATGGAACATCGCTTCACCCAGGTAGGCAGTGGTGAAGATCGAAGCCAGCGGGGCTTCGATAAAAATTAGCAGCGACATCCAGGTCAAAAATCGCCACGGACTTTCGTCGCGGTAATCAATGTCGGCGGTCCAACCAATCAAATAATGGTTCAACGCCGCCAGTGGGATTGCCGCAAAGGCGAACGTCAACAACAGCGGCCGCGCAAACACGCGCGTCACATGAAGCGACAGGTCCAACAGTTCGGGAAAGTCTCGCTCCCGAATAGCAATCCGCGTTTTATCAAGCTGCATAGCGAGCGAATTGTGCGTGACGAATAGCGAATCTTTACAACCTGGAGCTCATCCAAAGTGTCGGCCGGGAAGAAGCCGGTACCTTGAAAGACGCCAAGCCCATTCTACGCTTGCGACTTTCGTTCTTCTCTCTTCCCTATTCGCGATTCGCCACTCCCAACTCGCCCCCAATCCCGCGCTTTGGATATCCCAATACGACAAAGTAAAACATCAGAAGTCCGCTAGAAACCACGGCGACGGTCGCTTTAACCGCGTAGGGCAACGCCGAGGGAGAAAGGAAACCTTCAATCAAGGCTGCAAACAGAAACATCACCATGGCCGAGCCCATAATGGGCATGGCGTATTCGGCCGTGTTGCGCAGCGAGTCGCCGCGAGTGAATCCGCGTGTGGAAATCCACGACACCCCTAGCCGTATTCCAGCGCCGGCCGAAAGCACAATCGCCGTCAACTCGAACGGACCGTGCGCCGTGACAAAGTGAAAAAAGTTAGCGCCTTCGGGAACGTCAGGCCGCGCCATATAGCCAAAGCATGCCCCCAAATGCGCTGCGTTGAACAGCAAGATGAACAACCCTGGCACGACCAACAACCCGCCGGCAAAACACTTCAACCCAATGCCGGTATTGTTCCAAATGTAAAAACCCGCCATTTGGAAGTTCAACCGCGGGTCGCGGCCGTTGATCGGATCTTTGAAGTTGTCTTCCAGTTGTTCAATGGTGGCGTCGCCAATCATTGCTTCGGCGTACTGCGGCCAGACCTCCTTGGCCGCCGCCAACACGGCCGAAAGTATGAACACGCCCCAGAACAGTACGAATACGGCCTGCACGCAGCGATCGTTAAACACCCGCCGCGGCACATCCTCCAGCAGCACCTCTATCCACTTTTGCACATTGAACCGCTGGCTGCGGTAAAGCTGGTTGTGCGCCCGGCCGACTAAGCGGTGCAGGTACTGCACGGTGTTTTCGGGCAATTGGTAGGCATCGGCCAACGCCAAGTCGGCGCAAGCCGCCCGATAAAGCGCAGCGAAGCGAGCCAGTGATGCAGCGCCCAACTTACGACGTTGCTTGCGGGTTTCCATTTCGACGCACAACCGCTCTAGTTCTTGCCAGTTGCGGCGGCGCGCGTCGAGAAGTTCGGCGACTTTCATAGACGATGGAGAACCAATGCGGAATGCAATCTTCCGAAGGAAGCGTGCGAATCGCGGGGCCGTATCCGTAGTTCGGAATCCGCAGTTCGCATTTCAATTTAGCGTTGCCCCGCCGACGCAGTAACCAACGGCGCGCCAGGGGTAACGGCAAAGGGGCTCTCGGCCCGGGCTTCTTCATTCACCCGGTCGGCAATAAAGATCCGGTAATATAGGGCGCATAGCAGCAAATCGTGGCTGGTGTCAGGACGCATGCCAAACTTCTCCAACAACGGCTCACCCAGGTGTCGGGCGATTTCGCGCCGTCGCGGCGCCGAAAAGAACCGCCGCCGCTCCACATAGGTGCTGATCGCCCGGGCCAACGAACGGCTTGGCCGAAAGTCGGGCGGAATGTACATCGCCAACTGCGCGGCGCGTTCGTCATCGAGTTGCGCTACGCCCGAGAGCCACGGCCTCTCTTCGACCACCACCATCACTCCGCACACGATGTCTCCCAGCCGTTGAAATCGCTGATTCATGGCCATCACGACCAGGCCGAGCGTGAAGACAGGAATCAGGTACAACGGCGCGTCGATCCCCAACGCCTGCACCGAGAGATACGGCATCATATCGACCGCGCGGAGGATGTTCCGCATCACCGCCTGCAGCCCATTGATTGGTTGGCCATCGACCGTCAGCACCCGAATGCCCATCAGGCGTTTTCCCGGCGTCTGGCCGTTCATAAAGGTTTCGAACAGTCCCCCGTAGAACCAATAAATCAAGAAGAAAGCGATCAGCATGATCGCTTCGGCCAACCCCGACACAAAGACCGATAGAAAGCCGACGACGAAGACCAGGCCGAAGTACATCAGGGCGCAAATCGCCATATCGGCCAGAAACGCCGGCAACCGACGAAATGGCCCCGCCGCCCGGTAGGTAAAGGCGATATTCTCGGGCGTGACAATGGCAATGGTGGAGTCGAGCGGCGCGTCGGCGGCAGTCATGCAACCATTATTCGTCACGCCGCGGCGCCCCGCAACCGGACCGCCGGCGCAAGACGATTCCGGGCAAGGCGTTGGCGGACGCCGACCCGCACGCGTTCAGCCATTGGCTAGGCTTATGCGACAGTTCCACGGAAATCGGTGACGCAGAACAAGAAAAACTGCAACTGGCGGCCCAAGCCCAGCGTACGTACAGCGCACCTTTACCCTGCGGTGGTTTCGCCGCCCAAAAGTGTAAGCACCTCGCCGGTAATGTAGTACGAATCGGCCGCCGAAGCGAAGAACACATAGGCTGGCGCAATCTCTTCCGGTTGCGCCGGGCGGCCATAGGGGGTCTTGGCGCCAAACTTCTTGATTTCTTCGGGTGAGCGTTCAGCAGGATTGAGCGGCGTCCACACAGGACCCGGCGCTACGCAGTTCACGCGAATCCGCCGTTCCGCCAGATTCTGCGCTAGCGACTTGGTGAAGGCATGAATGGCGCCCTTGGTCGAGGCGTAATCAATCAGCGTCTTGTTGCCTTGCAGGCCGGTGATTGAACCGGTGTTGATGATCGCCCCACCGCTGGGCAAGTGCTTCAGGGCGGCCTTGACCATGTAGAAGTAGCCATAAATGTTCGTTTTGAAAGTGCGGTCCCACTGCTCCAGGTCGATTTCGTCCACACCTTCGCGATGCTTTTGAAACGCAGCGTTGTTCACCAGCACGTCGAGCTGGCCAAATTTCTTTACCGTTGCTCCACCGCCTTTTGGCAGAACTTGGGATTGGTTACGTCGCCAGGGATCGAGATCGCCTTAGCTCCTTCCTTTTCCACGGCCGCAACCGTCTCATCAGCGTCCACTTGTTCTTTAGGCAGATGCACGATCGCCACGTTGGCGCCTTCCCGCGCAAAAAGCACCGTCACGGCCCGGCCAATGCCCGAATCGCCACCTGTTACGAGCGCCACTTGTCCCAGCAGTTTCCCTGAACCACGATACGCGGGCGCCTCGAACTTAGGGCGCGGGTCCATCTTGGCCTCGAGCCCGGGCGGCTCAATATCCTGTTCGGGAAACGGAGGTTTCGGTTGTCGCCGGGTTGCGCGCCGGACGGCGGCGCGCGGCGTCGAGGCTTCTTTCTTCGGGAACGTCGCCTTCTTTCGGTTGGTTGTCTTCTTCTTGGGTACGGTCTTTGGCTTGGCCATAGCGGGCAAACTCCCTTGGCAAGCGTCGCTTAGGCCAGAAGCAGAACCAATCAACCGCAGGGCGCTGACCCCAGTTATGAGTTATTCCGGATCAGCCGATGATCGCGCGCAAGGCGAGCCTGCGTTCGTTCTTCTTCCCGCTTGGACGACGCATTCGGAAAGGTGATCGAAGGCGTTTGGCCCGACAGTGTGCAACTCTTACGCCAACTGCAATCAACAGCACCGCGCTGGCCAGCGTTTCAAAGTTCGCCGCCCGCTTTGGCCAATCGAAGTTAACCGCGTACGCGATAGCCAATCTCGCCCAGCAATTCACGTAAACGGTTCAGGTGATCGCCCTGAATCTCGAGCGTATCGTCCTTGATCGCCCCACCAGCGCCGCAGGCCGATTTGAGCTGCGCTAGTAGCCCCGGAAGGTCATTTCCTTCGGCCGGCAAACCGCGCACCACCGTGACCACCTTGCCCTTCTTTCGTTTCTCAACCGCCAACCGCGCGGTTTGCTTCTCCGGCGGTATGCGGAGCGGCGGCGGTGGCGGGCAAATGCATTGCTCCTCCAACTCGCCGCATTGTTCACAGCGCGGCGGGCGATCAAAGGGCGTTCCTTCAAACAGTCGCATAGAGGCGTCTCCGCGGAGAGGTAAGCAGCCGATCGCTCCCGGCGGCGCTGCGTTTGCAGTTAGGAGCGACGGGCGGTAATCGCCTCTAGCCCTTGGCGCGCTTCCTCGAGGTTGGGACGCGCCACCTGCTGCACCACTTCGCCATCGCGAAGGAAGACCAGCGTAGGCCAGAGTTTCACGCCGAAAGAACGTCCTAGCGGCTTGCCACGCCCGTCTTCCACCTTGATGTGCTGAACCTCCGGGAAATCTTTCATCAGCGATTGTAGCTGCGGCGCAAATCCTTGACAGATGCCGCACCAGTTGGCGCCAAACTCCAACAGCACGGGCCCCGGCATCTGGTCAATCTCTTCACGGCTGGGGGCTTGTTCGTGATAAACAGGATCATATGGCATGGCCGGCCTTCTCTCGCTGCGATTTGCGCCCGCGCTTCCTTCATCTGCAAAAGCGGCGCCCTAGAACCAAGAAGGATGCCGTCCGCCGCTATTTACGCCTGGCTGCCACTTATTTGTCAACGTTACCGAGTGAAGGACACCGGCAGATGGGAGGTGTCAGCGGCAGTGACGGTTGCCGTTAGCAAGCACCTCGCACTTAGCGATTCTCCTTTGATTGTAGGACGACCGCCAGACGACCGAAGACTTTCAACATCAACCGAACCTACAACGCGTCGCCTCCCCTTCCTTCAGCGTTCATTAGATTTCGTAATAAGTGACGTTGTTACTGCGGCGTGGAGTTCCGCCGCCATGTGTGGCGCAAGAGCTTCATCGGCGGGTCGTCGCCTTGGAACTGCCAGTCCCAAGAGCGTTCAATAAAGTAGCACTCGATCATTGAGGTGGTGATCCAAGGATGCCGGATAAACGCCCGAGCGATACGCCACACCAGCTTGGGATTGGTGTACAGGCCGCGCAACATGCGGGCCATGCGGTAATCGTTGGCAATTTTGTAGCCTTGGGTTCCATCCACCTCCGATATCCGAGTGAAGTACGGCCGCGCGCAAGCCTCCAGTTGCCCATCGACCGGATAATAACCTCCCATCCAACTGTGCAAGAGGCTGTAATGCCGCTGATTTGAGCCGCGAGGGTGGCGATACCAGGGCGTTAACAAGTCTTCGGGCCGGACCTCGCGTTTGACATGGATGGCGGTCGTCACATAACAGGCGTCCGGCGTATGGGGATCGAGCAGGCGGCGCACGATGGCGAATGACTCGCGATAGATCGCGTCCATCTGGCCTGCCAGCACGTCTTCGGGCTGCACCCAATGCTCCAGTGAACCGTTGGCAATCACGCCGTCAAACTTCCCATGCCATTCCATAGCTTCCAACAAGTCGCGGTAGTTGCAGCAGTACACTTGCAAGCCTTGCTGAACCGTGTACCGAACCTGCTCGGGCGAGAGATTAATTCCTACCGCGTGCGCCCCTCGTTGCCGGGCAAGCTGCAACAGGCGGCCATAGCCGCAGCCAATTTCCAACAGACGGAAGCCCGGCCGTGTGCAACCTACTTGGTCAAGCAAGCTATTGAGTTGCCGCTCGATGCCTTCTTCCAGTGTGCGATCCGACGGCAAGAACTCGCCGTCGGCCAAGTCGCGAATTCCGACCGCTTCGGCGGCATGCACGAGCGTGTAACAAAACTTGACCCGCGGGATCGGCGGCACACGCTCCGGTGGCTGAGGGAGCGTCTGAAGATCCGTTCGTTCCGTCGCCGGATGCTGGGAGACAGCACACAATTCGCTCTCGACGAAAGACATGGCATCCTCCTTCGGATGTTTCCGAGCGAACGCAGCTACTCTCGTTATTGTGGCGATCCACACCGCCGATTGCCAACAAAAAACCGCAGCGGGCCGCAATCTGCGCTCAAGAATACGCTCACTTCCGCCGCGTGCGGATTAGGTGAGCAGCCACAAAGCGACGTTCATGTAAATGAAGATGCCGAGAATATCGATCAGGCCCGCCACAAAGGGGTTGCTCATCATGGCCGGATCAAGCCCCAAACGTTTGAAAATGAGCGGTAATAGCGCACCCGCCAGCGCGCCGCACGTCACCACCAAGAGGATCGTGCAAGGCACAATCATCATTGAGGTCAAGGTGCGTGCTTCCTCCTTAAGCACCAGGGCGACCACCATGCCGCACAAGGCCAGAAAGCTTCCCAAAATGAGGCCGATCACCAGTTCTCGCCCCAAGACGCGTAGCCAGTCGCGTACGGTCACTTCGCCGCTGGTTAAGCTCGTAATAATCAGCGTGGCTGATTGATTCCCCGAGTTGCCTCCGCTGGAAATGATGAGCGGAATGAAGATGACCAACCACGGCCACGTTTCTACGCGCCCCTGATATCGCTCCAGCGTAAAGGCGGTGAGCAATCCTGCGAAGAACAAGATCACCAGCCACATGCCGCGTTTCCAACTGAGCGTCAAAAGCGGCGTGTGAAGATAGCCCTCGTCCAGGGGAGCGATACCCGCAATGAGCTGAGCGTCTTCCACCGCCTCTTCTCGCACCACGTCGATTACGTCGTCGTGCGTAATGATGCCCACCAGGCGGTTTTCTTCGTCAACGACGGGAATCGCCAGCAAGTCGTAGCGGGCCACTTTCCGGGCAACTTCTTCCTGGTCGTCGGTGGCGCGGGCGGCGATCAGCTCGGTTTCCATCAAGTCGCTAAGTTTCCGATGCGGCTTGTTGATGTTCGCCACAAGCTGCCGGGCTGAAACCAGACCCCGCAAATGATTCCCCTCGTCGACAATGTACAGATAGTAAATCGTTTCCAGATCGCCCGCCTGCTGCGCCAACTCATCCAGGGCTTGGCGCACCGTCATATGCTCCGAGAGCTTCGCCACGTCGGTCGTCATGACCGAGCCGGCGGTTCCTTCGGGATACGCCGACAACCGTAGAATGTCGCGCCGTTCGACCGCCGGCACACGTGAGAGAATATCGGTGACGATCTCCGGCGCGACGTCGTTGAGCACGTCCACTCGGTCGTCTGACGCCAGGTCGGCGATGAGGGCCGCCACTTCGTCCCGGTCCTGGGTCGAAATCATTTCGACCTGGAGCGAATGATCCAAGTAGGTGAAGATCTGATTGCGTGTTTCCGGGTTAGCGTACTGAAGCACCCGCCAGCATTCCTGGGCGTCCAACCCACCCATAAAGTCGGCAGTGCGCGCCGGGGGCAACGCTTCGCAGAACTCCCGCAGCTCGGCCTCGTTGTTCTCGGCCAGCATCTCGCGCAGTTCGGGAAGAAACAGTGTGCTTTCCACAGACATAGATTACGACCGCCCCGTGGTCGAAAGGGGTTTTACAAGCAAGCCGAACTGCGTATGGTAGCCATATCGCCATTATTGGGAATGAGGGGAACAGCGCCAAACCGCCTTTCCGACCAGATTTCGCCATGCCATTCCAGTTTCCTCGCTGTCGCGTAACGCCATTGCCCGGCCATCAAGTAGCGTTTGAGATCGACGGCGTTGAACGTTTACGCTGGCACTTCGGAGACGAGTACCCTCGCCCGTTCTTCTATCCTCTGCGCGGGCCTTCGGGCGCTGCCCTGACCCGAATGGGGCATCCGGGCGCTCCCAATCACGACCATCATCGCAGCATCTGGTTCGCCCATCACAAGGTGCTGGGCATCGACTTTTGGGGAGACGCTACGACCGCCCGTATCCGGCAAAAGGAATGGCGCGTTTACGAGGACGGCGATGAACACACAATCATGGCCGTAATCCTTGGCTGGTACGACGGCCACGATCCGCAACCCTTGTTAGAGCAGGAACTAATCGCCGTCGTGCGTCCTGGTGAATCCGGAGAAACGCTGCTGGAGCTGCAATCTACGTTTCGTCCCGAAGCCGCCATGCTAGAGCTAGGGCAGACGAACTTCGGGTTTCTTGCGGTGCGCGTGGCCGCCAGCATTTCGGAGCACTTTGGCGGCGGGCGACTCACCAACAGTGAAGACGCCGTGGGCGAACCCGCGATTTTCGGGCAACCTGCGCGCTGGATGGATTACAGCGGGCCAGTCCAAATAACAGAGAATGGCAGACCGCGCGACACAGTGGAAGGAATCACCTACTTCGACCACCCCAGCAACCTACGTTATCCGACGCACTGGCACGTGCGTGAGGATGGGTGGATGGGCGCCGCCTTGTGCCTCGAGGCGCCGCTTCTCATTATGCGTGAAGCGCCGCTACGGCTGCGATATCTGCTGCACGCCCACAACGGTCCTTACGATCCCGCCCGGGCGCAGGCCATCGCCGACCAATTCGCACAATGGCCCCGTTTCCAGGTAGTCGCCTCCCAGAAGAAACACCGGCAGTTCGAACTGCAATCCGTCAGCGATAGCTAGCCCTTGGGCTGCCGTCTAGGATGGTTATTCAGGAAGTTGCTTCGCGCTCGCTTGGCGCGGCGGCTTCGCCGGCGTCGGCGTTTTCTCCATCCGCAATCGCTTGCTCATTCGGATTAATCGTTATCGGCCCCAGCCGTTGGTTCGCACGTACGCTCGTCCAGATCGCCACACCAATGCAGGACACGATAATCGCGACCGAAACCATCGGCGGAATGTGCAGCACCTCGGACGGCATTAGCATCTTGAAGGCGGCAAAAGCGAGCACGGCCGCCAGACCGTAATGCAAGTAGCGCAATTCCCCTAAGGTGGACGCCATTGCAATATAAAGCGATCTCAGCCCCAAGATGGCGAACACGTTGGATGTGTAAATAATGAACAACTGATCCTGCGAACGGGGCACGACCGAAAAGGCCGCGGGCACCGAATCGATGGCGAACATCACGTCGGTTAACTCCAACCCAATGACGGCCACCATCAACGGCGTCATCAGCAACTTGCCATTAACGCGGGTGAAAAAGTGAGCATGCTCGGTATGGCGAGAAACGGGCAAGTGATGCGCCAGCCATTCGACCAATTTGCTCTCTTCCTCCTGCGCCGGATCTTCACGAAAGGCGTGCCATGCAGCGTACAGCAGGAGCAGCGCAAAGATGTATTCGACCCAGTGCCACCGCTGAAGCGCTTCCGCCCCCAAGTAGATAAAGATTGCGCGGAATACCAACGCCCCAAAGATCCCCCAAGAGAGCGCCTTGCGCTGGTGTGCGGCGGGAATCCGCAGTGTCTTAAAGATAATCAAAAAGACAAATAAGTTGTCCAGGCTAAGGCTTTTTTCAATCAGGTAGGACGCCAGATACTCTTGCGCGGCGCGCCCGCCACGATCGAACCAGACAAAGATATTGAAGAGCAAGCCGGCGGCGACCCAGATAACCGTCCAGAGCAATGCGCGAAATCGCGAGTCAGCGTGTTCGCCGCGATGCACGAAGATATCAATTCCCAGCATCAACAGCACAACCGCGCCGAAAGCAATCCACTCCCAAGTGATCGGTGTTTCCATAAGCGCCAGCGAAAGAAGATTGAACGGTATGACAGGCAGACGCAAACACGGTCATACGCCGCCAGACCCGCGCATTGGTTGTCGCAAATTGTAGGCGGTTAGAACAGGTGGGGTAGGTCAGACAGCCTCTGGCGTTTTCTCGGGATTCCCTAGGGATTGCCGCCAAAATAGGGTAGCGGTTTCCACAAAACGACGGAACTCTTCTTCGCTGGCGAAGGCCGCATAAGGCGCCACAATGGCTGATGCAGCTGAGTCGTAAATGTAAACAGCTTTGTCCGTCGCAACGATCTTCTCGATCGCAGGCCATTGGAAACTGGCGTCGGCATAGCGCGAAATACGCCGAACGCCTAAGGGCGAAATCCACACCCGATGCGGGCCAAAAAGGTTCTCATTCCGCCCTTCGCGAAACATGCTCTCCAAAAGCCGGCGTAAATTCGCCTTGCGACGAGTGGCAGAGTTGGAATACCAGAACAACGCCACCAGGACCGCGGCGGCCGGCGCCAGCAACAACCCCGCATTGCGCATCGGGCTCGCTTGTAGCGGTCCCCAAAGAATCAACAGACTGGCCAGCACGAACATGATCCGCGTGAGCCATAGTCTCTTGCGCATCGACCGCGAGTGGTTAACGTGGTAAAAGTTGAACTCAACGAGATCTTCCACAGTCAAGTAAAAATCAACGCGCAAGACGCTGTCGCTCTCCGCGACCGGCTGAGCCAACACCGGGGGCTCGTTTCCCGGGGCTGCATACGGATTGTCGTCGTGTTGCCGCATGGCGGGATTCATCGGCGGGTAGTGGTAGCGAGATATTATTCAAGGCGCTATTGTACCACTTCACCACCCGCCATCGCGTTATGGTGACCGCCAAGTCCCTTTGCAATGCCGACGTATCGTTTTCCCGTATTGGTATGGCAGGACTATCAGGGCACGTTCACCGCGCAGCCCGTAGGTTTCGGCGCCGATGCAGCGGCCGTTGATATCACCGAAGCCGCCGCACTGCGGCAAGTCCGCAATTACTTGCAGTGGCTCTATAAGCAACGCCCCTGGATGGCGGAGCCAGAGTTCCAAGAGGCGCAACTTTCGCACGTACGTGTTGCGGTTCGCCCTGGCTACATCAGCGGGAACCGTGCCCAACCCTGCGACGAAACGCTTGAACTGCGAATTGCCTGTGTCCGTGGTAAGCAACGTGGCGGGCCGCACATTTGCGCGCTTCCCATGCTGGGCATCTACTTTCATTACTACGAGCCGGACCTGCTCAAAAAATTAATTGCCGAAAAGGTGCGCGACGCATTCTCCGGCCGTACGCCCCAGGAGTTGAGCCGCTACCTGGCTCCGCAACGGACGCGGCTGGAGGAAGTTTCGGTGAAGGCGCCCAGCGACCGTTCCCTTCCTATGCGTCCGCACGAACTTCCGGCCTTGACGGCGGTGGCTGAGCCTGTGGGGGAGCCGAGCTTTCGCCGCGAATACTCTCGCGCCTGGCAACGAGAGCGAGAAGTCCAACAACTCGTCCATCGGCTTACGCATGAGAACGTGCATCTGCTGCTGGTGGGCGAATCGGGGGTGGGGAAAACCACGCTTTTGGTCAACGCGGTGCGCACGATAGAGCGGCAACGCACCGACCAGCCGCACCTAGGAAAAACGATCCACCGCTTTTGGAGAACCAGTGGCGCGCGGCTCATCGCCGGCATGAAGTATTTGGGCCAGTGGGAAGAACGGTGCGAAGCGGTGATTGAAGAGCTGTCGCACTTCCAAGGCGTGTTGTGCGTTGAAAGCTTATTAGAGTTGATGCTCCTAGGCGGCCGCGACGCTACCGACAGCCTGGCGGCGTTCTTCCTGCCTTATCTGCAAGCCGGCGAGCTGCGGATGATCGCGGAAACCACGCCCACTGAACTCGACGCATGCCGCCGCTTGATGCCCGGCTTCGCCGAAAGCTTTCAAGTGGTCGCCGTGCCGCCATTGGCGCCGCCAGCCGCGCGGAAGGCGTTGGAGCAATATGCACACCTAGAAAGCCAAGAGGCCAAGGTCGAACTGGCCCCCGACGTAATCCTCACGGTGGATCGGCTCTATCGCCGTTTCTTGCCCTACCAGACGCTGCCGGGCCGAGCCACGCCGTTAATAGCAGAGCTCATCGATACCGCACGGCAATTTGGTGTGCATCAAATCACGACGGACGATGCGGTAGGACTATTTCTGCGGCATACCGGGCTGCCCAAGAAGTTTCTTCGCGACGACGAACCTTTGCCGATCGAAGAGATCGAACAGCACTTCCGCACGCG
>CAYWIS010000153.1:0-15064 GCA_964458385.1 uncultured Pirellulaceae bacterium
TTGTGCTCCTGGAGATCTTGCATAATAAAGTGGAGCAAGTCGCTATCGGAAACGAAGGTGCGTGGCGCCAGGGCGGAAAAGTCGGGCGCACCCGCCGCAATCCATCGTTCAAGCACGTTGACTTCGTCCTGAGGCAGTGGATCGTCGTCAGCGGGCATCTCTCCGGCTTTAACCCGCGCAAGCAATGAGGATTCTTCGGGTTTGCCAGGCACGACTTTGCCGCGAGCAATGAGCCGACGTACTTCAAGGATGTAGTTTACGCCTCCTTCGTCACTGCCATCGCCGCCGTGGCAGCGCAGGCAATTCCGCGTGAGGATGTCTTTGACTTGCTGCGTCACGTCGGGTTTGAGGCCCTCATCGGCGTGCGCGGGGAAGCCTGCGAAACAGGCCGCGACCCAAAGGCCCATAAGTATCGGCAGGCAACGCGGTCGGATCATCGTGCTCCTCCAGTCCAAATTGCAACGGTACTTTCCCTGCGAAGCGCACGTGATCATCGCTTGTTACATCTCGGACACGCCTGGTTTTGCCACAAGATCCCTCCTATCAAGCATCCGTAACGCAAGGGCCTAGACGGCACGGGGTCGCATGATGGGACGCTGCACGAAACCGCAAACGAGCTTATTGGAAGCGGTACTACGGGTGCCCCGCCTTTTTTGTACACGTTTGTTGCGGTATCATCACGCCACGCTACAATCCACTGTAAATGCCGCACCTCTCTCGCGGCGCCGCTGATACGAGCAGTCTTCGCCGTAATAACTCGGCGGGATTCGCTCGGCGATCAGCCTGACACTAATCTCCTCCCTTGAATTCTCGTATTGCGTTTGCCGAGAGGCTCGATCCTCTTACCTTCGGTTTTCTTGGCGCGCAAAAGCAAGGACCCTTCCCATGAATGAACTCGGTCGGAACGTGAAGACGTACGTGCTCGCCAAAGGTGGTCTTATTCGCGTCTTTGCCTTATGGCTCGGCTTCCTTTGTTGCCTAACCCTTGGCTGTGGCGGATCTGGCGTTGACCTGTACGATGTTTCGGGGAACGTAACCTTCGCAGGTAAACCCATCCCAATCGGCAAAATTTACTTCACGCCCGACGCAAGTAAAGGAAACGAAGGTCCTGTTGGCTGGGCGGAAATTAAAAACGGCGCCTACAACACGGCGCTGGAAGGAGGTCAGGGTATTGCAGGAGGTCCTACGATCATCCGTATCGAGGGGTTGGACGGAACACCCCTCGATGAAGAGCGTCCCAATGGCGCGCCGTTATTCCCTCCCTACGAAACCACTGCCGACTTGCCAAAGAGCAACGCCACCCAAAACTTCGAAGTCCCCCCCGAAGCAGCCACCATGCCGCAAGCACCTCCCGTGTATACCGGTCCGTGACATAAGCTTCGCTGGCCAGAGTTTGAAATAGCGAGCATCCAAATCAACACTTCCCGGTTTCTGTGAAGCCGTGGGACTCGGCGTTCCGAGAATCGTTTCGTTACGGCAGGAACGCGTGAGGCTTGGGTTTGGTTGTTCTCATCCGGTATTGGGATTGCCCGTCAGATAAATTGGCTTTTCTACCACCTTTTCAGCAGCGAAGCCTTGACGCTAGGATGACCGCATAGGAGTGCGTCGCCGCGGCTCCTGTTTTCTCAGGGTGAACGCTACCTCGTTCGCCATTGCGGCTTAGAACATAACGTAAACTAGAGAGGGGGCGGCGCACCCCTTATCTCCATCCCGGATGCAGGATAGAATACCCACGAAAAGCCGCTATTCTGGCATCCGCGGGATAAATGGGCGCGGAATTGCCCACCCAATTTGCGGTCAGTAGAATTTAACCTCCTGAATCCATCCAAGGAGAACCTCCGTGCAGATCAGCATTTCCACACGTCATGGACAACTCAACGCGGAGACTCAGGAACGGATTACAGAAAAAATGGGGAAGTTGCCCCACTTCTTTAACCGTATCACCCGAGTTGAGGTGAAGGTGGATCTGGAGCACCAAGAAGCGCCCTTAGTGGAGGCTCGGGTTACGGCCGAGCATGCGAACGAGTTTGTCGCGACCGAACAGGCGCCTACGGTGTTGGCGGCTGTTGATGGCCTGTTGCACAAACTTGAGCAACAACTCCGTAAGCACAAGGAAAAGATTACGGATCGCCGCGTTACCGGTGCGAAAAATGTGGAAGCCCCCGCCGCAGGTGAAGAGTTGCGGTAGGCGGAGTTGCTCCTGGTCCGCCGCGCATTAGCGGCTTGCCGACAGGATCGTTGCTATGAAATTCGCTGATTTTATTAATGTAGAATCTATTCGCGCCGACTTGCGCGCCACGACCAAGGAAGCGGTAATTCGCGAGATGGTCGGAGCCTTGGCCGAAGCGGGACAAATTGCTGAGGCCGATTTGGAAGGCATTATTAAGGCCATCATGAAGCGCGAGGAGTTGGGAAGCACCGGCATTGGTCGGGGCGTAGCGGTTCCTCATACTAAACATCCGAGCGTTGATCGACTCGTGGGAACGGTGGCGATCAGTCATGCCGGCGTCGATTTCAACAGCCTGGACGGCGAAAAGGTGCAACTTTTCTTCTTGCTTGTTTCGCCGCCTGATCGCCCCGGTGATCACCTCCGTGCGCTGGAGAATATCTCGCGGCAACTGCGTGATGGGATGTTCTGTAAGTTTCTGAAACAAGCCAAGACCGCACAGGACGTGCAGCAACTGCTGGAAGAGGCCGACAACAATCAATTCGGCTCCTAGTGGCGTCTGAGTAATTTTCACGTCTATCGGCTTCTTCGCCGCACGAGCATTTCGGCAAGAACAACCGCGTGCGGTTCTTGTCACGAACGCGTCAGGGAGGGCGAACCTCTGCGTCATGGGGGCGCCGAGTCAACTGCCTCGAGCGGTGGACGATTTGGACCGTGCGCGACATCGGCTAACCCCAGCGAGTCAACTTCGGTTTCCATGGTTGAGCGAAACGCAACACGCGTCGTTACGGTCGCGAACGCGCAGGGCCTCCACGCCCGGCCGGCGGATCTGGTGGCCCGAACGGCGAACCGTTTCCGCTCGCGCATTGAAATTACAAAAGGCAATGAGCGTGTCGACGCCAAGAGTGTACTTGGCTTATTGACCTTAGGCGCCTGTCATGGCGTTGAGCTCACGATCTGCGCCTATGGTGACGATGCAGAGGATGCACTAGACGCATTGGTGGAGCTCTTTGAACACGAGTTGCTGGAACTCGAGCGAAAAGCGGCGGAAGAGGAGTAAGGGCCGCCAGGGATCATTGGACTCGCTTGCTCTATGAAAATCTTCCGCGGCATCGCCGCTTCGCCCGGCGTAGCCGTTGGCGAGGCGATGATCTTAAGCAGCGAGGGCTATCGCATCCCGCGTCGGCTGTCCGCGCGCGCCGTTGTCGATGACGAATTGGCCCGACTCTCACGCGCTGTGGCCGAGGCCGTTCAGGAATTGTCCCACTATCGTGATGCGGTAACGCGCGAGTTGGGGCCCCAATACGGCGCCATCTTCGCCGCCCACGAACAAATGCTCCGCGATCCGCAATTGCAGAGCGAAGTCGAAGCGCTAATACGGGGCAAACGGTACACGGCGGAATACGCGGTGAGTCGCACCCTGCGGCGGTACGCCAAAGTCCTCCAATCGCTCGAGGGGATTTTGGCGGATCGAACCAACGACATTTACGATATTGAGAAAACGCTGCTCCGACACCTCCTCGGCCGAAAGCGGGAAGAGCTGGCGAACCTGACACAGCCCGTCATTATCCTTTCGAACAATCTTACGCCCAGCGAAACGGTAAATTTGGGGCGCCGTCAAGTCAGCGGTTTCGCAGTCGAATTGGGCGGCATGGGCGGCCACACGGCCATTGTCGCCGAGGCGCTGGAGATCCCCGCCGTAGTCGGTGTTGGTAGTTTTCTGACCGATGCGTCGGGCGGTGATAAGGTGATTATCGACGGCCACGAAGGCTTGGTTATCCTCCGCCCCGATAAGGAAACCCTGGCGCGTTACGAACAGCAGGCGGAACGTCGCCGTATTTTTGAGGCGCAACTTCGCGATTTATGGAAGGAACCGGCCACAACCGCCGACGGTGTGCGAATCCGCATTAGCGCCAACATTGAGTTTCCCGAGGAGGTGGAGGCGTGCCGTCAACGTGGGGCCGACGGCATCGGGTTGTTCCGCACGGAATTCCTTTACTTGGCCGCCGACAGCGAACCGACCGAAGAAGATCAATTTCAAGCCTATCGCAGCGTCGCCGAAGCGATGAAGGGTTCGCCGATCATTGTGCGAACTCTTGACTTGGGCGCCGACAAGGCGCCGGGCACACGTACTCTGGAAGAAAAAAACCCCTTTTTAGGGGTGCGTTCGATTCGCCTCTCGCTCCGCAATCCCTCGTTATTTCGTGTTCAGTTGCGGGCGGTGCTCCGCGCCAGTGCATCGGGCGACATTCGTGTCATGTTCCCGTTAATTTGTAACTTAGAGGAACTGCGCGAGGCGAGGCGTTTCGTTACCCGTGTTATGGCCGAGTTGGACAGCGAGGGCCTCGCTTACAACCCTCAAATTCCCATCGGAATGATGGTTGAAACCCCCTCGGCAGTTATAATGTTAGATAAGTTTCTGCCAGAGGTTGATTTCATCAGCATTGGCACAAACGATTTGATACAGTATACCTTGGCGGTAGATCGGAGTAACAGCGCGGTAGCGGATTTGTACCACCCAGCCGATCCCGCCGTGTTGCGACTATTGGAAATGGCGTTGCGGGCCGCATGCGCCGCAAATAAACCGGTAAGTTTATGTGGCCAGATTCCCGGACCGCACTACGTAATGTTGTTGCTGGGCCTTGGGCTGCGCGACCTTAGCGTCACCCCGGCTGCAATTCCCGAAATCAAACGGGTATGCCGCAGCTTGACGCTTGCTCAATGCGAACGTGCGGCACAAAAGGCCCTCGCCATGGACGACGCCCGCCAAATTGAAAACATGTTGAAAGACGAGTTGAGACACGCGGCGCCGCAATTGGCGCCGGACGCAAGTCTGTAAGCGTACATCCGTATCCGAGCGTCGATGATTCGACAACGCGTACGAATACGTTTCCGCAAGGAAGGCGATCTTCGCTGGATCAGTCACCGCGACTTGGCCCGAGCCTTTGAACGCCTGTTTCGTCGCATGGGTTTGCGGCTGAGCATGAGCGAAGGGTTTCATCCCAAGGCCCGGATGAGTTTTCCTTCGGCACTTGGGCTGGGGATCGCGGCGCTGGACGAAGTGATGGAGTTCGAGTTGGCCGAGCACGTGGACCAGGCCGCCTTAGCGGCTAAGTTCGCCGCGTTAGCCCCCCCGGGCCTCGTGGTGTTCGACGTGCAGGTTCTGCCGGAGAACACGCCCAAAGCGAAGATTGTCGGCATGTCGTATGAAGCGCCGGTTCCCCCGGATCGGCGCGACACGGTCGCTCAGGCGATCGCACAAATTCACGCCCAAGACCATTGGTGGATCGAGCGCGACGATGGCTCGGCGCCAAGAGACTTGAAGGCCGACTTGCAGTCCCTCGAGTTGGTTGACGAACCATCCCGCCCTTTGTTGCGTTTTCGCCTAGCGGCGACGCACAGCGCTACGGTTCGTCCTCGTGAGGTTCTACAGGCGGTGGGCCTGAGTGGGTTGGAAATCGAAAGTAATGGCCTAACGCGCACATGCGTCGAGTTGGCCGATTAACGCTGTTGAGGCAGGTCCGGCATATGCATCGCAAGGACAATTTAGCCGTTCTGGCCGTGAAGGCGGGGTAACAGCCCGGTCTTCATTAACAGAGGTTGATTTGTTCTGGCTGGCGGCCGGTTTCTTCACAGCGCGGCTCCACGGCCATTGCGTTCGTGCATGACATGCATCTGCGGGAAACGTCGGTGCGCGGAGTAGGGTCAACGCCCGCTCCTTTTTCTTCACCGACCACCTAGGACATCCCGCACATGAAGAAAGAAATGCTCATCAATGTGGCGCAGTCGGAGGAATGCCGAATCGCCATTGTGGAGGATGGTCATCTCGAAGAGCTTTATCTCGAACGTACAAACCAAGACAATTACGTTGGAAACATCTACAAAGGCAAGATCGTCAACCTGGAGCCGAGCATTCAGGCGGCATTTGTTGATTTCGGTGTAGGCCGCAACGGTTTTCTGCATATTAGCGACGTCGAGCCGCAGTACTTCCGTCAAGGTGGTTACGATCCCAAAGAGCCGCTGGAGGACACGGTCGAGCGAGGCTCTCGGGCAGATCGCAATGGCGTCCGACGCCGCCTTAGTAGTCGTCCCCGCGTTAAACCGCCCATCCAAGACATCTTCCGGCGCGGCGACGAGGTGATCGTCCAGGTTATCAAAGAGGGAATCGGGGCCAAGGGTCCCACCTTGTCCACCTATATCAGCATTCCTGGCCGATACGTGGTGCTGATGCCGGCGCTTGGCCGCGTGGGGGTTTCTCGCAAGATCGAGGACGAGGAGGAGCGCCGCCATCTACGCGAGATAATGCTGGAGCTGAACCCGCCAAAGGGCATTGGGTTCATTGTTCGAACTGCAGGAGCGGGGCGCACGCGCCGCGAACTCTCGCGCGATTTGGCCTATCTCTTGCGTCTGTGGAAGGTCATTGTCCGGCGGGTGAAGAAGCAGTCGGCTCCTTCGGTGCTCTACGAAGAGAGCGACATGATCATCCGCACCATCCGCGATATGTTCACCAGCGACGTCGATGCGATTTACATCGACGAAAAGGAGGCATATGAGCGGGCCAAGGAGTTCCTCCAGCTCATCATGCCGCGGTATGCGAATCGTCTGCAACTTTATGAAGGTCGCGAACCGTTATTCCACAAGTACAAGTTAGAGGAAGAAATCGCCCGGATCCATCAGCGCGAGGTTCCGCTTGAAGGCGGCGGCTCCATCGTCATTGATCCGACGGAAGCCTTGGTTGCGATCGACGTAAACAGTGGGAACTTCCGCGCCGACGACGACGCAGAAGAAACCGCTTATCGCTTAAACTTAGCTGCGGCGCGCGAGATCGCCAGGCAACTTCGTCTGCGCGACCTGGGCGGCGTCATTGTCAATGACTTTATTGACATGCGTAAAGAGAAACACCGTCGCGGGTTGGAACGCGCGCTGC
This sequence comes from uncultured Pirellulaceae bacterium, assembly GCA_964458385.1. Taxonomy (GTDB): domain Bacteria; phylum Planctomycetota; class Planctomycetia; order Pirellulales; family Pirellulaceae; genus JAHWKS01. Next base: position 7,095 of record CAYWIS010000153.1, read on the forward strand.
GCGACGCCCTGCGGCGCGACCGGGCGCGCACGAAGATCCTCCGAACAAGTCCCTTCGGGCTCATTGAGATGACGCGCCAGCGCATCCGGCCGAGTCTCAAGCGCAGCGTCTATCGTGACTGCCCGTGCTGTAATGGTCGCGGCGTCGTCAAGACGGCGGAAAGCATGGCTATTGAGGTCATTCGCTTGTTGATGATGGCCGCCCAGCATGAAGGTGTCGCCAAGATCTCCGTTCGCGTGCACAACGACGTTGCCGCGTATCTTAACAACACCAAACGCCGCGAGATTCACCGACTGGAGGACGAGAACAAAGTCACGCTACAAATCTACGGTAGCGATGCCGTCTACCCCGAGCACCTCCACATTGAGTGCCGCGACGCGGAAGGCCGAGAGGTGCATCCGCTGGAAAAGAGCGAAACGTAGCAGACCGTTTTACTTCCGCGCAACTTCGCCAAGCGAGACAGCGGCGGCGCTTCGCCGCCGCACGCAGGGCCTTTAACATAGCGCGCAATTGTTGAGGCGCTGCTTCATGATCATTACATTAAAGCGCTGGCAAGGTTGTTCCATCACAGGAGCGCGCCTCATGAGAGCCTGGTGTATGGTCGCGGCCTTCACCCTCGCTACGGCGGCAAGCGGAGGCGAGTTCAAAGGTTACCACATCTATCAAGAAGAAGTGCGCGAAGCGCTTCGCCAAGAAGCTATTGCCGCAACGCCAGGCCGGCGTGCAACAGCGATTCGGCGCTTGGCGTCGCTTTATGACGAAATCTCGGCCGATCCGCGGCTGGAAGCAAGTGAAACATTGGCCCATATGCGCACGAAGCTGTGGAGCCGTCTAACGACAATTCAACGTGACCTAAAGCGGCAAATTGGCCGCGAAGCCGATCTGACCGCTCCCAGCTCTTCCCCTGACGAGCTCCAATCTCCCGGCTCCAAGACGGACGCGGCCGAAGCCCTGGCGGCGCGATTGGCCAGAATAGCTTACTCCTGGGAGGGTCCAAGCTCAGTAGCTGCGGCCAACGAAGCGGCGTTTGGAGGCGGCCCACTCATTGGTGATTGGGGGCCAGCATTGGTCAATCTAATCGAACGAACCATCGCTCCCGACAAGTGGGACACCGTGGGCGGCCCATTTTCGATTATGTATTATGCGCCGCTTAAGGTGTTGGTCGTCCGCGCGACGGATGAAGTTCACCATCGAGTTGGGGACGCATTGGGCGGCCTCCGCGCTGCGGGTCCCTGATTCGTGGAGATCATAATGATCCGTCCCTTTGCTACTCTCGCCTTGCTGGTTGGTTTGCAAGGCATGCCGCTGATCGGCGCCGCCGACGACCATGTCGTGCCGCCCATTGATCCTCGCGGCATTCCGGGAACCCTTGTGATTAGTGGCGGCAATCCTTTGCCGCCCAAAGCGATGGAGCGCTTTATTACAGCCGCAGGAGGCAAATCAGCCAAGTTGGTGATTGTCTCCATCGGCAAGAATAACGTTGATCATGATGAGGTGGTCTGTGCGCCTTGGAAACAACATGATTTGGCGGCGCTAACATTCCTTCCTTTGAGGTCCTTAGATGAGTCGGGCGTGGAGGACGTTGTCGCACACTTGCGCATGGCAACCGCTGTATGGCTAGAGGGGGCGGGTCCGCCGCAATTTGCGACTCCCCATTATGCCGCTCGCGTAGAGCGTGAATTGAAAGCGCTACTGGAGCGTGGCGGAGTCGTGGGCGGAACTTCCGCGACAGCGGCAATTCTATCTCGCACAATCTGGTACGAAGGTTCTTCACCTGAGTTTACTACGGGCTTCGATCTACTACCCGGCGCTGTAATCGCGCCGCACTTCGATGAAGAAGGCAGCCCGTCGCAGTTATCGGCAGTATTACAAAGACTTCCTGGCCACTGGGGAGTTGGAGTTCCGGAGGGAGCAGCGATTGTGATTCGCGGACGGCGGATGAACGTCCTTGGCCAATCCAACATTACGGTGGCTCTCGCCGGGTCGGAAATGCGACGCGCCAGCGAAATTTCACTCAAACCGGGAGACGTAGCCGACGTCACGGCCCTTCGGCGAGCAGCTTTGGCGCGGGCCATGCCGACCTTTCCGCCGCTCCAGTGTGAACCTACCCGGGTTCCTCACGGGGCGCTCATGATCGTTGGCGGCGGCGCGATGACGCCCGATATGATCGACCGTTTCATCGAGCTTGCCGGCGGGCGTCATGCTCCATTGGTCGTTATTCCGTCGGCTGACGCCAATCCGCAACCCGAGGAAGATCGCATGGCTCAGGCGCTGCGGCGCGCTGGCGCCTCGTCGGTCGAAGTGTTACATGCGCGATCGCTCGAGGAAGTGGAGTCTCCATGGTTTCGCGACACGTTGCGGCGCGCCCGCGGCGTTTGGTTTGGCGGCGGTCGTCAGTGGCGCCTTGTCGACGCATATGCTGGAACCTCGGCCGAGTCATTGTTTCACGATGTGCTCCGACGCGGCGGAGTCATTGGCGGAAGTTCGGCTGGCGCATCGATCCAGGCCGAGTACTTGGTTCGCGGCAGCCCGCTGGACAATAGAATCATGATGGCTGAAGGCTATGAACGCGGTTTCGGCTTCCTGCCGGGAACAGCCATTGATCAACATTTCTCCCAACGTAACCGCTTTGCCGATTTGGAATCCGTGGTAAAGGCATTTCCACAGTTGCTCGGCATCGGAATTGATGAAAGCGCCGCACTGGTCGTGCAAGGCTCCGTGGCCGAGGTAATCGGCAAGCACGAGGCCCATTTCTATCACTGCGACCTGGCGGGCAATCTCCAACGTGCCCGCGTCGGTCCTGGCGGCCGGTATAATCTGATCGAGCGCGTCGTGCTGCACGCGCCGGCCGGCGGAGAGTGATCCGGGCGCCACGTGTCGGAACTACGTTTTGTCCAGACGTGCGTCGCTGAGATAACGTAGCGGCTATACGGCGCCTGTATCTCTCATCTTTCATGCTCCCTCGCGGCTTGTTGGCATGAAGAATCAGATCTTTGTCGTCCAGGGAGACATCAGTCGTTTTGCCGCTGACGCCGTCGCGTACTCAACGAGCACCCAACTTGCCAGCAACGGTTATCTTTACTCCGCATTTCAGCGCAATGTACCTGGCTTCGAGGAGCAGTTTCGCGACCTCGGAAATACGCATGGTGGACGCTGCTCTGTGGGCGACGCTTTCTGGATGCCGTTGAAAGATGTCACGAACGGCAAGCCGCGGGGAGTGATCGTAACGCCGGCAGCCGGACCTGCACCAGAAAACCGGCGAGCGGCTGTAGCCGCCGCCCTGAAAGTCGCCATCCAACACTTGGGTGAAGCTCCGCCCAGCGATAGGCCTTGGCTTATCGCGCTTCCGACGTTTGGGTTTGGACTGGGGGGCGATCGTTGGCGTCGCCTGGAGTCTGCCCGCGCACAGTTTGCGGCCGCACGCGAAGTTTTGGACACCCATGACGGCGTAGACGCCGCGTTCGTCGCTTACACGGCCGACTCATACCAAGTTTTGTTGCGGGCCCGGCGCGAGTTACATCTGGCGCAGGAGGACTTGCTGCAGGAGCCGCCGGTGCAGGACCTGATCAACGCATTGCGTAAGGGCGAATGCGTCGTGTTCGTTGGAGCGGGACTTTCTCAGGAAGCAGGATTGCCAAGTTGGAGTCAATTTATTCAAGGTTTGGCCAACGACCTGGGAGCGCCGCACACGGGTGAACTAGAACATTTTCTCGATGTGGCGCAATGGTACGTCGAAGAAAAGGGCGAGCATCAGCTTGCGGATCAGATTCGCCGCTACTTTGGCCCGGGGCTCGGGCGCCCAACATTGCCCCACTACCTCCTCGCCTCGCTCCCTGTAAAGATTATCGTAACCACCAATTATGACGACTTGCTGGAGCAGGCGTTAGAGGGACTGCGGCGCCATCCAACCATCATTACCGACGAAGCTGATGTATCTCAGACCGGTCACGGCGAAGGGGTCTCGGTAGTCAAAATGCATGGCGACGCCGCCACGAGTCAACGGTTTGTGCTAAGTCGCGATGACTTTGAACGCTACCTTCACCAACGGCCTGCAATGTCCTCGCTGCTGGAGGGACTGCTGCTTAATCACTCTTTCTTCTTCGTGGGGTATAGTCTTCGTGATCCCAACTTTCGCCAGATTCATAGCCGCATTGCCGAAATGCTCAAGAGCGGACAACGCAAGGCGTTTGCCGTAACGGTTGATCCACAAAGCGAAGTCAGTCCCTTTATTCAACGGCAATGGGCGCGCAAAGGATTGCACCTGTTGTTCTTACCTGGCGCCACTCTTGCCGAACGGGTGCACAACCTGTGGCGGTTCCTTGATCAGTTGACGGAAGCGGTCAACCGCCGCAGTTTATTCCTTGCCGACGATGCAGGTTTCATGAACGCTTCGCCCAAGACAGCGCGTTTAGAGCCTCTACGGAAACTCTTAAGCGACGGGGTTGGCGGAGAACTTGAATCGCTTATCTCTGGCCTCGGTTCGACAGTGTCGGAGCGAGAAGTCCATCTCGCGGCGCAAGTGCTCGGCTTTCTTACGGACCTGGGTTGGCGCCCTCAGGGCCCCTTATCGCTCACGAATCTTTGGGAGCGTTTAGCTGACGGCGTCTCGGACCTGTATGAGAAACAACGATTACTGATTCGCGCCCTACGTCATGCCGAACAATATAGCGACATCGTTCGCCTGCGGACGAAACTAACCACGTTAGAACGCCTCGATTAGTAAAACGCATTGGGCGCCGTGGCTGTGTTAACAGACTTGCGCCCCGCCATAGATGTTGTGAAGGAATAAACGAAACGATAGCAACATTCGTTCTGCCTCAGTCGCCTTGATTACCGTGAATTGAGAGTCCATCCACGACGCGGCGTTCTCCATTGTGCGCGGCAAGCACACCCACGCCGATGCACCACACAAGCGAAATTCGCGATGACCGTTCCACTTCCCGGACCTTGCATACAGGTACGGCAGTCAACACACCAACCCGACCGACCAAAAGCTATAATTTTAGACTAGGAAATATGTAATCCCCAGAGTTTCTACAGGATTCGTCATTGGACGTGACTTTCCGAGTACCAACTCGCGTTCTCTACGGACGTTCCGCTGGGCCCCATCTCTTGATTACCGGCGGCGTCCACGGCGATGAATTCGAACCCATGGCCGCTATCCGGCGATTAGCCGGGTTATTGGCGGAAGGCGATTTCTGCGGACGCGTAACGCTTGTCCCCGTTGCTAACGAGGCTGCATTTCGGCGCGGTGCTCGGCTTGCGGAAGATAGTCTCGATATGGCTCGTGCCTTTCCTGGCCGGCCCGATGGCACAATTACCGAGAAGGCGGCGCACCAGATCACTACTCTGATTCGCACAGCCGACTACTATATCGACCTGCACACGGGAGGAACAGCGCTCCGTTTGTTACCGCTGGCCGGTTACATGTTGCACCGCGATCCGGCCGTGCTCGCGATTCAGCGTCGAATGGCTCACGCCTTCAATTTTCCGGTTGTGTGGGGAACCGACTGGAGACTCGAAGGAAGGTCCCTCTCGGCGGCGCGAGACGCCCAAGTTCCCGCCATTTACGTCGAATATCGGGGAGGCGCCATGTGTCGTCCCGAAGGTGTGAACGCCTTAGTAGAAGGTTGCCTGAATGTGATGGGAGTCCTGGAAATGTGTAACCGTCCGGCTCCTTCAAATGGCGTGCGATATGTTGTCGAAGATGAGAGGCCAGGAAGCGGACACCTTCAAACGCAACATCCTTCGCCAATGGCTGGCTTCTTTCTTCCTTGTGTCCGCCTTGAGGACCGTGTGAATCGTGGAGACGTGCTGGGTGAAGTGTGCGATGAATTGGGCGATACGGTATATCAGATCACGGCCAAGCAATCGGGTATCGTACTCGCTTTGCGTGTTTTGCCGCGAGTCAATCAAGGCGACGCGCTAGCGGTAATTCTCGAAACATAGGTTATAGGTACAATGCGGACATGACCCACGCGCACCACCATCACCCGATTAATTACAACCGTGCGTTCGGAATCGGAATTGCGCTGAATAGTATTTACGTGCTGGCCGAAGCGGGCTTTGGGCTGTGGTCGGGTTCACTAGCGCTCTTAGCCGACGCTGGGCACAATTTGAGCGATATTCTGGGACTACTCTTGGCCTGGGGTGGGCACTATCTCGCGGGCCTTCCGCCAACCGACCGGCGCACCTATGGATGGCGCAGTTCGTCGATTCTCGCTGCCCTTTTCAACGCCCTCTTGTTACTCGTAGCGATCGGCGCAATCGCCTGGGAGGCGGTGCATCGCCTTGGATCCCCAGAACCCGTTGTTGGAAATGTGGTCATTTTCGTGGCGGCGATTGGCGCGGCGATCAATACGCTCACGGCGCTATTGTTCCTCAAGGGACGGCAGCACGACCTGAATATCCACGGGGCCTTCTTACATATGGCGGCCGACGCGGCGGTTTCCATAGGCGTTGTGTTGGCAGGATGGGCAATGCTCGCTACCGGCTGGTATTGGCTTGACTCCGCGGTGAGCCTGACGATCGCCGTTGTCATCCTGATAGGTACGTGGGACTTGCTCAAAGACTCACTCAATCTTGCCATGCACGCCGTTCCCGAGAATATCGACGCCGCGCAGGTACGAAGTTATCTCGCTCAATTGGAGGGCGTTGAGGACGTACACGATCTGCACATTTGGGCGATGAGCACCACCCAAACGGCCCTTACCGCACACTTGGTTCGACCACGTATGGAAGACACGGATGCTTTTCTTGCCCACGCCGCGGAAGAACTCCACGACCGATTTGGGATTGAACACGCGACCTTACAACTGGAGCGCGACCCCGAAGTTGCTCGCTGCCACTCCTGCCGAATCAAGCTAGTTTAAGATGTAACGTTTAAGGGAATTGACCTGCCGGAGTTTCACCGAGATATTGGGGGCGTTTAACCTCTCCCGCTCGTTAGTTTACGTAGACTCGATGACCGAACACGACCGCCCCGCACGTTATACCCGCGCTCTAGAGTTCGCCGAGAATCAAGTAGCACAATTGGTGGAGCGTCATCCCGGCTACTTCCCCATTTACACGCAGAATGGCAAATGGCGTCATGAGGGTGAATTATGGACTGACTGGACCGGCGGCTTTTGCGCCGGCATGATGTGGCAGTTTCACCGCCGCACAGGCGATCCCCAATGGCGCGAACGGGCCGAGCAGTATTCCAAACTCTTGGAACACCGCCAGCATGACCGCAATGTTCATGACCTCGGATTCATTTTCCTCAACACGTACCTACCGTGGTACGAACTGACGGGCGAGAAGGCCCTGCACGACGTGCTGATCCAAGCCGGCCGCACCCTGGCCTTGCGATTCCGTGAAGCTGGACAGTACTTGTGCAGTTTCATTGGGCCGCAATCGTTGTTCATCGACATCATGATGAACGTACCCATCATCTTTTATGCCGGCAATGAAACCAACGATGCCAACCTCTTGCGCATTGCCCATGCACATTGCCGCACCACCGCACAAACCCTCGTGCGCGCCGATGGCTCAACGGCTCATGAAGGCATCTTCGATGTCGAAACCGGAGCCTTCTTGCGCCAATCCACCCATCAGGGGAAGAGCGCTGAGAGCGCCTGGGCGAGAGGACTCGCGTGGTCCCTTTATGGCTATAGCCAGTGTTACGCGCTTACGGGCGACCAATTCTATTTGGACATTGCTGAGCGAAACGCCGACTACTGGCTCTCGCACCTGCCGGAAGATCGCGTTCCCTACTGGGACTTTGACGCCGATGTCACGCAACCTCCTCCCTGGGGCGCGCAGAAGGAATCGTCCGCGGGAGCTATTGCGGCAAGCGGCCTATTAGACTTGGCCAAGCAGACGCAGTCGCCGGAGAAAGCTCAAAAGTACCGCGACACGGCGCTCGCCATGCTTGATGCATTGATCGCCCCCGAGTATCTTGCCATCGACACTCCGGGTTGGGAGGGAAT
>CAYWIS010000154.1:0-14945 GCA_964458385.1 uncultured Pirellulaceae bacterium
TGGAGAAACGGTGGGAGATTGCGCCCGACCATACCTATGCAGGCGGCATTCGCGAAGACCTGTCCATCGACCAGTCGCTTCATAGTTTGTTCGGCGCTTCCAAGGTCGCGGCCGACATACTAGTTCAGGAATACGGCCGCTACTTTGGCATGCGCACCGCGTGCTTCCGCGGCGGCTGCCTGACCGGCCCGAACCACAGCGGCACGCAACTGCACGGTTTTCTGGCCTATCTGATGAAGTGCGCCGCCACGGGCGCCCCCTACACGGTGTTCGGTTATGGCGGTAAGCAAGTCCGCGACAACATTCACAGCGCCGACTTGATTCAGGCTTTCGATCACTTCTTCCGCGCCCCCCGCAGCGGCGAGGTTTACAACATTGGGGGCGGACGTTTTAGCAATTGCTCCATGCTCGAGGCGATTGAACTCTGCGAGCAGCTTACCGGCCGGCCGCTGACGTGGACGGATACCGAAACCACTCGCACCGGCGACCACATCGGGTGGATTAGCGACGTAAGCAAGTTCCAGTCGCATTATCCCACGTGGCGGCTAACGTATGACGTACCGCGCATCTTGCGCGAGATTTACGAAGCAGGCCACCATCGTTGGTTGGAAAGGGCAGGATAATGATCGACCGGGGAAAGCAGAATGTGCTGGGGGTGTGCATCGACGCCGTCGATTATGAGGCGGCCGTCGAGCGCATCACCAACGCGGCGCATGCGGGGCGGCCGTTGGCCGTCTCGGCGCTGGCCGTGCATGGCTTAATGACAGGCGTTCTAGACGCCACGCATCGTTATCGCCTTAACTCCTTTGACCTCCTGGTTCCCGATGGTCAGCCCGTACGATGGGCGCTTAACTGGCTCTACCGCGCGCAGTTGCCAGACCGCGTGTATGGTCCCACGTTGATGCTCAAGACCTGCGAGCGCGCAGCCGCCGAAGGATTGCCCATTTTTCTCTTTGGCGGCTCCGAGGAGTTGCTAGCGCTTTTAAGTAAGCGTCTGACGGAACGCTTTCCGGCGCTGCGTATCGCAGGAACGCAAGCCTCCAAGTTTCGCCGGCTGACCCCCGCCGAGCGAGATGAAACCGTGCAGGCGATCCGCACCAGCGGGGCGGCCATGACCTTTGTCGGTTTGGGATGCCCGCGGCAAGAAGTTTGGGTATACGAGTTCCGTGACGCGCTTTCGATGCCGCTGCTGGCCGTTGGCGCCGCGTTTAACTTCCATGCAGGGTTGTTGCCGCAAGCGCCGCCCAGTTTGCAAAAACGCGGCCTCGAGTGGGCGTACCGGTTGTTCCAAGAGCCGCGGCGTTTGTGGAAGCGGTATCTGCTTCTTAACCCGTTGTACGTGAGTCTGTTAGCAATGCAAGCCACGGGCCTGCGCCGCTTCGACCCCGCTAAGGCGACTCCGCCGCGTGAAGAAATCCTCTATGGATGACGCAACACGCGTCGATGGGACAAGGCGTTGCTGAACGTCGGCGTCTAAGATGACAGATAGTAAGAGTTATCCCCACGGCGCCGAAGCAAGACGTTTTAGCGGAGAGCATCGGGCAGGAGCTGCACGCCGTTCCCGTTTTCTTGTGGGTAACGGCAGTACCCTTGCTCGATGGTAACACCCGTCGCGATGTCTTTGGCCAACAGCAACGCGCCGTCCATATCAACGTAGTCCAAGAGCGGCAACAACTGCGCGATGGCCGAGACGCCAACCGTCGATTCGGTCATGCAGCCGACCATCGTCCGCAGCCCCAACTCCTTCGCCCGCGCGATCATGCGGCGGGCGGGGGTCATGCCGCCGCACTTGACGAGCTTGATGTTGACGCCGTGAAACACCCCCGCGCAGCGCTCCACGTCGCCTTCGACCACGCAGCTCTCGTCGGCGATAATCGGCAACACCGACTCGCTATACACGCGGCGCATGTCGTCCCAACGGTCGGCGGGTAGCGGCTGTTCGATGAACTCCACGCCCAGGTCCCGCATTGCCTGCGCGTTGTCTAACGTCTCCTCGGCGGTCCAGCCGCAGTTGGCGTCCACGCGAAAGACGGCGTCGGTATGCTGGCGCAGCGTGCGGACAATCTCCAGGTCGTGATCGGTCCCGAGCTTGATCTTGTAGACCGCCCAGTTCGGGAACTCTTGCATCTTGGCCACCATCGTTTCGATGGTATCGATGCCAATGGTGTAATTGGTGGGCGGAAGATTGTCGATCGAAAGGCCCCATAACTTCCAGACCGGCGCCCCGCGCATCTTCCCCCACAAGTCGTGCGCCGCTTGGTCGAGCGCACACTGAGCGAACGGATGCTCGCCAAGTTGCGGCTGTAAGGCCTGCCAGAACTCAGCCGGATCGTCCAGACGGTAGGCTTCGATCTCCTTCCGCGCCGACTCCAGGGCCGCCATCATGTTTTCCAGCGTGGCGCCGTAATAGGGATTGGTGGTCGCCTCGCCGTAGCCGCGCAGTCCGTCTTCCTCTAACTCAACGATCAAGGTCGGCTGCACATCGAGCGACTCCCGCGAGATGGTGAACGTATGCCGAAGCGGAAGTTCGAACGTATAGAGCCGAAGTTGCATAGACGCCAACCCAGGGAAGGTCAAACCGCGCCGCCCCACCAGGAGCAATTTAAGTTGCGAACTCGATGAGTATAGGGCGGACGCGCAGCGTAAGCCAGGGCAGGGCAATCAACGGCGTAAGGCAACAACCATGCCGCCGCTTTTGGTTGCGTAGAGATCGACCACGGCGTTACTTTTATACCCGCTCAAAAATGGTGGCGATGCCTTGGCCCACGCCGATGCACATGGTGGCAAGGCCGAACTGAACGTCGCGGTCAATCATCGCGTGAATGAGCGTCGTAGCGATCCGCGCGCCGCTGGCGCCAAGCGGATGACCGATGGCAATGGCGCCGCCACGGACATTCACCTTCTGGTCGATGGTGTTTTCGCTCAATCCGAGCATCTTCAGGCAAGCCAACGCCTGCACGGCGAAGGCTTCGTTCAGCTCAATTAAGTCAATGTCGTTCAGCAACAGGCCCGCCCGCTTGAGCGCCTTTTGGGTTGCCGGCACGGGGCCGGTTCCCATCACGGCCGGCTCAACACCCGCGACCGCCGTAGCCCGCACGCGCACCAGCGGCTTCAATCCGAGTTCCTTCGCCTTCTCTTCCGACATCATCAGCAACGCCGCGGCGCCGTCGTTTAACGGCGAGCTGTTGCCAGCGGTCACCGTGCCTAACTTCGGCATGAACGCCGGAGGAAGAGCGGCCAGGGCTTCCATGCTCGTGTCGGGACGGACGCATTGGTCATAGTTCACCAGGAAGAGCTGACCATTCTCGTCTCGGCCGAACACGGGGATTATTTCTTTGGCGAACTCGCCGTTCTTCTGGGCGGCAGCGGCTCGCTGGTGGCTGCGCAGAGCGAATCGATCCTGCGCTTCGCGGCCGATTCCTTGCGTTTGCGCCAGGAACTCGGCGGTCACTCCCATATGGAGCGCGCCCTTGCTGGTGCGTTGGAACAATTTGGGGTTGAGATCCACTCCATGATCCATGGGCAAGTGATGCATGTGCTCCAACCCACCCACAATCTGTACATTCTCAAAACCAGCCATTACCGCATGAGCCGCCTGGTTAAGCGCTTGTAAGCTGCTGCCGCATAGCCGGTTCACGGTCGCGCCCCCCGTCGCCACGGGCAGGCCCGCCATGAGCCCTACAGCGCGGGCGACGTTGAACCCTTGTTCGCGCGTCTGCTGTGTGTTGCCAAGCACCACATCTTCGATCTCCTCGGGATTGATCCCGGTGCGCTCCACCAGCGCTTTGACGCAGGCCACAGCCAGGTCGTCGCTCCGTACATCGCGGAAGAAGCCCCGCTCTGGGTGCGCGCGACCGATCGGAGTACGAACGCAATCGACAATAACGGCGGATGACATGAGCACGGTGAGGGTCGAAGGTCGGGAAGTCGAATACTGGATAAGGCGAACAATCGGCGCCACGGCGGCGAAAGGCGCCGCCTGTGCTGACGCCCCTGTGTTAATTTAGCGGTCGTAGAACTTCCGGTTGTTCTTGGCCATATCCAACAACAACGATGTGGGTTGGTAGCGTCGGCCAAGCGACTCAAACGGTTTGAGCAGTTCGACCAGCTTGGCCGCCCCAACCGTGTCGGCCCAGAACAAAAGACCGCCGCGGAAGGGAGGAAAACCAATCCCGTAGATTAAGGCCAGGTCGACATCGCGCACATCGCGCACCAGGCCGTCTTCCAGCACGCGCGTCGCCTCCAAGAGCATCGGCAGGAATAACCGATTCTGAATTTCGTCTTGCGAAAGCTTCGCTTCGCCGCGACGGTGCTTATCCAACAATTGGTGCAAGGCAGGATCCGGCTGCGGCTCGCGTTTCTTGTTTTGATAGTCAAAGAACCCTGCGCCGCTCTTCTGCCCCATCCGGCCTTGGGACACCAACTCCGCAAGCAAAGCGCTCTCGGTGAACCGCTCAGGAAACGCTTCGCGCATCACGCCGCCGGCATAGAGTGCGGTGTCAAGGCCAACCATATCGAACAAAGTGATGGGGCCCATCGGCATGCCGAATCGCTTGGCCGCCTTTTCCACATCGTCGATGGAGACGCCCTCGGCGAGGAGTTCCAGCGATTCGTTCATGTAGGGAAACAGCAGCCGGTTCACCAAGAATCCCGGCCCGTCTTTGACCACAATCGGCGATTTACCGATCCGTTTGGAGTAAGCCACCGCGGTGGCGACCGCTTCATCGCTGGTCTGTTCGCCCCGGATAATCTCGACCAGCTTCATGCGGCGAACGGGATTGAAAAAGTGGATTCCCAAGAAGCGATCCGGTCGCTTGAGCCCTTCGGCCAACCGCGAGATGGGAATGGTCGACGTATTCGAAGCCAAAATCGCCTCGTCCGAAAGGCGCGGCTCCAACCGGGCGAACACCTCGCGTTTTACATCCAGCCGCTCCACCACGGCTTCGATCACCAAATCGCACGGCGCGAACAGTTCGTCCAACTGCGCCAAGCGGAGCAGGGACGCCATTTCGATGGCCCGGGCAGCGTTGGGCCCTTTGGTTTCGCGGTCGTAGGCCGCCTCTTCAATGATCCTTTGCGCTCCTTTGGTCATCGCCTCGGGCGAGGCGTCGGTCACAACCACCGGAATTCCGCGCCGCAGATTCGCCGCAGCAATTCCGCCGCCCATGATGCCGGTCCCGATCACGCCCACCTGCTGAATTTCGCGCGGGGTCACCCCCTCGCGATCCAGCCCCTTGTCTTTTTTATTGTGCTGATCAAGAAAGAACACATTGATTAAGGCGGCGTTGACCGGCGAGCCAAACAACTGGGCCATTCCCTCGGCCTCTTTCTGAAGGGCCGTCTCCAGGTCTTCGCCTGCCGTTTCCAGCAACAGCTCCAAGGCTGCTTCCGGCGCGGGATAATGCCCCTTGGTCTTTTGCCGAATCACCGCCGAGGCCGTGGCGCCCAAAAAGCCCAGTTCCGTTTCATTGACAGCCAGAGGTTGGCTCCACCTTTTCCGGTCTTCCAGGTACTGTTTGGTCTGCTGTTCAATGCGAATGAGGTTCACCGCGGCGTCCAGCAGGCGCTCGGAAGGAACAACATCCGACACCAGGCCCATCTTGTACGCTTCGCGAGCACTGATCGATTCTCCGCTGGTGATCATTTCCACCGCATTCGCCAAGCCGACCATGCGCGGCGTGCGCGATGCACCGCCCCAACCGGGGAAAATCCCCAGCTTGACTTCCGGGAAACCGATTTCGGTCTTGGGATGATCGGCCGCCACCCGCCGGTCGCACCAGATGGCCAACTCGGCCCCCCCGCCAAGGCAAACCCCGTCGATCGCCGCCACCGTTACAAACGGACACTTCGCGAGCCGCCCAAACAGAGCGTGGCCGGCGCGGCAGAATTTAACAATTTCTTCTTTGGGCGCGGAAAGCGAGGCGACGAACTCGCGCACATCGGCGCCGGCAATAAAGCTGTGCTCCTTCCCCGAGCGAATCACGAGTCCGGCCAAGTCGGTGCGTTTCTCCAGCTCGGTCAGGTGGTTCGCCAGTTCGTCGAGTACCGACCGCGAGAGCACATTGGCGCCCTTGTCGGGGGCGTCAAAGGTAAGCACCGCGATATCGGCGCCATGCATCGAAAGAGCGATCGTCTGCTGTCCCGCCATGCCAGAACACTCGCTTTCTCATCAATCGGTCGAACGGAACCGGAGGCGCCCATACGACCTGGGAAGGAGAATTACCGTCACTGACGCAAAGGAATGCTATCGCTCGCATCGGTTGGGGAAAACCCCCGCCGATCGCGGCGCAGCCGATAAAAGCTGGAAGATTTCGGCTAATAAAAGAGGCAAATCGCGCGCCCTGGCGTTGCCCGGCAGGGCGCTTCGTTTCTAACATAGACTTATCCAGATCAAATACGCGGGGATGTGCACGTCCTCGCGTATGTCGTTTTCCTATTGAGTATTGTATGCGTCGTCGCGTTGTGATTACGGGTGTCGGATTGATCAACCCGATGGGCCATGATGTGGAGACCGTCTGGAATGGCCTGAAAGAGGGGCGTTCAGGGGTTGGGTACACCACAATCTTCGACGCCAGCAGCTTTCCTACGCAAATTTCCGCCGAGGTCAAAGACTTCGACGTCACGCGGTACGTGGATGATCCCTCAATCACCAAGTACTGGTGCCGCCACACCCGATTCGCCGTAGGAGCAGCGCGGCAGGCGGTCGATTCTTCGGGAATTCTCGATTCAAGCCTCGATCCCACGCGATTCGGCGTCTATCTAGGAAGCGGCGAAGGCGATCAGGACTTTGACGCCTTCACGCACATGATGACCGCCGCTCTGGCCAACGGAGAGTTCGATCTGGCGAATTTCACCAAGGCGGGATTGGAATACCTGAATCCGATTGTGGAGCTAGAGCAAGAGCCGAACATGCCCGCCGGCCACTTGGCGGCGCTCTTCAACGCTCAAGGCCCCAACGCCAACTGCCTGACCGCGTGCGCGGCCAGCAGCCAAGCCATTGGCGAAGCGGCCGAAATCATTCGCCGGGGTGAAGC
Organism: uncultured Pirellulaceae bacterium; assembly: GCA_964458385.1. Lineage (GTDB taxonomy): Bacteria > Planctomycetota > Planctomycetia > Pirellulales > Pirellulaceae > JAHWKS01. The sequence goes on from CAYWIS010000154.1 coordinate 7,035, forward strand.
CGATGTCATGCTTACCGGCGGCGCCCATAGCATGATCCATCCGTTCGGGCTCACGGGATTCAATCTGCTAACCGCGCTTTCTACCCGTAACGACGAGCCTACCAAGGCTTCTCGTCCTTTCGATCGCCTGCGCGACGGCTTCGTTCTGGGCGAAGGCGCCGCCATGCTCGTGCTGGAAGACCTGGAACGAGCGAAAGCCCGGGGAGCCCACATTTGGGGAGAACTCCTCGGGTACGGTTCGACCGCCGACGCCTACCGCATTACCGATATTCACCCCGAAGGTCGTGGCGCCATTGGCTGTATGCGTATGGCGATTGCAGACGCGGGCCTCTCGCCAGAGCAAATCGACTACGTCAACGCGCACGGCACCAGCACCACCGTGAACGACAAGGTCGAAACACGGGCTTGTAAGGAGGTCTTCGGCGAACACGCCGCTAAGGTGCCTATTTCCAGCACCAAAAGCATGATGGGGCACTTAATCGCCGCCGCGGGAGCCACCGAATTGATCGTGTGCCTGCTCGCCATTCGCGATAACGTCTTGCCGCCCACGATCAATTACGAAAACCCCGACCCCGAATGCGACCTGGACTACGTGCCGAACGAGGCCCGCGAACAGCGGTGCAACGTGGCGCTCAACAACAGCTTTGGGTTTGGCGGCCAGAATGTCACTCTGGCGGTCGGCAGGTTTCGTGGCTAGCAACGGCGCAGAAGGGTAACGGCCGCCAACGGCCGTAAGACGACGGAGTTAGAGTCATGGAGTATTGAGTGACCGGAGAGGTTTGCCCCCAAGCTCCTATCACTCGAATACTCCACCACTCCCTGTCTTCGTCTCCCCCACTTCGACTCGTTGCTCGGCTGGTGGATGACGTTCACCCACCCCACATCAGTATCCTAGCGGCATCGGGTCATTCAACAGGAAGTCACGCGGGCCGCGGGTGGTGTAATACGGGTAAGTCACCGTAGGCGAGGCGCCGTCATATCCGGGAACTCCACCGGCGTCGCCCGCACGGCGAGACTGGCGCCAGGCTTGCAATCCGGTAAGGAAGTCGCCTTCCACGTGCGGAGGCCCCGAGTAAGCGCCGGCGCGGATGCGGTTGGCCAGTTGTCCATTGCCGATACCGCCGTGGCCGAAGCGTCCTCCGGCGTGGCCGCAAGCGGCGCATCCAACGCCATCGGTGCAGTAATTGCCTTGCAAATTCTGGGTCTGCCAGCCGCAGCCGTTGGCCGCAGCCAGGGCCGCTATGGTAGCCAGCGCCAAGAGAGCGCGTTTCATCGCTGGGTCCTTGCTGTTGGCGTCGAGATATAGCCGTGGCGCAGAGGCAAAATACTCGCCACTGGCGCAAAGGCGGGAGCACGGCCTGATAGTCAATATCGACGCTATAACCCGCAGAATTGAACCAAACGTTTCGTTACCCCCTCTCCCAGAGCAAACTTCCCACGAGTTCGCCGTTCGCCTCGGCGTCGCTTACGCCCTCGCGGGGCCGTTTCTCGCCGCCTAGAACCGCACCGCCCACCGCTCGACCAATGCACCAGCGCGGTTGACAGGTCGGGGCAGGAGCCGCAAGCTGAATTCTTCCCCCATTTTCCCGACGCCCCGCAACGATACCGGTATGAAGAAACACCGCGACGGCCGATCCGCCGCGACTCGTCGAGTACGAGGCAACCGCAGCGCTCGGCCGGCCCAAAAGCAGCCGCTTTGCCCCGATCCCTCCCGAGGCCTGCCTGCGGTATTCCTGCGCACTCCGACAAATCGGCCATTGGTGTACCGGAAACGCATCTCGCACGTCGATCCGGCCGCTAAACCTGGCGATTGGGTGGCGGTGTACACCGATTCCGAAACGCTTCTCGGTTACGGCGTTTACAATCCGCGGTCGGAGATCGCTCTGCGCATCCTGCGGTTTGGTCCGCAACTGCCAGATGAGGCGTTTTGGGACACCACCCTAGCGCAAGCCATCGGACTACGGCGCGAGGTGCTACGGTTGGATGAAGTCACGAACGCTTACCGCCTAGTCCATGCCGAAGCCGATGGCGTCAGCGGATTGGTCATCGACCGCTTCGACGACGTACTCAGCGCCGAGGTATTCAGCCTGGCCCTCTGGCAACGGGCCGAAGAAATTCTAGCGCGGTGCGCGGCATTGTGCGGCGCACGGCACACGCTCATTCAGCCCGCCCCGCTGGTGCTCTCGCAAGAGGGCTTTGACGCGCCGCCGCGAATCTCGGAAGGCGCGCCTCGCGAGGTCATCATTCGCGAGTTCGGCACGCGGTTTCGGGTGCGGTTTGAAGGAGGCCACAAAACCGGCTTCTTTTGTGACCAGCGCGACAACCGCCGGATGCTCGCCTCACTTTGCCGTGGTAAGAGCGTGCTCGACCTATGCTGCTACACGGGCGGCTTTGCCGTGCAAGCAAAGAAGCTCGGACAGGCGGAAGAGGTGATCGGCGTCGATCTCGATGAGGCTCCCCTTCGGCTGGCCCGCGAGAACGCGGCCCTCAATCAGGTGCGCGTTCGGTTTGTCCAATCCGATGTCTTTCCCTTCATGCGCGACATGCTCCGCGCGGGACGGCAGTTCGACGTTGTGGTGCTTGATCCTCCCAAGCTGATTCGCTCGCGGGCGGAAATCGACGAAGGCACGCGCAAACATTTCGATCTCAATCGGCTCGCCATGCAACTTGTGCGGCCGGGAGGCGTCTTGCTGAGCTGCACCTGTGCAGGCTTGCTCGACTGGGAGGCGTTTCTCAAGCTGTTACACTCGGCCGCCCGGCAGGCTGGCGATCCCCTGCCAATGGCTGCAGGCGAAGAGTTCGCTCGTCGCGGCCCGCGGCCCATGCAAATCTTCGCCAAGACCGGCGCCGCAATGGACCACCCCATCGGCTCAAACACGCCGGAAACGGAATATCTTCGCGCTGTGTGGATGCGGCTGGGATAACACGTAAGTCTCGCTTCTTCCGTCGGTTGGACGACCCGCTCTAAAAACCGCACAACGGCGCGTCCGAACTTCGCACCTCGACCGCGCCCAGGAAAGGTCTACAATAAACGAAGGTCGTTGGAGCAGCGGCCATTGCGTCTAGGAGTCTAGCTTCTTGGTTATGAAATCTCTTCCCGTCGTTTCCGGCAAACCGATTCGGTCAGATTATTTGGCCGATCTGCAGCCGCCGTGCGCACCGGAAGCGGCCGAGCCGCTGCCCATGACCATGGACGAAGTGCGGCGGCGCGGGTGGGACGAAGTCGATGTGGTGTTTGTCACTGGCGACGCTTACGTTGACCACCCCTCGTTTGCCATGGCCATACTGGGCCGTGTGTTGGAGGCCGCAGGCTTTCGCGTTGCGATTGTCAGCCAGCCCGATTGGCGGTCCTGCGACGATTGGCGGCGATTTGGCCGACCGCGTCTGTTCTTCGCCATCAGTGCGGGGAACATGGACTCGATGATCAACCACTACACGGCCAACAAAAAGGTCCGCAACGACGACGCCTACTCTCCGGGCGGACGCATCGGCCGGCGGCCCGACCGCGCAACCTTGGCCTACTGCCAACGTGCCCGCGAGGCGTATAAGGGCGTTCCGGTCATTGCCGGCGGGGTCGAGGCTTCACTGCGGCGCCTTGCCCATTACGACTATTGGAGCGACAAAGTCCGCCGCTCAATTCTGCTCGATGCCAAGCCCGATCTGGTGGTCTACGGCATGGGCGAAGATACGATCGTCCAAATCGCACGACGGCTAGCCCAGGGCGAAACGGTCAAAGACCTGCGCGACATGCGGGGAGTGGCGTACGCAATGGGAGCCTCGGAAACGCCGCCCGAAGATGCGCTCGTCTTGCCAAGCTACGAAGAGGTTTCCACCGACAAGTACGCATTTGCCGAAGCAACGCGAATTTTTCACAACGAAACCAACCCTTTCAACGCCCGGCGCCTGGTGCAATGGCACGACAAGCAAGCGGTGGTGGTCAACCCGCCAGCGCTGCCGATCAGCCAACAGGCGATGGATCGCATTTACGCGCTTCCCTACACCCGTCGGCCGCACCCAAGTTACAAGGAGCCGATCCCCGCTTATGAGATGATCAAAGACTCGGTCACGATCATGCGGGGGTGCTTTGGCGGCTGTACGTTCTGCTCAATTACCGCGCACCAAGGACGAATCATCCAGTCGCGCAGCCAGAAATCGATTCTAGATGAACTGGCAAGGATGGGCGCCGACCCGAACTTCAAAGGCACAGTCAGCGACATTGGCGGCCCCACCGCCAACATGTACCAGATGCGCTGCACCCGGCCCGAAGTGGAGGCGGTCTGTCGACGACAATCGTGCGTACACCCCCGTATTTGCAAACTGCTGGGGACCGACCACGGGCCCCTGATTCAATTGATGCGCAAATCGCGCGAGACGCCCGGCATTAAGAAGGTGCTGGTGGCCAGCGGCATTCGCATGGACCTGGCGCGCCGCTCGCCCACCTATATGCGAGAATTAACGGCGCACCACGTAGGCGGTTTGCTCAAAGTGGCGCCCGAGCATACCGACCCCAACGTGTTGCACTACATGCGCAAGCCTTCGGGCGACGACTTTGAAAAGTTCACCGAGCAGTTCAAGGCCGAATCGAAACGGGCGGGCAAAAAGCAGTACATCGTGCCTTACTTCATCGCCAGCCATCCCGGCAGCGACTTGAACGCGATGATCGACTTGGCCGTGTTTCTCAAACGTAATGGCTACCGCCCTGACCAGGTGCAAGATTTCATTCCAGCTCCCATGGACGTGGCCACCGCCATGTACTACACCGGCCTGGACCCGTTCACCAAGAAGCCCGTCTATACGGCCAAGAAGCTCCGCGATCGCAAAATGCAGCGGGCGTTAATGCAGTTCTTCAAGCCCGAGAATTACTTCGAAGTGCGCGAGGCGCTTCTCCAAGCCAAACGCGGCGACCTGATCGGCGACGGCTGCGATTGCCTGATTCCTTCACGGCCGCCCAAGGAAGCGCTCATCCGTCGGCGGAAAGAAGCGAACGCCCAGTTCCGGGGCGACTATGTGCACACCATTCCTGCCGCCAAGAAGAAAGGAAAGCACAAGCAAAGCCGCCATGCTCCCGGTCCCGGTTATCGCCCCGGCAGAAAGAGTGCAAACAAGAAAAAGAGCTAGCCTTGATCGGCTCAGTCGGCGATTCTCGGCCGCGCGTAGTCGCGGCCCCATTGGGCCACCTTGCCATCGTACGCCCCAGGTCGCTTTAGCGAACAGTTCGCCCCAAACGAACCCAACGCAACCGCCACTTTTCCTCACCGCATGTCACCTTGGTTCTTACTTCTGGCGATCTACCTGGCGGTCGTTGCGCCGGCAAGCGTCGTCTGTTTTGTCGCTTACGGCGTAGATAAGCGTCGCGCGCAAGCTGGCGCCCGGCGCATCTCTGAACGAACGTTGCATCAACTCGCATTGCTTGGCGGCTGGCCCGGGGCAATCGTTGGTCAGCGAGTCTTTCGGCACAAGACGCAGAAGATCGGGTTTCGACTTGTTTTGGCGGCAATCGTCGTCTTGCACCTAACGACCCTTGCAGCCGTTGGCTGGTGGCTGACGACCGCGGGAGCGTCGTGAGTTGACGTCCTTGCAACGCGGTAGGCGATGCTGGTAACGCCGAGCGAAATCGTGCGGGGCGTGCACGCTTCGCGTCGGAGTGATCGACCTACGCTTGGCGAGCTAGCTCGGGAATTGGCTGACCGTCGCGGACGATCGGAGTTGGGCGCCCCGAAAAGTCGGGAATCGCTACGTTGGCCGCGTCAATGCCCAAATGGCGGTAGATGGTGGCCAGAAAATCTTGCGGCCCCACGCGGCGCTCCACAGGATCCTCGCCACGGGCATCGGTGGCGCCGATGACCTGCCCGGTCTGAATGCCGCCGCCAGCAAAGAGCATTGAGTTGGCCCGCGGCCAGTGATCGCGTCCCGGTTGCACCACACCCGCCGGAGCGCTCGCGACGCCACCACCGCTGCTAGCCACATACGAGATGCGCGGCGTGCGGCCAAACTCGCCCGTCACGATCACCAGCACCCTTCGGTCCAGTCCTCGCTGGTAGATGTCTTCAATCAAGGCCGATACCGCCTGATCGAAGTAAGGGGCGCGGTATTGCATGGCGTCGAACACGTGATGGTTCACCGCATGATCGTCCCAGTTCGCCACACGGCCGCATAATGGTCCATCAAACTCCGTCGTGACAATTTCCACCCCCGCTTCGACCAACCGCCGAGCCATAAGGCATTGCTGTCCCCAGGCATGACGGCCGTAACGGTCGCGCACCGCGTCCGGCTCGCGCGAAAGGTCGAAGGCCTCGCGAGCATCGGGGCTGGTCAACAGGTTCATCGCTTGCGCCTCGAACTTATCGATGGCGTCCATCATTCCCGAGGCATCCACCTCTCGCCGCATCCGGTCAAACGCCTGGCGTAAACTAACCCGCTGTTTGAGCCGCTGTTGTTGGGCCGTGTCGCGCAAGCCAATGTTGGGCACTTCAAAGTCGGGATGACTAGGATCGCCAACAACGCGGAACGGCTCATACGCCGGTCCCAAGTAGGTAGCGCCTGCAATGGTGAAGTTGTCGTAGCGATCGATGGGATTCACCGCCACGTAATTCGGAATGCTTCGCGGCGGCCCCGACCGGAGATAATTGGCAATGCACATCCAGTCGGGATAACGCGGCGTCAGCTTGTCGGCGGCGTCGGGATCGCCGCCCAGCACTTGGAGCGAGCCAGCCGGATGTCCGCCGCCCGTGTGCGCCATCGAACGGAGCAGCGCGTACTTGTCGGCCAGTTTTGAGAGCCGCGGCAGCAGTTCGCTAATTTGGATGCCTGGCACATTCGTGGGAATGGCGCCAAACGGTCCGCGAAACTCCGCAGGCGCATGCGGCTTTGGGTCGAAAGTCTCCAAGTGGCTCGCCCCGCCCCGCAGCCAGACAAGAATCACCGCCGTACGTTCGCCGGTCGCTTCCGCCGCCGTCGCGCGCAGCCGAAATAAGTTCGGCAAGCCCAGGCCGACAAAGCCGCCCAGCCCCACACGCAAGAACTCCCGGCGCCGTAAGCGAATCGGTCCAGAACATGGCGATCGAGGCGGGGGCGCTGCGACCTTCGCAACCGAACGGAGGGCAGACATACGTGGGACCTCATTGGCAGGCAGGACAAATCAACCGATTCCAATGTTAGGCCAGACCGGGCGGCCGTACAACGCCGGTCGTAGGGAAGCAGCGATGTAGCCTCGATTCCCGCTCCTTGGGAGGTCCAGTCTCTACCCCCGTCCCTTACAGCGTGGTGCGCAGTTCGCGCAGGGCATCGACCAAACGCTGCGTCGCGTCGGGCGGGTGGGCGTAGCTCAGGCTAATTCGCAACAGAGATTCTCCCTGGGGCACGGAAGGCGGTCGAATGCCCGGCGCCAACAGCCCACGCTCGCGGAGCGCCGCCGCCAGTCGCATCGTCGGTTGGGGTTCGCCAATAAGTATCGGAATGATTTGGCTTTCGCTGGCGCCCACATTCCACCCATCGGCCCGCAGTTGGTCCCGAAGCGCCGCGGCCCGCTGGAGCAACTCGCGACGACGTTCCGGCTCTTCGCACACGATGCGCAACGCCTCACGTGCAGCCGCCGCCATAGCTTCGGGCGGGGCTGTGGAAAAGACGTAACTTCTCGCCCGATTCGCCAACCATTCGATCAGCGATCGCCTTCCGACAACAAATCCGCCGAGTGAGCCAAGCGCTTTGCTGAGAGTCCCTACGCGAATGTGCACTCCGTCTTCGACCCCCATCTGTTCGCAAACGCCTCGTCCCCGCCGGCCAAAGACGCCGGTTGCATGGGCCTCGTCCACGAAGAGAATGGCTTGGAACTTCTCGGCCAAGTCCGCAAGCTCGGGCAGCGGCGCCAGGTCGCCATCCATGCTAAAGAGCGAGTCGGTAACAATCAGCCGT
>CAYWIS010000155.1:0-14783 GCA_964458385.1 uncultured Pirellulaceae bacterium
CGCGTACAAATCACTGACGACGCCGTGGCTGCAGCGGTTGAGTTGTCTTCGCGGTATATCACGGGTCGTTGCCTACCAGATAAGGCGATTGACGTCATTGACGAGGCAGGCGCTCGCGTGCGGCTGCGTTCGATGACCCGTCCGCCCGATCTTAAGGAGATCGACGAAGAAGTCGAACGCCTTAACAAAGAGAAAGAGGAAGCAGTCGCCAATCAGGACTTTGAGAAGGCGGCCGCGCTCCGCGACCAGGCCGACAAGCTTCGCAAGAAGAAGGAAGCAATCCATCGTGAATGGCGCGAGAAGTCGCAGCAGAACGAAGGCGTCGTCGACGAGGAAGTGATTGCCGAGGTCGTGTCGCGCATGACGGGAATTCCGCTGACGCGGCTCTCCACCGAGGACAGCGTCAAGCTCATGAAGCTTGAAGACGAGTTGCACAAACGCGTCGTCAGCCAACACGAGGCGGTCTCGGCCGTAGCTCGTGCGGTGCGCCGCAGCCGTAGCGGCTTGAAAGATCCCAAGCGACCCACTGGCTGCTTTATCTTTGCGGGGCCCACAGGCGTCGGTAAGACACTGTTGGCCAAGGCGTTGGCCGAGTTCATGTTTGGCGACGCCGACGCGCTGATCCAGCTCGACATGAGCGAGTACATGGAGAAGCACAACGTCAGCCGTCTGGTTGGCGCCCCGCCGGGATACGTTGGCTACGAAGAAGGCGGCCAATTGACCGAAAAGATTCGCCGTCGACCTTACGCCGTGGTGTTGCTCGACGAGATCGAGAAGGCGCACCCCGACGTCTTCAACATGCTGTTGCAGCTGATGGAGGAAGGCCGCCTGACCGATAGCTTCGGCCGCCACGTGGACTTCCGCAATACGATCGTCATTATGACGACCAATGCGGGCGCCCAGGCGATTAAAAACGAGTCGGCATTTGGCTTCGAAACGGGCGGCAGTTCCGACGCTTCGTACGAAGCCATGAAGCGGCGAGTGAAGGACGAGATCGAAAAGGTGTTCCGTCCGGAATTCCTCAACCGCTTGGACGATGTGATTGTGTTCCGTCACCTAACCAAGGAGGACCTGAAGACGGTTATCGATTTCGAACTGGCGAAGGTCCGCGAACGCCTCAAGGAGCGCGGCTACGATCTGGTGTTGACCGACGCCGCGAAGGAGTTCCTCATCAAGAAGGGCTCGAACTTGGACTATGGCGCTCGTCCGCTCCGCCGGGAGATCGAGCACCGCGTCGAGGACGTGCTCTCTGAGAAGTTGCTCCAAGGCGAGTTCGCTGGTAAGAACACGATCATTGTCGATGGCATCAAGGACGACACCGACAAGGTGATTCGCCTTGAGTTCCGCGGTGAACTGAACGAAGAACACCAGGAAGAGCCTGTTCCCGCAGGCGCGGCGCCGAGTGGCGGCGACAAGCCCAGCAAGGGTGGAAAATCGGAATAGCCAACGCCGCTCCGTAATCGTCCGGACCAACAAACGACTGGCCCGGTAAGCGATTGAAAGTGCAAACGTAAAAAACCCGCGAGTAACTGCTCGCGGGTTTTCTTTTTGCGCGGAAATCAAACGAAGCCAATAAGCAACCGCTCTCCGGTCACATCACCTACACCTTAAGCAGCCGACAAGCTTCTTCGTAACCAGGAGCGCGGAACCCGGGTTTATCATCACGGCTAAAGCCGTATGCACTGGCGGTCACGCGAGCCAAGCCAACAATATGCCGCCACCGGTATGCGGGGCGGGTGGTCGCATACTCCTCGGTAACCGTTTGATAGTATTTCTCACCGTGGAGGCGACCATCTTCGCTCACGGTATACTTGAGCATCAGATCAAGCACAGGGCGTACGGCGTACCCGTGATCGCCGTAAATCGTAATCGCCGCCGCAGCGCGGCCCTGATCGTTGTTGCGGATGGCGTCTTCCGCTTCGGCAAGCAATTCGTTGGCGTCGGTCGTGCGCACCAACTCACGATGGGCTTCGGTGGGCAATGCCGGCGACGAGAATGTTTTTCGCGTCGCATGATACGCCCCTAAGATTAACCCGGCAGCCGCGTGGCGTGAATCCAGTACCCGCACCATGTTTCGCCAAGCGTTCACAGCATCCGAGGCGTGCACGCCCGTGGACGCTCCATGCACTCGTGAACGGTCGTCAGGCTGTCGCAACACCAGTGCGTTCGCTGTCAGCGAGATCGCCTCTCCTATGTCCTCCAAAGAGAACCCGTCCGCCAATGCGGCGGCAACTGCTTCGGCCGCCTGAGCGGAATCACTTTGGTACAGAGTTTCGCTCATACTGGCGATCCAGGCGTCATCGGCCGTTCGGCCGCCCAGTTCGCGCGAGTTCAGTCGGTACTCATCCAATAAGCGGGGAAGTAACTGCCGAATTTCCGGCTCAGGACGATTGCGTGCAATGCGCTCCTGCTCAGCGTCAACACAATACCTCACACATTGCCGCAAGAGGGTATGGGCGAACTCGGCGCCAACCACATCGATCAATCGATGGGCACGATGAGCCAATACAAATCGATGCACGTCGACATCGTCCTGCACCATCTCGTGTAAGTCGTTGTAGGCCTGCTCATAGGGTTGATTCGCCAGCGCGGCGAATATCTGCTCGGCCTCTTGCATGGAAGGCTTGCGACCAGCTTGTTGTAGGGCTTGCGCAGAAGCATTGCCTGTCGACGCGGACGCCACCGGGTGAAGCGTCCTCTTCGCGGCCCCGCCGCTCCGCTGAATCTGGTCGGTGTTCTGATATAGCACCTTGAGCACCGGAAGCGCACTCAACTCAGCGGGCATCTGCCGAGCCATTTCCAGCGCCGGCCGCATGGCCATCGCCGTGTGAAAACCGACGTAGTCCTGGCCGCCGAAAGTTTCGGCATTGGCCAAGGCGCCAGCGGCGATTAACCTTGTCAAATCAACTTCGCCACTTTGCAATTTGGCGACTAAAACCGGTTGGAGCTTTTCTAGTGGGGTTTGTTGAAGCAGATCAACCAACGGTCGCCAATCCCCCAAGGCAATCCGATCACTATCGTCCGCAGCCCATGTTGGCGACCAGCCCAGGTCCGCAGCGACCGCGGCGCCCACTCCAGCAACTACCATTCCTCGACCAACCTCTTGCAAAAACTGACGACGAGTGCGCGGTTGCATGGGAGCCTCCTATCGTGGGAAGTGAGACGAAATGCGGCGTCCACGGGTGTGAGGTGCACCCTTAGGCCATTGTAGGGATTAAGGGGGGGGATCGCATCCTTTTTGTCCCCAAAAGCGAAACTCTTTGGAAAAACGCCTAACACGAGCGACCTTGGCCGCCGGCGCTGCTTTTGTTAGAACCTCCACTTCGAATGGTCCCGCATTGCGACTTGGCCACGGATAGGCTTGGCATGAGAAATTTCGGCCGCGCGATTCTACTTTCGGTACAGCAACGCTGGACGCTGCTGGGCGCTATCGTATCGTCGATCTTTGTGGGGGTGCTCTGGAGCGCTAACCTGGGGACCGTTTACCCGATTGTCGAGGTGGTCTTTCGGGGGAACTCCCTCCACGAGTGGATCGACAAAGAAATCCAGGAAACGGCCAAGACTACCGCTCAAATTCAGGCAACGATTGCATCGCTTGAAGCCGAGGCGGCTAACGCCAACCGCGAGCGAAAGATTGCCCTCCAACGACAAATAGGTTTTGAGCGAACTCGCCTGGAAGCCGAAATGGCGGCTCACCAGCAGGCATTGGCGCTCCAGCCGTACATTGCTCAATGGTTGCCGCAAGATCCCTTTCGGACGTTGATTCTCGTCGTGGGCATCGTGCTCGTGCTGACCGTGCTCAAAGATATTGCGCTCACGGGAAACATGCTGCTAGTCGAACGATTAACGCAGCATACCGTCTATGACCTGCGAACGCAGATCTATCGTAAAACGCTCGACATGGACCTTGCCGCCTTTCAAGAGGACGGCGCCAGTGGCTTGATGAGCCGCATGACACACGATATTGCCGCAATGTCCTATGGGCTTCGGGCGTTGTGGGGTAAGTGCGTTCGCGAACCCCTCAAGATGATTGGCTGTTTGGTGGGCGCCGCAATGATTTGCTGGCGATTATTGATTCTGACCCTCCTCGTGGCGCCGCTGGCGATCTTTCTGGTGCGAACGATCTCGCGGTCACTCAAGCGCGCTAATCGCCGCGCTATGGAGGAAATGCAATCGTTGTACGCGGTGCTTGCCGAATCCTTTGGCGGCATTCAGGTGGTGAAAGCGTACACCATGGAACGCTACGAACGTCGCCGCGTGCGTGAAACCTCTAAGCAGCTTTATCGAAAATCGATGCGGATCGCCCTGTACACGGCGCTAGCGCGGCCAGCAACCGAAATGCTCGGTATCAGCATTATTTGCCTGGCGATGGTGGCCGGGGGTTACCTCGTGCTCTCGCAGGAAACGCACCTTCTGGGAATCCGAATGTGCGATCGACCGCTCAGCTTGGGCGCCATGGCGGCGTTCTACGCGCTGGTGATCGGCGTGAGCGATCCAGCGCGTAAGTTAGGTGACGTTATGGGATTCCTGCAAACGGCAGCCGCCGCAGCGGACCGCGTGTTCCCGCTTCTCGACCAGCGTCCCAGTGTGGTTGAGTGCGAAACGCCGCGAGCGTTGCCTAAGCCGCATCGCGCCTTAGTATTCGACAACGTGACGTTCCATTACCGGCCTGGCGAGCCTGTCTTGCGGAACTTTTCGCTGGAGATCCCTTTTGGTGAGAAGTTGGCAATCGTTGGGCCAAACGGTTGCGGCAAGAGCACCCTTACCCATTTGATCTGCCGCTTCTACGACCCTGTAGAGGGAGCCGTACGTCTGGACAATATTGATCTGCGCGAGGCGCGACTGCGTGAACTTCGCCGCAAGATCGGTATTGTCACTCAACAAACCGTATTGTTCGACGATACCGTTCTCAACAACATTCGCTATGGCACACCGCACGCCACGGAGGAGCAAATAATCGCTGCCGCGAAGAAGGCCCACGCCCACCGATTTATTGTTGAAAAGCTTGAAGACGGCTACCAAACTATGGTTGGCGACCGAGGAGGACGGCTCTCGGGCGGGCAACGTCAGCGGATTGCACTTGCACGCGCCATTCTTCGCGATCCCGAAATCCTTATCCTCGATGAAGCTACTAGCCAAATCGATTTAGAGAGCGAGCAACTCATTCATCAAGCGCTCAAAGAGTTTGCCCAGGGCCGCACCACCATCATGATTACGCATCGACTGTCGACGTTGAGCTTGGCGGATCGTATTCTCGTAATGGAGACAGGAAAGATTGTCGACGTGGGTACGCACCAGGAGCTGCTCAATCGGTGCAGTGTCTATCGTCGGCTGCATCAACTCGAACTTCGCGAATCGGCCTAAGACTTGTCACGGATAACATCGGCGCCTCTCTCGCACTACAAACCATTATCCCCCCAAGAATGGCGCCGGCGTTAAGAACGCGTGTTGCTCAAACAAGCTCCACGCGCCATACCAAGAGACGTACTGCGTCATAAAAAGGATCAACGTAAACACAACCACCACGGGCACAGCGCCAAGTCGGGCCATCCAGCGGAACACGAAATGCCGCGGCGTTTGGCGACGATGCGCCAAACCAACCGCCCAACCGGTAAGCAGGCGCGCCGGATAAATGAACGCTACGAACACCACCCCCGGCAACCACAGGGCTTCTCGTGGGATAATCTCGATTTTGAACAAGTAAAGAGGCAGCGCAAATAACAGAGTAATGAGCAGCGCGCACCAAAAAGCCAATGGGGCTTTGCGGAACATCGTGCGGACGGCTCTCCATTCAAAGAAGGCGGCAAAGCGGTGCTCAGCGGCAAAGCGGGTTTGAACAAACGGCAGGTACAACAAAACGAACGCCATGAGCGTTCCACCCGTCAATCCGGTAAGAACCCCCAAGCCCTCGTTCGGCGAGCGTGGCGCAGCGATTAGCAGAATCGTAGGCAGAAAAAGCCACATGAGCGCCCCAATAAACCCGCGCACTCCCAACCAGAAAAAGTAGGGCAGGCGCATTGCCACAACGAAGTCCCACAGTTCGTCCGACTTTTGGCTGAGGAGGTTTCCTAGACGCGGTAATGCTTTCAACAAGCGAATCGGGGCAGGATAGAAGAAATGCCGCAACTTGCCTCCTCGGAGCCAAGCCCAACCGATGTGCACTAGGACCGCCACGGTCAATGCCGCAAATCCAAATCGCCACGCTCGAGTAATGTGACTTGCGGGATCAATAAGCCAGGCGTCATACCAAAGGTCGGCAGCTAGCCGCAGCGGCAACCACCACAGCCACGCACCGAGGATGAATCCTCCGATGCGCGCCGCAGAGTGAATCCCTATAAAACCGTCACGCAGGCGGCCCGAGCGTGCGACGCGTCCGCTCGCCTCCAAGAGATACCCCAATGTGAAGAATTGAAGCACCGGGATGGAGGCCAATACTGCGAACCCCGCCAACAAGCATGCCAATCCGAACAACCAGTGGATAACGGATGCGATGCGGCGCCAGCAGCGCACAGGGAAAGCACGCCACGATAACTCCTCGGCAACAATCACCTCATCAAATGGCGATTCATTAACCAGCTCGGCCTCAAAAATGAGGACCGAGGGTTCGTCAACCTCGCCCTGCTGCTGGGCCTCGCAGGTGTCCATAGCTTGGCCGTTCCTCCCAGACCCCATCGACATTTCGGGGGTTACCCTAATCGCAGAGGCGCCTCGATGTGAGAAAGAGGAGCGAAACATCGCGATTCTCTCCGCCAAGTGCGGGTGATCGGCTCTCTAAGTTTTCGTCGATTTCCGGCCCTTCTTGCCGAATATTCTCCCACATCCCGCGAAATACTTCGTAACAGGCCTCACGATTTGCACCGCGTGGCTTGAAACAAACGCGGCTTGCGTTTGGTTGAATTGATATCCGTGCTACCTACCTAACTTTCTCAACGCAGTGGAAGTTTCAAGAAACTGTATCCGCCCTCGATTCTAGGAATTCTCATTGTGTGGGCCCGACGGTTGCTATTTGCAGCGGTAAGCATCCTCGGTGTGGGTGGGCTCATCGGCGGCCTGCTGCACGGCGACGCAAATACTAACTCCATTTCCCCCACCGCGGATTCGACGGCGTACGCCGCCGGCGATATAGACTCGATCATTGCGCAAGTGAACGCCGAGTTTGAACAATATTGGCAATCGGCGGGAGTTCAGCCGACGCCACAAGCTCCAGACTTGATGATCGTGCGCCGGCTATCGTTGGGCCTTACAGGCACGATCCCGTCGTTGGAAGAAATCCGACTGTTGGAGGCCGCTCGTCCGGAGAAACCTGAGCAGTGGTGGCTCTCGCGGCTCTTTGTCGATCGCCGCTATGGCGATTACGTCGCCGAGCGACTCGCGCGGGCGTATGTCGGATCGGAGAATGGTCCCTTTCTCCTCTACCGCCGACGAAGGTTCGTATTGTGGTTAAGCGACCAACTACTCGCCAACCAACCGTATGATCAGATCGTACGGCGATTGATCGCCGATTCAGGATTATGGACCGATACGCCCGCCGTGAACTTCATTACCGTCACCTGCACGGAGGACAATCAAGGGCAACCCGATCCGGTACGTTTAGCGAATCGCACGGCGCGAGCGTTTCTGGGCGTACGTCTGGATTGCGTTCAATGTCATGATGACAACTTGGGCGGCCCCTGGCTACAGTCGGACTTTCACGAATTGGCGGCCTACTTCGCTTCGGCGCGATCGTCTTTGAAGGGGATTCAGGACAATGGTTCTGGCGCTTACGAGTACCAGTACCTGAACACGGATCATTCGCAGGTCGTTCCTCCTCAGCCTCCTTTTCACGAGGAACTATTGTTGCCCCCCGAAGGAACCTTGCGACAACAACTCGCGGGATGGGTCACGCATAAGCAGAATAAACCCTTCGCGCGGGCCATGGTCAATCGCACGTGGGCCCTGTTATTTGGAAAACCACTGATCGAGCCAATTGATAATATTCCACTGGAAGGCCCATATCCGCCTGGCCTAGAAACCTTGGCCGAAGATTTCGTAGCCCACGGTTACGATTTGCAGCGGCTGATCCGCATTATTGCCGCCAGCGCCCCATTCCTGCGTGACAGCCGTGCAGATTTCGAAATCACCCCAAAGCACGAACAATGTTGGGCGTCGTTTCCGCTTACGCGTCTGCGCCCTGAGCAGGTCGCCGGCGCGTTGCTGCAAAGTGCGTCGTTAACCACCATCGATGCCGACTCGCACATTTTGAAAAAGTTAATCCGCTACGGACAAGAAGCGGAATTTGTCAAACGCTATGGCGACGTCGGTGAGGATGAGTTCGCCGACCGAGGCGGAACCATCCCGCAAAGGCTGCTTATGTTGAATGGCGAGCTTGTGGACGAACGTTCCAAGCCTAATGCCGTCTTGAATAGTTCGACCCGCATTGCCGCATTAGCGCCGTCGGATGAGAAGGCTGTGGAGATCGCGTACCTCGCAGTATTATCGCGGCGGCCAGACGGCGAAGAGTACGCCTACTTTACCGACCTGTTGGCGAATAGCCGCGGTGAGGTCCGCGCTCAGCGCATGGGGGACCTGTTCTGGACGTTGTTGAATTCGTCCGAGTTTTCTTGGAATCACTAACCTGGCGCGTCTACGATGTTAGGGCAATCCTTGGAGCAAATGGGATGCGAAAGCCCGTCGCATTTTAACCGTCGCACGCTTTTGAAGGCCGCCGGCGCTAGCGGACTCGGGTGGCTGACTCCCGTTGCCGAATTGCTAGCGCGCGACGCGGAAGTCCGCAAGACGCGAGCCAAATCGATCATTCTCCTGTGGCTTCAAGGCGGCCCGAGCCAGCTAGAGACCTTCGATCCACATCCTGGCAAGAGGATCGCTGGCGAGACCAAGGCGATTGAAACTCGCGTACACGGAGTCCAACTTGCAGAAGGCATGGAGCAAACAGCCGATGTGATGGACTCTGTGGCTCTCGTTCGGTCGGTGGTGAGCAAAGAAGGCGATCACGAACGCGCCACTTATAACGTAAAGACGGGCTATCGTCCTGATCCCACGCTGGTGCATCCGTCAATTGGCGCCATCGTGTGTCATCAGTTGCCTGTTGGGCAAACCGAAATTCCACGCCATGTATCAATTCTTCCCGGTCCCTGGCCGGGTCGCGGCGGTTACCTAGGAGACCAATACGACGCCTTCAAGACATTCGACCCAGCAGGCCCCATTCCCGATGTGCAACCCCGTGTGCCAGAAGCCCGTTTTGCAAAACGGCGCGAGGCCCTGCAGGTCGTCGAACGCTCTTTTGCGCGGGGGCGGCTCCGCGATCTTGAGGAGCGCAAGACGTTGCAAAGCACAACGATTGGCGCCGCGATCAAGATGATGACCTCCGAGCAGCTCAAAGCATTTAACGTCTCGGAAGAGCCGCGGAACATCCGAGAACAGTTTGGCGATACCCCATTTGGCCGCGGTTGCCTAGCGGCGGCGCGTCTTGTGGAAGTTGGAGTACGCTGCGTCGAGGTTGAGCTAGGTGGTTGGGACAGCCATGTGAACAACTTTGAAACACATAAAAAGCAAGTCGCAATACTCGACCCCGCGCTCGCCTCACTGATTCGCGTTCTCAAAGAACGCGATTTGTTCGATCAGACGATCGTGATTTGCGGTGGTGAATTCGGTCGCACGCCGAGAATTAACCCTGCAAGCGGGCGCGATCACTGGCCACACGGGTTTAGCGTACTGTTGGCCGGCGGAGGTATTCGCGGCGGGGTGGTGGTGGGCGAAACCGATCCCGAGGGAGGTGAGTTGACACATCCCGACGAATATGAAATCGAGCCAGGTAAAGGCATTCAGGTAGCCAACCTGCACGCCACAATTCTTCATGCTTTGGGCATCGATCATCGCCTCGAGTTAACCACGCCCGTGGGTCGGCCGATGGCGCTAAGCAAGGGCGAGATCATTCGCCCGTTGTTGTCATAAGCGAGCCCCGGTGCTGCAATCGCCTTCGCAGCACTATTCGGCGTGACTCTTTCTCGGCCGACAATGTCTTAGCGGCATCAGTCGATCGATTTCCAACCGAGCACCACATCTTTGCAGGTGTCGTAGTCTAATGCGAAGTCACGGGACTGGAAGATGTGAAGCATTCGGCTGTTGTCGTGCGTTGTTTCCGCGACCACCCGGCGCAAGCCCCACGCCTTGCAAATCTCTAGGCAATAATCGGTCATAATGCTGCCGAGTCCCATGCCCTGCCAGGCATCGGCAACCAGTACCGCGTACTCTCCATCCTGGTGATCGGAATCGGCGACGATCCGTCCTACACCGATCAACTTGCGCTGACCATCTTCCTCGATTTCCGCCACAATGGCGATTTCCCGGTCATAGTCGATAAAGCAGTATCGGGTGGCCATTTCGTGAGTTGTGGACTTGAATACGTACCGGAATCGGAACCACAACGACTCTTGGGAGCAGTTCGCAAGTAGCTCATGCCAAAGCGGTTCGTCTTCTGGCTTGATTGGTCGCAGCAAAATGGGTGTTCCATCGCGTAGTTTGTTGGGGCGCACCCATTCTTCGGGATAAGGCCGAATCGCCAAATGCGAATACGGACGTACCGGTTTGACCAATGTTTCACGATCGACAATCACGCGGGCATCCACCGCAACGAGTTCGTCGCGGCCGACCAACAGCGGATTGATATCCAACTCTTGAATTTCGGGGTAGTCGGCCGCCAAGTAGGAAACCCGCATCAAGATTTCAATGAGTCGGTCCACATTCACGCGCGGCCGCCCACGATAGCCCTGCAAGAGGGGCCAACTACGCAACGATTCCAACATCCGCCGAGCCAGACGCTCACTTAAGGGAGGCAGTTCCAACGCGCGATCCTGAAACAATTCCGCCGTAACCCCGCCGAGCCCCACCAGCAAAACGGCGCCAAACACAGGATCGCGTTTAACACCAACAATCAGTTCGACACCGCTGGGCACAGCCGCCATGCGCTGCACGGTCACGCCCTCGACCGTGGCGTCGGGCCGCTTCTCCTTGGCTTGCGCAACAATACGGGCGTAGGCGGAAGTTACATCGTCGGCATTAGCCAAATTAAGCACCACCCCGCCCACATCGGTCTTATGCGTGATATCGGGCGATAGGACCTTCAACACCACAGGATAGCCGACTTGTTCAGCCACCTTTACGGCTTCTTGAGGACTTCGCGCGGCGTACGGCTTGGTCACTGGGATGTCGTACGCCTCCAACAGCGCCTTGGAGGTAATTTCCGAAAGAATTTCACGCTCACCATTCAAAATGGAATGAAAGACCGAGCGCAACTTGGTCCGATTGTGGGCAAACGCCAAAGGAACGTCGCGCGGTGTCTCGTAGAGCGTTTCGCGATTGCGCCCGTATTGTACTAGGGCCATGAACGCCCCCACGGCTTCTTCAGGAAAGGTGCACGTGGGAATTCCCGCTTCGTCGAGCTTCTGCACTCCCTCGCGCACCATTCGCCCTCCCATCCACGCGGTCAACACCGGCTTGGATGAACGGTGAGCGACTTCGGCCACTTGTTCGGCCGTCGCCGTTGGCTCAGTCATCGCTTGCGGAGTTAGAATGACCAAGGCAGCGTCAACTCCTGGATCAGCCAACGCTACTTCCAACGCCCGCGCAAAACGCGTCGCATCAGCGTCTCCGATGACGTCAATCGGGTTACCGTGCGACCAGACCGAAGGCAGATGCTTGTTCAGTTCCTCGATCGACACGGGCGAGAGTTTCGCCAGTTTGCCTCCCTTGGCCAGCAGCGAGTCCGTCGCCATAACCCCCGGCCCGCCAGCATTGGTGACAATCGCCAAGCGATCGCCGTGCGGAATTTTTTCGCGGGCTAGCACTTCCGCGCAGTGGAACATCGAAACCACATCGAACACGCGCACGATTCCCGCCCGATTGAACGCCGCCTCGTAAACTGCGTCAACGCCCGCCATGGCCCCCGTATGCGAAGCGGCCGCCTGCGCCGACTCGGCGAATCGTCCTGCTTTGTACGCAATGATCGGCTTCTTGCGGGTAAACGCCCTCGCGGCCGAGAGAAATTCGCGGGCGTTGGTCACCGACTCGGCGTAGAGAATGATCGACTCGGTCAACCCGTCATTCGCAAAGTAGTCGATCAAATCGCCCATTCCGACATCGATGGCGTTACCGACGGATACGAAGTTTGAGAAACCGATGTCGCCTTCCAACGCCCAGTCCAACACAGAAGTGCAGAGAGCGCCCGATTGCGAAAGAAACGCTACACGGCCTTTGCGCGGCATTCCCTTAGCGAAACTAGCATTCAGGTTCGAATGCGGCGCAATAATACCCAAGCAATTGGGACCAATAATCCGCAGTCCATCGAATTTGGCGGCTTCCTCCAAAATTGCTTTCTCAAGCGCCGCCCCTTCCTCACCAACTTCTCGAAAGCCCGCTGAAATGATAATCATCCCCCGAATGCCTGCTTCACCGCATTGCCGCACCACATCAGGCACTGTCACTGCCGGCGTGCAGACAACCGCCAGATCGGGCGTCTCGGGCAAAGCAGCGACGTTGGGATACGCTTGGCGATCAAGCAGCGATTTGTGTTTCGGGTTAACGGGATAGATCGGACCGGCGAACTGTCCATCAATTAAGTTCTTTAGAACAATATGGCCGACCGCCAGCGGCTTCTCACTTGCGCCAATGACTGCAACGCTTTTAGGTTCGAAGATCTTGTCGAGATTTCGGATCGGCATCGAAAGTGGCTCCAGCACAGTTCGCGACGCAGAGAAGCCGGCAACCAACGTGCTGCCAGCTATAAACACCCCGTGCTCCAAATAGACCCGCGTGGAAGGTAACGGTCAAGAAGTGGTGAAGTCGTCAAGCGCGAAGACGGTTCCCTCGTGTCGCACTCTTGAACACCGCCACGCTTAATCATTTCGGCGAAATGCCCGAAGCGATCAAATCGCCCCCTTCTTCAACGCCAGCCCCAATCGGGGGAATGGGCAATCCGCGTTCGCTGCACATGGCCATGAGCAGACTGCGCATTTCGTTCACAAACTCGCGCGGCTCATTGCGCGCAAGACGGTCAAATGCTTGTGCCACCGCCGAGTAACCTTCCCGCTCCAAACGCACGCGGCCACCGTCAAATCGCACCCGGCTTTGAAAATTATCGTCAATTGCGGGATTAGCCAGCCGGCGGAAAACCTCATCACGTCCCATGGCTTCCGAGGCCCAATTCGCCAACTGAGATAGCACCTGGCAGTACGCCTTCAAATGCGAGTCGTCCAATTCGATCGCAAGTAAATCGACGCCCACCGCGAGTGACTCCATCCGGTCGAGGTACTCTGCAATGCGATCCCCCGTAATAACCTGCCCATGCTGCGGTGCGATGACTTCAACCGCGGGTTGCAAGGCGCGGATTTGCCGCACCGCGTAACGGAGCGCTTCACCCGTGGGCATATAGATCTGATGAAACTGGGCGACGCCCATCCAATCGTCAGGTTCGGCGAACAGATGCACACGCCCGAGTTGATTGAGCCCGCCAAACAGATCGCCACTGAACAACGTGCGAATCTCCGGATCATAGAACGCCATGGCGCCACGAAAATGGCAAAATGGCGTTGCCACTAGTTGCCAATATGCCCCACCGCCCCACTCCACACGATTCTTTCGACCAACATTGGCAAACCGTACTTTGCCCGGAGTAAAACGGAGATGTTGCACGAGTCGCCAGACATCCTCACTGACAACCGCCTGGATGTTCGGGTTCGCAGCACAGAAGTAGGCCGAGTTTCCGACGACGTCTGGGTCCTGGTGATTGAGTGTAAATGCGTGGATCTCGCTCAAGTCTCCGACCAGGCAGCGAATATTCTCTTCAACCACAGCAAAGTCGAATTGGGACCCCGGGTCGGCGCAAACATGAAGCGGACGGCCGTTTTCGAAGACTCGCAGGTACGTGTTACATTGCAACAGAGAGCGTGGGTTCCGATAGCCTACCATCCAGCAATTTGGCACCACTTGTAGTGGTCCATTCGCCGAGGACCGTGCACCCTGGCGTTCAACATTACGAAGAAATTCAGAGGTCATTTTCGGCTCGCTATCGTTCCAATCGGAAAACGCCGGGAAGACCAATTAAGTTGCAGGTGTGGAGCGCGCGGCGCCCGACGCAGTCATCGCGTGGTTTGTTTCCGCCCCGGTTCGGGTAAGCCACCGACGCGCCCGAGCAAGAAGTGATTCCGTCGCCGGCTCCGACAGGCCCGAATCGTCCTGATCGTCGGAAGCCGCATAGGCAATTGGCATACTACGGCGACGGTGGATTTCCTTTTGGAAGGCCGCAAACGGAGCCTGGGATGTCACCAGTGCTTTCCAACGTTCGCGCTGTACGGACGACATCCCGGCAGTTTGCATTAAATCCAAGGTCACGGCGCGGTCGGTATAACAGAGGTGCGCTTCGACGTGCAATCGCCCATTCGCCGCATACTCGTAGGTAACGCTGACCGGCCACTCCTCAGCAAGATCCGAGGGAAGATCCTTCAGCAGGGCTTTAGCGGCCACTTCACACTCGCTGGCGTCGCGGCTATCGCCTTCAAGGACGGTAATCACAACCTCCTTGGTTCTTCCCGGATGAATCATAAACCGTTCCGTAGCCGTCACCGGTAAAGGCGTACCGCGATGAATCAGGATCTTGTTGATTTTTTTGCCCGTTTTCGGGTCAATACCTTGAAGCCCCAAGCTACGCGTAGCAACGTTCGTTACTTCAAATTGCGAGGCGCGAATCCCACACGCCCCCTTCTTAAGCAGGCTTTGGGCATAGAGCGCAG
>CAYWIS010000156.1:0-8129 GCA_964458385.1 uncultured Pirellulaceae bacterium
AAAGGGATCCGTCTCTGCCCCATAATCGCGCTCCGCCATTAAGGCCGCCAGCGCTACAGCGCCAAATCCGTTAGCGCAACGTTGGAGCATTTGCCGGCGGGTGAGCGGGCGCGGCAGAAAGCGTTGACAATGCGACATTCGACCAGTCCTTACCGTAGATCACGCAAGTTGGGAAAATACTTGCATTCGCTGGGTACGAGTCTAACACGCACGCCCCGCAATTCCAAATTGCTGACCGCCCTACGAGCACACGCTACGAACGCGCGACGCGCGCAACGAATTCGAGGACGATGTCTTCATCGGTCACGGCCGGGCGCGCTAAGCGGATGTCGAACCGAGCGCCATACGACTCGACCTGCCCGGCCGTAATCGACGCTTCGGGGCCGCTCGTTTGCTCGAAGGTTAACTCGGGCGTCGACAGGAAAGGCGGGCAAAACGCGATATGCAGGTGCTGGACTCGCTGACCTTTGAGGAACTCCGCCCGTGCGAGGCCGTGAATGACTTCCCAGCCCTCCTCGTCACGAAACCGAGTCAGTTGTTGCAGATAACCGGGCGGGAACTCCTCAACGTCCCCTTCGAATTCATCCGTAGCTTCCAGAAAAAAAGATGTAGGACGTTCCGCACTTTGGTCCGTTGTAATAGCCGCCGCAACCGGCAATCGGTTGCCTGAGGTTTCGCCAGGCGAGCGTAGGGGAGACTGCGTGAGTTGCGGCGTGCGGGGAGGCCGCACCAGAAGGCAAGTCCAGTACCAGGTTTCTTCGGCGGATAAAGTGGCCCATAGCATGACGACCGCCCAGAGAGGCGATTCGGACGATGTAACCGCCAAAGCCAACAGCACGGCGGCCACCGAGAAGGCTGCCTGTTCGCAGAGCACCTGCGTGGCCGCGTTCGGCGCCTCCTTGTGGCGCCAAATTGCCCGCATTCCAATCAATGCTCCGACGGTGATGACCGTCAACAGCAACAACTGGCCACCGTCGAGCGCTCGCTCCCATGCGCCCAAAGCCCGGCGCATGGCGAAGAGTAAAGCCAAGGCAAGGCAGAGCGCCGCAGCCATTGGCGCGAGCCAATAACTCAGCGCCGGGAGCAAGAAGGACGCGGCGCCGATATAGGCCTGTCTTGGCGACGACGGGGCTTCCACGCGGGCGGCTTCCTTGCCTTGGGCGAAAGCAAACATGCAGAATGGCGCGCCCTGGCAACTTCTTCCGCTGGGCGCGCACCGAACGCTGCGAATCGAAGAAGCGAAACGCGCGAGAGCGTCTGGGCCTCGCGCAAACGCCAAGATGCTCGCGCTTACCGTGCTCCGGCAGCGGTTTCCAATCCGACGGCCTCGGCCAGTTCTTCGGCGCGAGCGACGTTTTCCCAAGTGAAATCGGGATCGTTGCGGCCGAAGTGCCCCCCCGCCGCCGTCTTGCGATAGATCGGCCGCCGCAGATCAAGGTACTTGATAATTCCACTGGGGCTCAGCGGGAAGAACTCTCGCACCACGCGGCAAATGCGATCGTCTGGCACGCGTCCGGTGCCTTTGGTGTCGACGTGAACACTCACGGGGTCTGAAACCCCAATGGCGTACGCTAGTTGGACCTCACATTGCGCGGCCAAATCGGCGGCCACGATATTCTTGGCCACGTGCCGCGCCATGTACGCGGCGCTGCGATCGACCTTGGTGGGATCTTTGCCGCTGAAGGCTCCGCCGCCGTGACGACCCCATCCGCCGTAGGTATCGACAATGATCTTGCGCCCCGTCAGGCCACAATCTCCGTGCGGACCGCCAATCACAAATCGCCCGGTCGGGTTGATATGGTATTTGATTTCACCCTTAATCAATTCTTCGGGGAGTTGCGGTTCGACAATCATCTTCCGCACGAACTCTTCAATTTCCTTTTGTGACACGTGCGGGGCGTGTTGGGTCGAAACGACGACCGTGTCCACACGCACCGGCTTGTCACCTTCATACTCGATAGTGACTTGGCTCTTGCTGTCGGGGCGAAGCCAATCAACTTCTTGCTTTTGCCGGGCTTCGGTCAAGCGATTGAGAATCCGATGCGCCAAGGCGATCGGCAGCGGCATTAACTCAGGGGTGTCGTTGCAGGCGAAGCCGAACATTAAGCCTTGGTCGCCTGCCCCAATGTCCTTGCCACGCTGTGCGTCTTCGTTCACACCTTGGGCGATATCGGGACTTTGCCGGCCGACGGCGACCAGCACCGAGCACGTTCGATCACAAATGCCCATCTCGTCATCGGTGTAGCCAACATCATGGATGACTTGACGGACGGTCTTTTGATAGTCGATAGTGGCTTCGCTCGTGATTTCGCCGGCGATCATCGCCAGGCCCGTCGTGACGAGAGTTTCACAGGCGACGCGGCTGTAGGGGTCTTGCGCCAAAAACGCATCGAGCACCCCGTCTGAAATTTGATCAGCCAGCTTATCGGGATGCCCCATACTGACCGATTCGCTAGTGAACAAATACTTACTTCTCGCCACGGATGAACTCCTCGTCAAAATAAAGAGATTGAGTCGGTCGCGCCACTTATATCGGACGTTCGGATTATAAGACACAAATGTAAATGGGGACAAGTTCATCTAGGGGGCCTGAAGAACCGTTCCTGACGGACGATTTCGCCCGGCATGGGGTCTGGCGGATTCTCGACGCCAATGCCAACCGTGCGGGCGAAGGGTTGCGTGTGGTCGAAGAATTTGCTCGTTTTCTTCTCGATGACCCCCATTTGACGGAACATCTTAAGACGCTCCGGCACGACTTGCGCGAGGCGTTAAGCGACCTGCCAAGCGACATCCGCGTGACGATGCGCAACACGTCGGGGGATGTGGGAACTCAGATTACCACTCCTGCCGAGGGGGTGCGGCATTCTTCGGCTGACGTGGTCGCCGCTGCGTGGAAACGGGTGGAGCAGTCGTTGCGCTGTCTTGAGGAGTACAGCAAAGTTGTGGCGCCCACGGTCGCACCCCGTCTGGAAGCGTTACGATACCGTACCTATGTACTGGAGAAAGCATTAGACACCACGCGACGCTCTCTGGAACGGTTGGCGGGGGCGCGGCTTTATATCCTCCTTGATGGAGGGGAGTCGCTCGACGACTTTACGCGCCGAGCGTCAGCATTAATCACGGCCGGCGCTCCTATCTTGCAACTTCGCGATAAACGGCTGGATGACCGCACGCTCTTAGAACGTGCGCGGCGTCTGCGAGTGCTGACCGCAACGACGGCAACTCTCTTTATCATGAATGACCGCCCCGACTTGGCGTACTTAGCGCGGGCTGATGGCGTGCATGTCGGCCAAGAAGAATTGCGGGTGCAGGATGTCCGGGCTGTGGTTGGACCGCAAATGCTTGTGGGAGTTTCAACCCATTCTTTGGAACAGGCCCGGGCGGCAGTGCTGGACGGAGCGGACTATATCGGGGTGGGGCCGACTTTCCCTTCTACAACGAAAGAATTTAGCGAGTTTCCTGGCCTCGAGTTACTGCACAAGGTCAGTCGCGAGATTCGTCTTCCGGCTTTCGCCATAGGTGGTGTGACGTTGGAGCGTCTCCCGCAGGTCCGAGCGGCGGGATTTGTGCGCGTGGCGGTCAGCGCGGCGATCCATCAAGCGGACGACCCGGCCGCCGCCGTGCAAACTTGGCTGGCTCGGCTGGCGGAGCAATGATCTTGGCTTGGCGGGCGATCTTATGGTATTTACCCCGCTATGGAAAACCAAGTGACCGTACTCATTCCGTGCAAGAACGAGCGCAGAAACATTGAGGCGTGCATCGAGTCGGTGCGCTCCATTGCCGATGAAATCTTGATCGCCGATTCCGGCTCGACCGACGGGACACTGGAACTGGTGCGGCAGTTGGGCGGTTGCCGTGTGATCGAGCGCGAGTACATCAACTCGGGCGACTTCAAAAACTGGGCAATTCCGCAAGCGCGGTATCCGTGGGTGCTCATTGTTGACGCCGATGAGCGCGTTACACCGCGGCTTGCGGCCGAGATCCGTCAGACCTTACAAAATGGGCCGCGGCACGACGGATACTGGATTGGACGCAACAACTACTTTCTTGGCCACCGCATCCGTTACAGTGGATGGGGCACCGATAGCGTATTGCGCCTCTTTCGCCGCGATCTGGGCCGCTATGCCAACGGCGCCAATCTAACCTTCGCCGATCATGCTGAGGTGGAGATTTCGACGGGCAACACCGGTTGGCTGAAGCATCGCTTCGACCATTACAGCGTGGTGTCGTATGAGCAAATGATTCAAAAGCTCAATCGTTACACCTACCATCAGGCCCTCACTTGGCGCGACGCTGGCAAACGCCCGAGTCTAGTCAAGTTGGTCCTGAACGGGCCGCTGCGTTTCTTTCACTCCTATGTGATCCGGTGGGGATTTCTTGATGGCGCGGCCGGTTTCCAAGTTTGCGTCATTACCGGCGTCTATTCGTTTATGAAGCAAGCTCGCCTTTGGGAGCTCTGCTATCGCCGCGAAGTGGAAGAACGGTCCGCAACGCAGGGAGGTACACACCGTCGGGCGGCGTGAGGCGTGGTGAGAACGCCTGGCCGAACTACAAAGGCGCCTTCTCTGCGGTAGTGCGGGTCGCTCGCACTTGAGGAGCGACCGGCCGAAAGAGACTCTCTCGGTTTGCTATTCGCCGAGCGCAATTTGCTTCAGGTGCGCCAGGAAGGACGGGCGACCCATAGGACGGCGTCGGATGCGGTCCGTGCGGTGAATTTCGGACACGGCGAAATCCGCCTCCTCGTTTTCGATAGGCGCCGCAGAACGCATGGCGTGACGCCGAATCATTTGCACGCCCCCCTGTTGATCTTGTTCAGCAGCGAGGCGTTTGACGGCGGCGCCCCACGTCGACAACTGCTTAAGCAAACGCGGCTCAATCACCGGCGGCGTCGTTGCGCGGGCCGAGATGAGTTCCTCATCGTTCCGCATCTCCCACAAGCGGCGCAGGTCGCTGGTGCGCAGCGGCTCGCGGCTATCGACGACAAGCACGATGTCGCCCTGGGCGTCGGCCAAACCTCGCTCCACGGCTGCGGCAATTCCGCTCCGCTGCGGCAAGCGGCAGACGCGCAGTTGCGGAAACTGCAACGCCAATTCCAGCGCAGCTTCCTCCGTGTGGTCGGTGGAGCCGTCATCCACCACAACCACCTCGAACTTGCTGGTTAAGTCACAAACGACATCCAATAGTTCAGCGACTTGGCGGGCGAGAGAAGATTGAACGTTGTGAACCGGAAATACAATCGTCAGCGATTGATCCAAGGCGTGGACCCTTTGTGATCTTGGCGACGCCGCCGCCTCGTCCATCCTGGGGCGGCTCGCGAGAAAGTCGGCCGAATCCGTTCGCGGGGTCGCCTTTTCATATCGACCGGGCGACGTGGCCATCGCGAGCGATAGCCGCCAAGGGCCGGTTTCAACGCTTGCGCGTGCCGTAGCGGCGCGGTTCGGTGAGCGGCAAGCGATTCATGTAACGCCCGTTGCCTATTCGGACTAATCGGGCCATTGGAAATAACGATTAATTTCGTCGCTTCGGGCGTCAATCCATAACGCGCCGTCGAGAATCAATTGCGAACGCGGAGCGGTCTGCAATGCATGGAATCGGTCGGGCGAACGTAACTCCGCCGGACGCGTGCTAATGATGATGACCCTCGCGCCGCGGGGGATCTTGGTTAAGGCTTCATCAAGCAATTGCGGCAGATAATCGTTAGGACCGCCGTGCACTTCCGCCAGGTCGTCAAGCAGCTCCTCGGCTAACATGCGCGAGGCCGTGGCGCGGCGATGCGCTCTGGTTTGCCCCGCCACACCAACCAGCAATTGGCTTCCGCCCCGATGACACAGGTCAATCACCGCGGTGGCCAAAAACGCGATCGCTCGCTCCTCGCAGAACAAGTCAAACTCTCCGGGCTGCTCAGGAGTCCACAAGTCGAGGAACAGGGCTGCGTCCCAATTTTGTGGTTGTTCGAACTGACGCACCACCAATTGATTGGTGCGGGCCGACGTTCGCCAGTGAATCCAACGCTGGCTGTCGCCTGTCCGAAAATCACGCAAGCCATAGAACTCGCCTTCGGCTGTCCCACGCTTAGGCCGCGATTGGTGAGCGCCCATACGCGACGATTGGACCATGTTCTTCCAGTGCGCCGTCAGACGGCCAGGGCGCGGACGCACCAGAAGCGTGCTGGTTTCGTTCACCGTGGCCGAGGCCCGAAGCAAACCCAGCGGATACCTTGTGGAAATCTCAATCGGTCCCAGATCGTACCGCCCCCGCTGGGGTAGCGTAGCTTGATACGAGGCGACTGCGCGTCCATTGGCGGGGACATGCACAAACAGTACTTCAACGTCAATCGCGGTTGCGTAACCATCGCGATCGTCGCGCTCGATAAAGTCGCGGGCCGAGATCGCCCAAGCAGCGTGTCGCGGGCGGTGATTCTCGGCCTGAAGTTGCACGGAGAACGTCTCGCCTGCCGAGGCTCGTTCGGGCGCGCGGCGACGAACGTCGATACGCTTGATATCGAACGAGGCCATCCGGGCATTGACCAGAAACGCGCCCAGCATCATGCCTGCGAGCAAGTAGAGGAGGGGGACCTCGCGCAGCATCGCCCCCCCCACGATGAACGCGAGCACCAGGAGGTAATACCAACCCTCCTTGGCAATGACTAAGCGGCGATGCTTGATCGGCGGTTTACGTCTTCGCGGAGCCACGCTACGGTTGGCGCCTCATCCGGCGGTCGGCAAGGAAAAAGACGAGGGAGAGTGGATTCCTGGGTGTCTCAGGACAATACGCCTCATAGCGCCCGCGCCGGCCGACGAAGGCGATGCGGCCACTTGGGAGCCATTGTCTGCAAATTCGCAGCGCACACCAAGGGCGCACGTACGCTGTTTCGTCGTGGCACCGACATTAATGTGGACTTGCAACCAGCGGCCGAAGCGTCGAAGGGCGTCTACTGCCTGGGCGATTCCTGGTCTCCGCGATTATACCGAACCCTACGTCAGGCGCTCCACCACGTAAGGATTACGCCAAGGCGATGGAGAAACACAATCGTACCGATGACCGCGGCGCCAAAAGACACGATCAGCACAGCGCCGCTGGCTATGTCGAGAGCCGCCCCCAAGTCCGTATTGTGGCGCCGGTCAATGGCCTTGGCCATTCGTTCTAGTGCGCTGTTGAACATTTCGGCCGCCAGCACCGCAATGATGCATAGCCCCACCAGGCACCACTCCATGCGGTCGATGCGCAACACCACACCCGCCGCCGTCACCAAAACAGCGCAGATCAAGTGGACCCGAAAGCTGCTTTGCCCACGGACGCCCAGCGCAATTCCCAGAAAGGCGTCACGAAATTTGGCGAACCAGGTGCGCTGTGTCGGCTGAAATTCGTCGTCGTTCACGGGGGACTAGTATACACGACGATGGGCCAAACGCTGGCTCGCGAAAGCGCGTGTTTCGTGATACGTGGATCGGCGAGGGGATGACGCTCCAGTTCCCATGCGTGCATTCAAGATTCGGTGCGGCCTACTCGCCAACGCTAGGTCAATCGCCCAATTTGCAATTACACGCAGGCGACCTCTACCGCTTTATACAAGGTGCGCGTTTTGCGAAACCCCAGCCGTTCATAAAGACGCACGGCGCCTTCGTTTTGTGCGGTCACTTCCAGAAAGGCCCGCGAGATTCGCCGCCAGCGGAATCCCTCGAGCGCCGCCAGCAGTAAGTGCGCCCCGATGCCGCGGCCACGATGCTCAGGCGTAACCCCCAAGTTTTGCACGGCGCCGAGACCGTGCCGGTCGCGCAACCCTTGCACCGTACCACAATACTCAATGTGGCGGCGTCCGATCGGTCGGTAACCCACAAGCCACGTCGCCTCGGGAATGAATCCATCTCTGTGGGAAATGTCCCACATGAGCCGATGGCAACCCTCGCGATTGGCTAAGCAAGGAAAGACATGGGCGTCAATTTCGTGGCAAAAGCTACGATGCTTGACATCGGCATGCGCTTCAAGCAGCGCTGGATCCCACGCCAGGAACAGATAATCATCGGGAAGAGGCGGCTCCCACTCCCAGGACGCTGACCCCTTTCTGGCGCCCAACGGGGCGGTCAGGTCAATCTCCATTCGATAGCGCTTGAAGTAGGTCACGCCCATCG
>CAYWIS010000156.1:8139-14080 GCA_964458385.1 uncultured Pirellulaceae bacterium
AACGCTCCCTCACTACCGTATCCTACAAGCGGTTATGAGGAGGGTCAAGAAAATGGAGCGAGGCGTGGACACGCAACAGGCGCGGCAAAATCGTTTCAAGTGGAACTTGCTTCGGGTTGGTTGCTGATGTGGGGGGTAAGGGGGCGAGTGCGTGTGCATCCCGCCGTGCGAATGATTGCCTGTCGTTCTTGAATGCGACAGAATGGGGCCATGCAAGACTTCGAAAAACTCGGCGAGTTCTATCTGGGCAAGGTCTACGACACTCAGCGGAAATCCGTTTCCGACGAGTTGCTTCTTTACGACTCTAAGGATCTCACCACGCATGCGGTCTGTGTGGGCATGACGGGCAGCGGCAAGACGGGGTTGTGCCTGTCGTTGCTCGAGGAGGCGGCGCTTGACGGAATTCCCGTGATCGCCATCGATCCCAAAGGAGATTTAGGCAACCTGCTGCTAACCTTTCCGGAGTTACGCGCCGAGGACTTTCGTCCCTGGATCGACGAAGGCGCCGCGGTGCGGGAAGGGCTGACCATTGATCAACTGGCGGCGCAAACCGCCAAACGCTGGCGCGAGGGACTGGCCGCCTGGGGCCAATCGCCCGACCGGATTGCTCGCTTTCGTGAAGCCGTGGACCTGGCGATCTACACTCCCGGTTCAAAGGCCGGGCTTCCTCTGACGGTGCTGCGATCGTTTGACGCGCCGGCTCCAGAAGTTGTGAACGACGCCACGGCCTTGCGCGATCGTGTGACTTCGGCCGCCTCCGGCTTGCTGGCGCTCTTAAATCTCGACGCCGATCCGGTGCAAAGCCGCGAACACATTCTGATCGCCAATCTGCTGGATCGCGCATGGCGGCAAGGGCAAGGCTTGGACCTGCCTACGCTCATTCATCAGGTTCAGGCGCCCCCGTTGAATCGTTTGGGCGTAGTCGACCTTGAGACGTTCTTTCCTGAGAAAGACCGGATGAAGCTGGCGATGACCCTGAACAATCTGCTGGCTTCGCCCGCGTTCGCCAATTGGCTGGAAGGGGAAACGCTCGATGTGAAGCGTCTCCTTTATACGCCCGAAGGCAGACCGCGCGTGTCCATCTTGTCGATTGCACATCTCTCGGACGCCGAGCGGATGTTTTTCGTCACGCTTCTGCTGAACGAGGTGCTGGCGTGGATTCGCACGCAGCCGGGCACAACCAGCTTGCGGGCGATTCTTTATATGGACGAGGTGTTTGGCTACTTTCCGCCCGTGGCGAATCCCCCCTCCAAGACTCCCATGCTTACCTTGCTCAAACAGGCGCGGGCGTTTGGCTTGGGAGTGGTGTTAGCCACGCAGAACCCCGTCGATTTGGACTATAAGGGGCTATCGAACGCGGGGACTTGGTTCATTGGCCGACTGCAAACCGAACGCGACAAAGCCCGCGTACTAGAAGGCTTGGAGGGCGCCGCAGCACAGACCGGCGCGCCGTTTGAGCGAGCGGCAATGGAGGCTACGCTCGCCGGCTTAAGCAACCGCGTGTTCCTGATGAATAACGTCCACGAAGATGGCCCCGTGGTTTTTCAGACCCGGTGGTGCCTCTCGTATTTGCGCGGCCCGCTTACCAATCGACAAATCGAAATGCTCATGGCGCCGCGCAAACAGACCGAGCAGGCGTCACCCAGGCAATCGTCGCCAACGCGGCTTGCCATCGAATCGTTGGAGCTATCGCGAGACGCCAGCATTCCACTGACGGTTCCTCCCCGGGTCGATCAAGTGTACCTGCGGCCCAAAGAGGATAACGCGACGACCGGCCGACTGGTGTACCGGCCCGCCTTATGCGGTCAGGGGCGGCTGCATTTTGTGCAGAAATCGAAAGATGTGGACGAGTGGCGCGATTGCACGCTCTTACGAATCTTCAATGACAAAGTTCCTGACAATGTGTGGGACGGCGCCGAAGTGGTGTCTGGCGATGCCCTGCCGGTTGAGACCCAACCACGCCCCGGTTACACGTCGGCGCCGTTGCCGGCTGAATTGTCCAATGTCAAAAACTACGATGTGTGGAAAAAGCAATTGGCCGACTACCTCTACCGCACGCAACGATTGTCGATCTGGCGTTGTCCGGCGCTGAAGCAAGACTCGCGGCCGGGCGAGACGCAACAAGACTTCCGTATTCGGCTAGCGCAACGGGCCCGCGAGCATCGCGACCTGGAAGTTGAGAAATTGCGGAAGAAGTACGCCGCCAAGATCGAACGACTGGAGAAGCAAGTCCGCGCGGCGCAAAAGAAGCTGACGCGCGAGCAGGCCCAAAGCCGAACGGCGGCTACGGAATCGACGTTATCGTGGGGCGCCACACTGGCAAGTGTTCTGTTTGGACGCAAGCTGGCGAGCCGTGCTAATGTCAGTAAGGCGTCGACGGCGGTGCGCAAGTGGAACCGGGCCGAAGAGCAACGCATGGACGTTGCTGAGTCGGAAGCCCTCGTTCGCGAGCGGTTACGCGAGTTAAAGGATGTGGAGGCCGAGTTGCAGGAGGCCATTGATCGTATTCACCGCGAATATGAAGTGTCCTCGCTATCGCTGGAGGAAGTGGCGATTGCCCCTCGCAAGTCCGATATCCATGTGGAAAAGGTCGCACTAGCCTGGACCCTCTGGCGAGTCGACGAACTGGGCCAGGCTACTCCCGTTTGGTGATTGCGGCGCAATGCTTGCCGCTGCTGGGTTGCGAGATTACGCTGCCCTTAGCAACTCGAATACGTTGAGAGCGCCGCGCATCTTTTTTCGCACCCTCGTTGGCCGCGCAAACGTTTCTCGGTGCGCGGCAATCGGCGGCGTTCCACAAACAGTTGCTCTTAACACACGGCGCCTCTGCCAGGAGTGAGATTCGATGAAGCTGCAATGGGGGTTCGCGAGCATGTCAGTGTTAGCGGTCGTACTCCTGGCGACGGCCTGCGTTCGAGCTGACGAGTTGCCGCAGGACGATGGCTATCGGGGCATTTGGTACTTCAATCAACCAACGAACGACGAGTACCGGTACAAGTACAGCGGCGGCATGGCGACGTACCCGCAGCAGCACATCCCCATAGCCGTCTACTGTGCAGAAGCCAAGAAGACATTCTTTGTTTACGGCGGTACGACCGCCCGCCGCGCCGGCGATCAACAGCAACTGCTGCACATGGTTTCGTATTATGACCATACAACGGGGCAGGTCCCCCGGCCGCGAGTTTTACTCAACAAGCAAACGAACGACGCTCACGACAACCCAACGCTCCTGGTGGACGAAGCGGGGCGCCTTTGGATTTTCTCTGCGTCTCATGGGACCTCGCGCCCGTCGTATATTCACCGCAGCGTCAGGCCTTACGACATTACAGAATTTGAACGCATTGTTGAAACAAACTTCTCGTATCCGCAGCCCTGGCATATTCCCGGTCAGGGATTTCTATTTCTGCACACGCGCTATGGCGGTGGCAAGAACCAAGGAATTTCCGCCCAGCGAACGTTGTTCTGGATGACGAGCCGCGACGGCCGCGATTGGAGTTCGCCGCACTTGCTGGCCGGAATAGAAATGGGCGATTACCAGATCAGTTGGCGATCGGGCAAGCGCGTGGCGACCGCCTTGGATTTTCACCCTCGGCCCGTAGGACTCAATGCCCGATCGAACATCTACTACGTTGAAACGTCAGACCTAGGCCAAACTTGGCGCACCGTGCGGGGAGAGGAAGTGCGCCTGCCCTTAACCGACAAGGCCAATCTCGCTCTCGTCTACGACTCGCAAAGCGACGGCCTCCTGGTCTACTTAAAAGACTTGAATTTTGACCAACAGGGGCGGCCCGTGATCCTATTTCTGACGAGTCGCGGTTATGAGCCAGGGCCTGAGAATGGCCCCCGCCAGTGGCAAACGGCGCACTGGACGGGCGAGCAATGGACGCTTCGACCGCTGACCACATCGGGCAACAACTACGACCACGGCTCGCTGTACCTTGAGCCAGATGGCGTCTGGCGTGTCATCGCACCGACCGAAACCGGTCCGCAGCCATACAATCCTGGAGGAGAGGTAGCGCTGTGGCTTAGTCGCGATGAAGGCCGCACCTGGACCAAAGCCAAACAACTGACCCGCGATAGCCCACGTAATCACAATTACGCTCGGCGTCCGCTTCATGCCCATCCTGACTTTTACGCGCTCTGGGCCGATGGTCACGGCCGCCAGCCCTCCAACTCGTATCTGTACTTTACGAATCGCGATGGCGATCACGTCTGGCGTTTGCCCGCCCACATGGAGCGCGAGTACGCCCGGCCAGAAGTTGCGTGGTAGAAGGCCTCGCTGCCGAACGTCTAGCGATCTTTATTAACGCCGGTCTACTCCGACACACGATGGAACATAGCGCGGCGCACGCTGAACCCATCGTCGCCCGAGATGACCGGTTAGGCGATGCGTCCTTCGGCGCGGAGCTACTTCGCGGGAAAATCCCCGTGTTCACCCGGTCCCACATCCCAGCCGGCCGGAAAGTAAGCGGTGGTCCATGGTCTCCACGGCTCGGGTGCGGGCATGCTTCTGCCGCCAGCTCAAACGGTCGTCAATTCACGTTCGATCGCCGCTGGCGCGGTGGTTGTCAAATGGCGGCCTAGTTGTGCGGCGTATAGATTGAGGAACTCCTGCGTATCTTCGGGGGCGAAGGAGAACGGATCGCAACGAAGACTTAGCGTCAATTGCCGATTGTAGGCAAAGGCCGAAAGGGTCGCCTGCGTCTTATAGCGCTGCGGCGGCGCCCCGGTAATCTCTTCCAAAACCACATCGCCGCACACGACCCGGCCGCCGCGCCGCGGAAAACGCGCGGTAAAGCGGCGACTGGGATCGCCAACATTGGAAAGAATCGCCGTCGCCAAGCAAAACGGAACCGACAGCATCAGCGGAACAACACCCTTCAACGAAAAACCACAAGCAAGCATATCGGCAAATCGCAAGCCGCGGCGCTCATTCTTAATAGCCACCGTCTCGCGACGAACGCTGCGTAAAAGTTCCTCGGGACGGTCCAAGTCAGTCGAACGCCGGGTGATGAAGGTGAAGCTGACCTTGTTGGCTGCTGGCAAGTGGTAATCGTCCGTGGTGCGCAAGTCGGTCGGCATCATAATCCGAAACTTCCCACCCCGTCGGCCGGTCTTACGCTCGTTCCAAGCTCGCGCTGTATGAAGCAACTCGGCCAAGAGCAAGTCGTTGAGCAACGCCCCGTGTTGCATGGCCGCTTGACGTAGTTGCTCATGCTCAGCGCGGGCGAAGGTGTAGGACTGTATCGAGGGAAACGGAGATAACCGCTGCCCGTATCCATTGCGGCCCGGCGCCAAGGGCGTGGCGCAAGCGGTCATTACCGACAGACCTTCGGTCAGTGCTCGCCAAGCCAACGCGCGGCGATTGTCACCCGCCGCTAGATCAAACGCTCCTCGACAGCGCGTTCGAAGACGCGACACCTCGACCGGCTCAAGCTCCGGGCGCGCGGCGTCATCCGATGCGGTTAGTTGCCCATAGATCGCGAGTAAATCGCCAAGAAAACGGTACGCTCCTACACCGTCGCAACAGGCATGGTGGAATTGAGCGGTGATTCGTGTTTCCTGGGGCTGACGGCGGACCCAGATCCGCAGCCCGACTTCGGCAGTCAAATCGATCGCTTCACGGCCCGCGGGACAAGAAAGCGGAGCATCGCCGTCACGCCAGTCGAGCCAGGTTGGCAAATCGCCTGCCGAAACCCAGCACAAACGATTTTTCTTTCGTCGCTGCACCAACGCATGTAAGAAAGGGTGCCGGTTCAAGGCCCCGGCCAAAGCTGTTTCGAAAGCCGCTTGATCCATCGCGCCCGAGAGTCGTAATTGTATGACAAACATCATCGGGTGACGTGAGCGATCGTCGGCAATCATGAATTGCTCAAACGGCGCCAAGTACAGCGGAAAGAGGGGAGACGCAAGCGAGGATGACATCCGACGCCTGGGGGTC
>CAYWIS010000156.1:14090-14718 GCA_964458385.1 uncultured Pirellulaceae bacterium
ACGCCGGCCCGCGGCCGCCAAACACCGCTTGATCAAGAAACGGGGTTATGTGCGCTTTCTGGCGAAGACCGACGAGTCCAAGGGGTAGCTCGACCTTCGTAAGCGTAAGCAGGGCCTTGTTGTTACATTCGGCGGGCAGCGAACATCGCCCGAATCCGGCTGTGCACCGCGAGGAAGCATCTCGCTTCCTTTCTTCGCAATCGAAGCGAGCGTTGTGCTCTGAGGGACTTATATACTTTCGGCCGAATCGCATCGCTCACTGTAGGTGGACGCGATTACAAATGGTGGTAAGGCTCGATTGGTCAGACCTGTGTGCGGATTGGTCCTGAGATCGCGAAGTGCAGCTACCTGATAACTGGCAATTTGTAAGAAACATAGGCGCAAAAAGCTTTCGTTTTGCGCAAGAACGTAACTATATTTACTGATGCTTCTCTTCTTGACGGCGTGGTTGCAACTCCCGGGTTTTCTTCGGAGGAGTTTAGCATGAACCGTAGTCTCGTCAGCCTCGCTCGAGGCGCTGCTCGTCCGGCCTTCACCTTGGTTGAGCTTCTGGTGGTGATCGCCATCATTGGCATTTTGGTGGCGCTGTTGCTTCCCGCCGTGCAGGCGGCGCGCGAGGCGGCTCGTC
>CAYWIS010000157.1:0-2351 GCA_964458385.1 uncultured Pirellulaceae bacterium
TCGGCGATGTGGGCATGCCACAGATGAGTTGGAACATCCTGATGGCAGAAGGGGCAGCGCTGGTTCATTGTGAAGAGGCCAATGGAGGAGTGTTGTGGGGTCAACACCGCTTAATTTACCCACTGCCGACGTACTTTGCACGTATTTTGACAAGCGTCTCTCGGCTCGTGCTAGTCAGCGCCCGGATACAGTTCGCCCACGTAGACATCGGTTTCGGGGTAAGCCTCGCGCCAACTGGCCCAAGTACAACGAGCGTGGGGATAATCGGTCAGCCCGGGCGCCTCTTCGCCAACAAAATAATCCTCGCCTCGATACGAAAAGAGCAACTGACCGCCTATCTCCCCAGCAATGCCTACAGGCAAGGACGATGGTTCACCGTGTACCGAGTAATTCCTGCGGCGTTTTTTGCGCGCCACCAAAACGCGAACTTGCCCTTCATTTGCATCGCGCACGATGGATACGGGGCGTCCTCCAACCACATCGTTTACCACGCTATGCAAAAGATCTCGCATGGCCTCGAGAAGATAAGCCCGTGGCTGCCCATTGATAATGATCCCTACAACTTCGTCGCTTGCGCTGAGGGGCACTTGGTCGGCGCGATATAACGCCTGGGGACGTATACCGGGGGCATGCACCATCCGCTGGGCCAGATCTCGCACGATAAGCGGCTGACCCTCGCGGCCGGCGATGGGAGCTTCCAGGCCTTTGACCCGATCTTCCCATAGTCGATTGGCCCAATGATAAAGCGAAACGGGGGCAATGATTAGGGCCAATAAGGCCACAATTGGGTGTGCGACCCACGACCTGCCATGGTTGGTTTTCACAAGCGGGATCTACGGTACTATAGGAATAGAGGCGGTACGGGACATCCTTATAGCTTCCTTTCTTATAGAACCCCTTTCCCCCTGGCGCAGATCGGTCTCAGAAGCCATTTTTCGAAGGCGCTTGACTATGATTCATATCATTTCCATCCATCCGCGGCGGCGTGGGTTTCGCCATCATTTTCGAGTTGTGGTGGGGGGCGCTGGCCATTTACGAGGTGATGCCGAGGTCTCCGTCTTTGTCAACGAAGAAGAGTTGTACAATTACCACCGCTTCCAATTAGCGAGCTTAACACAATTGGGGCGCCTACTTCGTTTTCCACTCGAGGAGGAGGCTGCTACGCCGCACCAGTTGCAAATGCTCTGGAATCGAGAGTTGGCCTCCGCTGCTTGGAGCACCGATGATGGCGAGAGGCCGAACGCTGCCGGAGACTACGACACGTTGAACGAACGGGCTAGCACCACCGATCGTTTGCGCGTAGCGGGACCGCCGGTAGATGAGGAAGCGTAGGGCAGCTTCCTCGTTGTGGTAATCGTTTTGCTCGACTTGTATGTGGACGGTTTGCCGTTCGTAGCACGCCAGCGATTTCTAACGGTATCGCCGAATTGTGCGCCGGTCGTTAGCCGGACGCTTTCTCGCCCATCAGTTCCGCCACCTTGGATTCAATCGATTCGGCCCACAGGCGATACCCTTTCTCGCTCAGGTGTAACAAGTCGGGCATTATTTCTCTCGAGAGAGTTCCGGCATCAGAAAGGAAGGCTGGGCCAATATCCAGGTAGTGAACCATTTCGCCGTCGGCAAGTTCGGCGAGACGCTTATTGGCGCCAATGTTTACTTGTCGGCGCTTGTCGTTGTTGTCGGCGCCACGCGGAAAAATTCCCAGGACCAAGACCTTGGTGCTAGGAAGTTTGGCGCGGAGCTTCTTGACAATCGCCTCCACGCCATCGGCGATCTCCTGCGAAGTATTGTCGCCCGAGTTGTTGGTGCCAATCATCACGACCGCCAATTTTGGGGCGATGTTGTCGATGTTGCCATTCTCCAATCGCCACAGAACGTGCTGGGTCCGATCGCCGCCGATTCCCAAGTTGACCGCATTCCGTTTGCTATAGAACTCTTCCCATACTTTGCGGCCAGCGCCTTCCCAGCCTTGAGTGATTGAGTCGCCAATAAAAATCAAATCCACATTCCCTTGTTTAACGCGTCGATTAAAACTCTCATGACGCTGCATCCACCCCCCCTCTCGCGGCGCGGGCGTAACAGCAGCGTGCTTAGGGGCATCCTCAGCGCTAACCGATGCCGTAACGGTTGCAAGGCCGAGAGCCACAATCGCTAGATAATCGCAACGCTTCATTTTCCGGGTCCTTAATACAACGTGAAAAAGAGAAGCAGTGGCACGGGGCGATTGTGATTCCCGCACGTTGCCGCGTCAACGGCCTTCGATGAGATCCTGAACCTTGCTCGTAGAACGCTCTTCGATGGCGCGACTCGTCGAAAATCAAGCCAATCGAACAGACGTAAAGGACATCGCC
>CAYWIS010000157.1:2361-14379 GCA_964458385.1 uncultured Pirellulaceae bacterium
TCGGATGAATAACTTTAGGGTGAAAACAGAAATCGTTCCTTTGCCCCTTCTTGGGGCCCCGCCATCAAAAGTTCAAATTCACAATTCGTTGCGTCACATTCGGTGTGTAGAAAGCCCACTTGTTATAATAAACCGTTCCGCTACTCCTCGCGTTGTTCTAAGAGCCCCCGCCCTTCTGGCCCGGCTAATCGGGAGTTCCTTGAATGTTTGGAAACGTTGCAATTCCTCGAAACTTGATTGTCATGCTGGTTGGGGCGTTAGCCTTAGTTATGGGCATATCGCCGTTTCGCCACGCCGCAACTTTGCATGCTCAAGACGCGAGTGACAACGCCGGACCGGCCCCCTATACAGGTGGCGATGAGACGGCGGACACCCCGCCGGCAATACCAGCATCCCCACCGCCTGGGCCCAACTCGAAAGACGAGATCAATATCTTAGAACTTTTGATTTCCGGCGGGTCGTTTATGATTCCGCTGGCGTTTCTTTCGATTTTGGTCGTCACCGTTTCTATCGAAAGGGCGTTAGCGTTACGTCGCTCGCGCGTCATTCCCCAAGAACTGATAACGGCGCTTGGCCGGTTGTCGACCGCGGGCGGGTTTGATCCGCGGAAGGCGTATCGGATCTGTCAGGAGCATCCGTCGGCCACGGCTAACGTCATTCGGGCGATGCTGCTGAAGGTTGGCCGCCCCCATTCGGAAGTTGAACATACGGTAGCCGAGTCCAGCCAACGCGAGGCGGAACGACTGTACGCTAATGTCCGTTGGTTGACGATGTCGGCGGCTGTTGCGCCCTTGATTGGTTTGTTAGGAACGGTGTGGGGGATGATTATTGCATTCCACGACACCACGCGCTTAGCGCCCGGTCAGAATAAGGCCGACTTTCTTGCCGAGGGCATTTACATTGCCCTTGTGACGACGCTTGGCGGTTTGTGCGTCGCGATTCCTGCAGCCATCATCGCGCACTATTTCGAGGGACGGATCCAGTCGCTGTTTCACCAGATTAACGAGTTGATGTTCAACTTGCTTCCGCAAATCGAACGCTACGAAGGGCGCGTACGCTTTAGTCGGCAACCCGGCGACGTCGAGGAACCGCCGGTGGAGCCGCCTCCTGCCGTGGAGGCCCGTCGTCCTGCCGCCCCCGCTCCTAAGTAATTTCATCCCGCCAGCGCCTGTTCTCTTGCAACCTCTATGGCTGTCCAACTGAAAAGAGGCGATGCGATTGGCATGCTCAATATGACGCCGCTTATCGACATCGTTTTTCAACTCTTGATTTTTTTTCTGGTGGCGACGCGTTTTGCCCAGGAAGATCGCGAATTGGAAGTCACGCTTCCCAGCGCCAGGGAAGCACAGCCGTTGATCGCCGAGCCGCGCGAGGTATTCGTCAACGTCGATCGGGAAGGTCGATACTTTGTCGATGGACGCACGCTCAACGCTTTCGAATTGGAGACCGTGTTACGCCAGGCTGTGGCAAATAATCCCGCTGGCCAATCGGTGGTGATTCGTGCCGACAAATTTGTGGTGTTCGACTACGTGGTGGCCGTGATGAACTTGTGCAACAAGACCGGAGTTGTGAGTTACGTCGTAACTACGGCAGGTGACGAGTAGTTGCAATTTTTGACCCAGGGTACACGCGTTACCTGTTTGCGCCACGAGCCTGAACCAAGATGGCTAAGAGCAAAGTCCGCCGCGTTATCCGAAAACAAAAGCTGACGCGTACCGAGCCGTTCGAGGAACAGCTTTGGCCGATTCAGCTTGCGTTGGTTTTGTTAGGCGGTTTTCTGATCGGTTTGATCCTGGCTTACCTCCGTTTTAATGATTTGCGCTGGTGGGCGAATGCGATTACTTGGCTCATCCTCACGCCCATTGTCATTGGGGCCATGATGATCCTGGCCCGGTTCGTGGATCGCCGATTCATGCGCCGGGCGGTGCAGTTTTCATTGGCCGTCTGCCTGCTGCTGCATTTGGTGCTTGGAGTCGTGATGTTCGAAAGCACCATTTTCAGCAAGGTGTTTCCTGAAAATCGGGAAGTGCGCGATGTGGTTCACCGTCGGACGGTGCTTCCTGATTACCATCACTTCACCAATCCGCAAGAGCGGCGACAGCAAGATTTTCTGCGGCCCGTCGAAACCGAAACGCCAGAACCAGAGCAGGCTCAGGAACTGCAACAAGAGCCGCTGGAAGAAACGCGGCCGTTTGAACGAGTTCAGCCGCAGCCGCAACCTGTCCCGGAGCCGGAGTTAACCGTGAAACCGGCCGAAGTTGAACAACGGCGCCCCTCGGAAACGCTGCCGCGGATCAGCCAGCAACAGTCACAACTCAGCCGGCAAACAACACAGACCGCTCCGCAGGCCATTGCCCAAGCGGTAGCTTCGCCAGCGACCACACCCGCTGCAAGCCAGCAAAGCAAAGCTCCACAGCCTCGTCCGACGCTGGTGCAACGACAGGCGGCCGAGACGTCGCCGCAACGCCGCACCGTTGATCAAACGCCCACGACTTCTCAGGAAGCATCGCAGGTTCAGTTGGCGCGTCGCGAAACACAGCCGAGCCCAATTCCCGAAACGACAGCTACGCCTACCCTAGAGCGTCGCATTAACGAGCCACAACTAGCGCCGCGTTCCGAAATGGAGCCCGCTCCGCAAATTGCCGCCGCGCAGCCAAATCAACCGCAAGACGTCCAGCCGAGCCGTGTGGCTGTTACTCGGCAAACCGCATCGCCGACGCCGGTGGAGCCAACTTCGGTTCCGACACCCGAGGCGCCTTCGGTAACAGCGGCCCAAGTGCAGCGACGGCAGGTGGATTCACCCACAGCGCCGGTTGTGGCTCAAGCCCCCGCCTCTCAGCCTCAACAACGCACCGCAACCCAAGCGCGTCCTGAAGTCGCAGTCGCTGCCGAGACCCCCACGCCGAGTCGCACTCCGCAACCAACTCCTTCTACGCCATCGATTACGCCCCAAACAAGTCCGATTCCGCGGCAGACAATCGAAACCGTCGTCCAACGTACGACACCGCACGAAACTCCGGCGCCAGCAGTGGCACAACAAGCGACACCAACGCCGCTGGCGCGCCGCGAGACTCACCAATCACCTTCGCCGGCCGTTAACACCTCGGCAACCCAGCCAGTTCAGCGGCAATCAACGCAGCAAGTGGCCGTGGCGAATACGCAAGCCCAACCTATGAACGCGCCGGGGGCGCCGTCGACCACGCCGGCTCCCGTCCCGCAACCAAGCAACACCGCAATCGCGCAGCAAACGACCAGTGCGCCGCAGGCGGCGCCCAGCGTGCGCGAACCAACCACAACAACTTCCACGACGCTCGATTCGCCAGCCAACACGCAAACGATGACGCGCCGCTTGCCGGCGGAAACCGCTCCGACAATCGCTCAGACGCCCACGCCGACACCCAATCAACGACGCTCCCTTGAGACGCTACCCGATGTCGCGACGTCCGCCACTCCGGCGCCGTCTGTGGCGCCGACTTCATCTTCAACACCTGCTGAACCTCGTCCCGCCGCGTCGACCGTGGCGCGTCAGGCGACTAGCGGCCCTACGGTGACGCAACACTCGCTGCCGCTCGAAACGCCGGCCAATAGTTCATTGCGACAAACGGCTAGGCCTTCACCAACGCGGGCGCAAACAGCGGCTGTTCCGACCACAAATCCCGCAGCGTCGCCGACGGCAAGCCCGGCGCGTGCGTCTCGGACCGCTACTGTTGCGGTCTCACCAACGCCGGTTGAAAGTCCAGCGTTGGCCGAAGCGACGCAATCTTCCCGTCAACCGTCGCTGCAACCGGCGCAGATGGCGCTCTCGCGAGGTGAAACCGGAGTGGCCGGCTTGGGCGCTTCCGTGAATCTTGACCGCGCAGCACCCACAAGTGCGGGCGCGTCGGCAGTAGCGTCTGCCTCGGCGACGCGCGCCACGTCGCGTTCGGCCAATTCGGGTCCTGAGCTTTCGCCCAATGCTCCGGCGCTTGTTGCGCGCGCAAACGCTGGCGACCAGGCGCCCAGCGCTACATTGCAAGCTACCGATGTACCCCTGCCGAACACTTTGGGAGCTGACCAGCCCGCCGAGATAAACGCTAGCAGTAGCGCCGCATTGGCTCGCTCCGACAGTCAGGCTGAATCTTCCCCTGTTTCGGCCGCGGCGGGAACGGTGGAAGTTGATGTTGGACCCACGCGAATTGTCGCCACCGAAGGGGTAAGCCGCGCGGCAGGGGGCGGGCAGCCCGAGTTGAATTCTGAGCAGCAATCTCGACTTACAGCGAGGAGTGCGGCCACGGGTGCTCCCGAAGTGGCGCTTGCTTCGGTTGACATTTCTGATA
The DNA here is from genome assembly GCA_964458385.1 of uncultured Pirellulaceae bacterium. Classification (GTDB taxonomy): domain Bacteria; phylum Planctomycetota; class Planctomycetia; order Pirellulales; family Pirellulaceae; genus JAHWKS01. The sequence continues at coordinate 6,678 of CAYWIS010000157.1, forward strand.
TGGCTGCCGCGCCCGAGGGCGCCGGAGGGGGCGAACCGCCGCGGCCTAACCCCCAACTCGACGCCTTGGCCGCCGTTTCTGCGAGTCTCGGCGGCGGAGAACCAATCAGTGGCGGACCTAGCACGGCGATCGAGACAGGGCCGACATCGGAAGTAAGTGGAGCTACCTCGGTGTCGCCAACACAGATCGCGCGGGCGGAAACTTTGGAGGCTCTTCCTGGAGCGGCGCAAGCGGGAGGCGGAGCCGGCGATCCTAGCAATGAGAGTCTCCCGGCGCAACGGGCGCGCTCGGCAACAGGCGGTAGCCCTGAAATGGCCGCGCCTTTGGCCGAAATGTTAGCGGCATCGCCTTCGTCGCCGGGGAATAACACTCCAACTGAAGAGGAAGAGGACGAAGACGAACGTCTTACTTCGTTAGCCGCTGCTGGTGGAACGGCAGGGCCGGCTGACTCTTCTGATGCGCCGGCTGCAAGCGGGCCGATTGGCGCCGCGTTAGAAGGACCAGCGTCGGAGCCAAGTGATGCTGCAATGGCTGGCGCTGCACAAGTTGCTCGCGCGGAGATGGCAGCCGCTGCTCCCGGCGTTCCAGAAGCGGGAGGAGGCTCGTTGTCGCGTACGCGGTCCTCCGCAGGCCCCCAGTTCGCTGCTCCGCAAGCTGACACGCCGACGTTGGCCGGCGCGCCTGAATCAGGAGGCGAACCGAACGTACCATCGTTAGCGGCATCGGTTGGTGATTTGAACGCGCCCGTGGCTGGTGGTGTGTTGGCGCAAGCGGTTACTGGGTCAATGGGGGCGGTGGAAGGACCTGCGGCGGTCGATGCTCCACGACCCGGCCAAGCAGGGCCGCAACTTGGCCGCCGCGCGGCTTCGTCGGCTACCGCCGACGGTCCGCTATTGGCCGACACATCCAACTTGGGAGCTATCGGCCGACGTGAAATGCGTGTCGCGCTAGCGGGCGGCGTAGATGCCGATGCCGCTCCTGTTGTGTCGTCGGGCGCTCCTACTGTTGATAACGCGGCGCCCGATATGGCCGCCGTGGTCGGCAATCTCGACACCATGAGTGATATGGATATGAGCCAATGGGCGTTTGAGGCCGCCCGTGGCGCGCGTCCGGTCAACGTACCGACTCCGGAAGGTCCTGGTGGGCTGGGAGAAACGCTGACATCCGACGCCGGATTAGCGAACCGTCGTGGTCATTCCGACGCGGAGACCATTCACTTCCGCGACGCCCGTTTTGTGCGACGCGAGGTGGGAGGAACGCCGGCAGTAAATCTTACGGCCGTTGCGCCAACCGAAGCCTTTGCGCAGCGTTTGCGTCCAAAGAACGAAGGCGAACAAAGCGGCGGAGGCGGTCTTCCTCCGATGACTGAAGAGGCGATCGAAGCCGGTTTGGCGTTTCTGGCAAAGCATCAGATGCCCGATGGAAGCTGGTCGTTTGCCAACTTTGGTCGCGGACGCCCAGGGTATGAAAACGAAACGGCGACTTTGGAATCGGACACAGCGGCCACGGGGCTTGCACTTCTAGCGTTTCAAGGCGGCGGCTACACGCATCAGCATGGAAAGTACAAAGATACGGTTCGTAAAGCATTGGAATTTCTGGTGCGTCATCAAAAGCCCGATGGGGATTTTTATATTCGCACCGGAGGCCCCAGCGACGCCGCGATGTGGCTGTATAGCCATGGCGTAGCAAGTATCGCCATGGCCGAGGCTTACGGCATGACCCAAGATCCCTCGCTTCGCGAGCCAGCCCAGAAGGCAATGGACTTTATCATCGCCAGCCAGCACAAATCGCGCGGTGGTTGGCGGTATTCACCGAACTACGACTCCGATACGTCCGTGACGGGCTGGATGATGATGGCGCTCAAGAGCGGTGAATTAGCCGGCTTGGATGTTCCATCCGAAACTTTTCGGAATGTGGAGAAATGGCTCGATAGCGCGCAGAAATCTCCTACGGAACGCCATCTGTACGTCTACAATCCCTTGGCGCCTGACACGCCCCAGCAACGTCATGGCCGTCGCCCGAATCCGACGATGACGTCGGTAGGTCTTCTAATGCGGCTTTATACGGGATGGAAACGCGATAATGTTCATTTGGTGGCTGGAGCCGAGTACTTGCTTTCCCACCCGCCGGCGATTGGCACTCGCCGAGAACCCCAGCGAGACGCCTACTACTGGTATTACGCTACTCAAGTACTTTTTCACATGGGAGGCGACTACTGGCGCACGTGGAATGAGCAACTCCATCCCATGCTAATCGAATCGCAAGAGAAGACGGGGCCGATGGCCGGTAGTTGGAATCCTCGAACGCCAGTGCCCGATCGTTGGGGGCCTCACTGCGGCCGCCTCTACGTGACCACCCTCAATCTTTTGTCCCTCGAGGTTTATTACCGGCACTTGCCGCTTTATGTGGAAACGGCGAAGTAAGCGCCTCGTTGGGAGCGCGAACATCTTCGAAGTGTGCACAAGCTTGTGCACCGAGAATAATTTCTTCGATAGGCCGCGATATTTCGTTAACGGCCAGAAGTCTTGAAAACGGATCGCGTCTTAAACACGGGCACGTCTTTGTAATTGCGTTGGCCGAGTGCGGTCGCCTCGGTCGCGCCACACTCGGCCAATTGGCGCTTCGGCCATGCTTCTCCTTGTTATCTTGGGAAACCGATCTTGTGTCGCGTGGGTCATTCAAAATCATTTGAATATCGCACTTTACAATATCTGAGTCAGAGTAAACAAACGTTTTATCTTGTTTTGACGTTCCCGTACGATCACTGACAACCACGTGATTTCGGAAAGATGATGATGTCGGTATTTTTCCCGAAGATTCAGGTTTAGAAACTCTTTGACGCGGCGTCCTAATTCGAGTGAAAAATTATGGCCCCACAACTCCATTTTTCGCTCATTTTTTTCTTGCAAGAACACTTTGACTCGCAAAAGGGGGGATGATACAATCCTGCAAGTTTTGGCGTCTTGCTGTGATCTCGCCAGCTCGGCGAACTTGACGCCGCATGTTTTTTTATGAAGTGGTTACGCGAATGGCTGAAGGTACGATCAAGCGGCTCACGGACAAAGGTTACGGATTCATTGAGACCAATGGCGGGCCGGACATTTTCTTCCACCTGTCGAACCTGGACGATGTCCGGTTCGATGACCTCTACGAAGGTCAAAAGGTGACGTTCACCGAAGGCCGCGGACCGAAAGGCCCTCGCGCCGAGAATGTCAAGCCGATCAATTAAGCATCGCGCCGTGTAAGCAGCAACTTCAGCAAGCCGACGGGAGCCCCGCCGGCTTCTTTCTTGCGCGAACGTGGCCGACGCCCTTACGGTCCAAGGCCATAGGGATTGTGCAAGGCAAACGTTAGGACGATGAACGATGGCCGCTCTAAGGCTTCTACCGTCCTCAACATGGGACTGAGATATGCGGGGTTAACGCCAACGTATCGACGTGAGGTCATCGATTGCGCCAAATTTGACTGTCCGCGATTCCCAACATCTGCTGTACTTCGCCGATCTCGTTCATGAAACGTTTGGCGTCTACAGGATAGCCGGCGGTAGGGCGCAGATTGGGTTTGTGCCGGCGCCAAAACTCATTGAACGCCGTCATCGCCAGTTCTCGCAGGTACTTCGAAACCATCGAAGCGAGCGCCGACGGCAGGAAGGTTTCGCCTTTGGCGGCAAAGCGGACTTCGACTCGTCCTGTCGCTGGCCCCCACCGATAAATGCTGACCGCTCGGCCTTCGGCGTGCGTTTCGACCAATGTCTCCGGGAAGAAGTGCTGAAGCAAAGGGCCGTATCGATTACGGCCTCCATGCTTATCGCAGATCACCAATACTGGTTCATCGGCAGAGGGCGGAATCAAGCTGCGGACCAACCCTAATGTAATGTGCGAGAGCACGGCGCCTTTACTTTCGTGCTGCTCCAAAAGGTGGTTCCATTCCTCGGGAAAAACAGCGACCGATCTAAGCGCCGCCAGCTGGACTCCGGCTTGCTGGAGGCCCGCGGCGAGGATACGGCCGCATTCATCCAAGAGGCGAGTATCGACTTCTATCGGAAGCGGCGCGTCGTAATCGTCATTCCATGGCGCCGACGCCAACGGGCAATTGCTTGTGGGGTTCAGCGTGCGCCAGATGTCGCGCCAGCGGTCCACGTGAAGGCCCAATACGCGTAGCGCGGTGAAAACACCCAGCTCTAATCCCGCAAGTCCGCCGCCGGGTTGGTAAAGCGTTTTGGAGTCGGCAATAGCGACCTGCAGATCTTGGCCCGGACGCACTGGTTCAGGAGAAACGCACTCGCGAAGGAGATCGTAAAGATCGCGGCGCAGCGCTTCGTTCGACACACGCCACGCTGAAGCTGAGACGATAAGCGGGCCTAAGTTGGGGCCGTAGCCCGCTTCATCCGTTCCTATAAGCAATGCCATGGGGTTCGCGTTCGTCTCCCGCGTACACGGCGTCTATGGTAGCATAATCACTAAGCTGGTCGGACATTGGATGGCGGGAAGCGTAGTGAAATTACGGTTTCCTTGCGAGAGGAGATCCAACGGCGTGTCACAACTCTTGGCCGCCGATCACTACACTTTCCGTCAAGTCGATGGCCCCAACGGCTGTTCTCGATGAGATTGGCCGCCGAATGTTATGACGAGCGTTAGGAGAACCTCGTCGCCAACCGCAATTTGCAGGAACATTTCTAACATGGATTGGTCAAGAACTGCGTTGCTGGGCGTCCTGGCTGGCATGGTTGCGGGGACCGCGACAATAGCACCAGCCCAGGCACAGCCGCCGGCCGTAGTAGAAGCGTATGCCGGGCGGCCATTCGGAGTTGCGCGGATTACGCTCAACCTGCCTGCATCGGCTGCCACCCTCCGACGTGACGACGTTCTGGTGACCGGCGAACATGGGCGAGTGCTCTACCCGGTGGTTTCGGCGGCTCCCGTACGCAAGATGTTCGGGGAGCTGCTGTCGAAAGGGCCGCTGCTGGGCGCCATCGCACGCGAAATGCCGGCCAAAGTGACGGTCTACTTCCTTTTCCAAGGCGACACTCCCTTTCGCGTCACAATCGACGCGCTCGAGCCACGGCAATTTGTCGTCTATCCGCGGCCGACTTTGCGCGGCGACGACCGGTTGCTTCGTGCATGGTGGCAAGAGTATTCCTTGGCGGCTCGCGAACAGATGCAGGAAGGGGATTACCCACCGATTGTGGAAACCTACCTGACAAACATGCTCGGACGCCGTTTGGGATTGGAACGGGCGGCGTCGCTCCGTGAACCGCAAGCCGTGGCGCGGGTGGATCGAACGCTGGACCTGTTAATGGGCGTTGAGGACCTGCGTCGCGACGTGATGATCGACACGCTTCGGTCTGCTGTTCCGTATGAGGAAGCAACCTTACCCCCTCCCGACGAGATTGTCTGGCCAGCTACACCGGTTGCCGATCCGCCGGCTGACGTCGAAATCGAACCCATCGCAATGCGGGTGCCCGAAGAATGCTTCTACATTCGCTTCGGTAATATTTCGAATTTCATCTGGCTGCACCATTTGACCGAGGAGCACGGTGGGGCACTAAGTCGTTTAATCTCACTTCGGGCCCATGACACCCAAGCGATGAAGCGAGTCGAGCAGCGGCTGGCTGTTCGTTACTCGACCTTGCTGGATTTAGTGGGCGAGCATGTGGTGGACGATCTGGCGATTTTCGGACGCGACACCTACCTGCACGAAGGGCCGGCAATGGGCGTGGTGATTAAGGCCAAGAATCCATTCTTGGTCTCGGCGGCGATCACCAGCGAGCGTACGAAGGCGCTAGAACGCGAGAAGGAGAACGGCGCGGTCAGCCAAACACTGCAAATTGGTGGTCGGAGCGTTTCGTTTGTATCGACGCCGGATCATCGGCTCCGCTCCTTCTTTGTTCGCGACGGCGAATACTATTTGCTGACCACGTCACAAGCGTTGGTGGAGCGTTTTTTTGAAGTTCGCGATGGAACGGGATCGCTTGGCGCGTCTGACGAATTCCGCCGCGTTCGTGTTGAAATGCCGGTTAGCCGTGGCGATGCGATTTTCGCTTATTTCTCACGTAAGTTTTTTCACGGTCTCGTAGGACCGCACTACCAGATTGAATTGCCGCGGCGGATGCGGGCCACAACCGATATCGAACTCGTCGAGATAGCTCGATTAGCCGCTAAGGCGGAAGGAAAGCCGAACGCCACCCTCGACGATCTGATCAATGGTGGTTTTCTGCCTGCCGATTTCAACCGTCGTCCTGATGGTAGCCATGTGGTCATCGATGGCGACCGCGTCTACGACTCGCTGCGCGGATCGAGAGGGAATTTCCTTCCAATCACGGACACCCCCGTAATTTCCGTCACGCCCAGTGAAGCTCGCCGTTATACGTCGGCGGCGCGAACCTGGGCCTACCAATGGCGAGATTTGGAATCGCTGGTAATTGGACTGAAACGGACGCCGCGGGGAGATGATGGGGTGGAGCGGATTACCGTCGACGCGCACGGTACACCATTTTTGGAAGAAATTCTCGGGCCCTATCTCACTTATTTAGGGCCGCCGACAACACAATCTCTCTTGCCGATCGAAGGGAATTTGTTGTCGGCGGAAATTTCGTTACAAGGAGGCGCGTCTGCTGCTGACGTGCCGCCGCATTTGCTGTTCCTGGGAGTGCAAGATAGTCCACGCGTCAGCATGCAAGGTTGGCCTGGCGTCATTAAACCGTTGGCATTTCTCCGCACGGTGCCGGGGTATCTGGGAGCGACGCCTAAGCCTGGTTTTGTCGACCTACTTCCGCTGGGACTCTCACCGCCGCCGGATCAGTATGGCTACTCCCAACTTCCTCTTGGCGTTTGGCGGAGACAAGTGGGCGACTTCTCCGTGCTGGCTTTTGATCCGGATCTGCTCCGCCGCGTGACGTCTCAGTTAGCCGTCACGAACGACGCGGCGCCGGCCAAGGCGCGGGCGCGCATTAGCGATCTCGTTGCGGCGAAACATACCACATGGATCAATGAGTTCTTCCACGAGCGAGCCGTAACCGCCACGAATGGAAACTTGCGGTTGTTGAACACATTAATTCATCAATTGCATGTTCCTCCGGCTGACGCATTGGCTGAGGCCGAACGCTTGCTTGATGTGCGACTCGTCTGCTCGTTAGGAGGAGACTACCAGTGTAAGTCGAACCCTGCCGGAGAACGTCACTGGGTCACAACCGCGCGCGGCGTATCGGCCTCTGAATACCGGCCTCCGTTGCTCGGTTGGCTGCGTGGAGCCGAAATCGAGCTGACCGAAGCGAATGGTCGCTTGGGGCTCCACGCGGAGATCGCGATGCAGAGAAAAGACGCGCCGCCCAAACTCAAACTGCCGGTAATTCCCTTTCTGGGCGGATGAACGCTAACCTAGCGCGATCTTTTATCAAAAAGTTGGTTTCCTGAGTGCAACGGTCGCTCGTTGCACGTTAGCGTCGTAGAGATGCTCATACAACCGCCATAAGCGATTTTCTACGGGCGATGGCGATCTTTAATTGAACCAATTTCTCTTGGCGCCGGCGAGGAACTCGTGATGCGGATGCCCATCACTTGACAAGCGCAAACGGGTTCACATACTAAAGATATTAATGTCCTTTTATCCTCTAATGCCAGGGGACGGCGGCCAGAGGGAGATGGAAGCCCCTTGTGGCTGTGCATGGTCCATTTTCTCAATAAGGAGTATGAGCATGATCTCC
>CAYWIS010000157.1:14389-14668 GCA_964458385.1 uncultured Pirellulaceae bacterium
CGACCCCTGCCTCCCACCCCATCTACGCGGAAGCGACGGATACGAACCAAGACGCAATATCGTCGATTGTACTTCTCGGTAAGTTGTTGTCGGATGAAACTCGCGTTCGCATCTTAACGATGCTTGTCGAGCACGGCGAGCTTTGCGTTCGAGAGTTGTGGGAGCGGTTAAGCCAGACCCAACCGGGCGTCAGTCATCACTTGGCGCTGCTTCGAGACGGCGGCCTGGTGACTTCGCATCAAGTGGGGCGGAACATTTACTATCGAATTCGTAACGACT
>CAYWIS010000158.1:0-14633 GCA_964458385.1 uncultured Pirellulaceae bacterium
GCTGAGCCATTTAGAGGAGGCGGTGCACGACCTCATGCGCAGGTTAAGGAATCATGGGGGATAGGCTCTCTCGCCGGCAAGCCCTGGGATCGTTGGCGGTCGCTGCTGGCGCCGCCTGCTGGACGTCCGCCGCCGAGGCGGAGGGCTTTTGGATCGCAACCTTTTCGGTCGACGTCACTCCGCCGTTAGGGCATCCGCTTTTAGGCGGATTGCAACCTCCGGCGAAGACGATTGGTGATCCCCTCTTCGCCAAAGGCCTCATCTTCTGGGGCGCAGGCCAACCGGTGGTGCTTCTTGGCCTGGACTGGTGTGAACTACGCAACGACGCCTACGATCGCTGGCGCGAGACGCTAGCTCAAGCCGTGGGCGCCCCGCGCGAGCGAGCGATGGTTTGCTGCTTGCATCAGCACGACGCTCCCTACGCCGATGGCCGGGCGCAGGAACTGCTTGACGAGCATGGTCTGCGCGGCGCCATGTTCGACCGGGATTTCTTCGAACAGACCGTGCAGCGGGTGGCGCAAGCCGCCGCCGAGGCTGCTCAGAAGCCGCAACCCGTGACCCACCTGGGCTTGGGCGAGGCAGTGGTTCAGCGCGTCGCCTGCAATCGCCGCGTAGAGCTGAACGGCCAGGTGCGGTTCAATCGCTACAGTTTCACCCGCGATCCCCAAGTGCGCGACGCGCCCGACGGAGAGATTGATCCCCGAATCAAGACTATCAGTTTTTGGGACGGCGACACACCCCGCGCTGCGATAAGCTGCTACGCCGTTCACCCGATGAGCTACTATGGCCGAGGCGAAGTCTCGGCCGACTTTGTCGGGCTGGCTCGTAAGATGCGGCAACAACAAACGCCGGATCTATTTCAGATGTACTTGTCGGGCTGCGCCGGCGATGTGACCGCCGCCAGGTACAACACGGGCGACCAACCCGGTCGGCTTGCTTTGGCCGAGCGATTGTGGCGGGGAATGGTCGCCGCTTGGGACGCAACCCAACGCGTTCCCTTAAAGTCGGCTGCTTTCCGCAATGTGCCAATGCGAATCCCGGCGTGGGATAAGCCCGAGTTGTCTCTTTCCTCCTTGCGGAAAGCATTAGCCAACGCGCAAACGCCGCAGAGGACGCGCATCGAGGCGGCTATGGGAATCAGTTGGCAGGAGCGCTGCGCGGTCGGGCGGCCCGTTGACTTGCCCGTGCTGGATCTAGGGCGGGCGCAAATCGCCCTGCTTCCGGCCGAGGCGTTTGTCGGCTTCCAATTAGCGGCCCAAAAGATGCGGCCCGATTGCTTGGTTATGACGCCCGCCTACGGCGAGTGCGCCCCCGGTTATTATCCGACGGCCCAAGCCCGAGAAGAAGGCTTTGTGGAAGAACACGGCTACTGCTGGGTTCCGCCCGGCGCCGAGAAAACCTTGTTGGCGGGGTTAGCCCAAGCGCTCCAAGCCTCTTAGCCGGGTGTGAGAAAATCGGGAACAGCCACCAAGAGCGGCCTGCCGCTTCGTGTTCCGCCTATCTGCGTGTTCTTCTGAAATCTTGGAGTTCCTCGGGCGACGACGGAGGGCTTATTGTAGTACCCACGCAGTGGGGGCGACGTTGACCGACGGGGCGACGTCTTGGAAAATGCGGCGAAGTTTCTGTTTTTTGCCGCTGACTCTTTACGCTGAATCCCTCGCTTTCCATGAGTTCTGAATCTTCGCTGCCGGTTGACCTGACGGATCCTCACGCCGCGCGGCGCGATAAGCTCCGCCGCATTGCCGAAATGGGCATCGATCCCTGGGGCGGTCGGCTGGACGATATTATGCCCATTGCCGATGTGCGAGCGCGTCTGGCGGAAGTCAAATATCGCACGGAAGCCGGGCAGGAAGTGGACCTGCCGCTGGACGTGCTGACGCTGGACAACGTGGAGGAACGCCAAAACCAATTCCGTGCTTGGCTGGCCGAGCAAGGAAAAGGCGAGATGGTTGGCCCCACCGTGCGCGTGGCGGGCCGCATAATGCTCAACCGCGACAAGGGCAAGCTGCGGTTTTTGGACATCAAAGACCGCACCGGCGTGATTCAGCTTTTTGTTGGGAAGAACCAGGTCGGCGAAGAGAACTGGCAACTGGCGACGCTCTTCGATATGGGCGACATCATCGCCTGTGACGGTATGTTTGCAGTGACGAAGTTGGGCGAGCCGACCATCTTCGCCACGCGTTTGCACTTTCTGACCAAGATGCTTGAGCCGCCCCCAGAGAAGCATCATGGTTTACACGATCCTGAGTTGCGGCAGCGGATGCGGTACCTCGACCTTACCTATAACGAGGGGGTGCTTGAACGGTTCACGGCCCGCATCAAGTTAGTCCAATCGATTCGCAATACCCTCAACGCACAGGGGTTCTACGAAATTGAGGGGCCTACGCTGCACACGATCGCCGGGGGAGCCGCCGCGCGGCCCTTTGTGACCCATCATAACACGCTTGATATGAAGCTCTACCTAAGGATTGCGTTGGAGCTGCATCTCAAGCGATTGCTGGTAGGGGGCATGGAGCGGGTGTACGAACTAGGCCGCGTCTACCGCAATGAAGGCATTAGCCCGCGGCATAACCCCGAGTTCACCATGCTCGAAGCGTACCAAGCGTACGGCGATTACCGCACGATGATGGACCTGACCGAGCGGCTGATCGTTGACGCCATTGAGGCGCTAGACGGCAATTTCCGCCGCCCCTGGGGTGAAACGACGATTGACTTTACACCGCCATTCGCTCGCCGGACCTACGACGAGTTGTTTGCGGAACATACTGGCGTCGACCCGCACGACGAGGCCGCCGTAAGGGAATTGGCCGAGAAGATGGGTTTTCACACCGCGGGGAAGCACCCCGATGTGATCAAGAATGAAGTGTTCGAAGAAAAGGTTGAAGACGCCTTGATGGGGCCGGTGTTTGTGATCGACTACCCGGCCAGCATCTGCCCGCTGACGAAGCACAAGCGCGACAACCCCGCTATTGCCGAGCGGTTCGAATTGTTCATTCAAGGCATGGAGATCGCCAACGCCTATACGGAATTGAACGATCCCGACTTACAGGAGGAACTCTTCCGCACGCAACTGGCTGGTCTGCCCGAGGAAGAGTCGATGGCCAAGATGGATACCGACTTTATCCGGGCCTTACGGCACGGCATGCCCCCCGCGGGCGGACTAGGCGTAGGGATCGACCGGCTTGCAATGCTCTTGACGAACACCCCCACCATCCGCGATATCATTCTTTTTCCCGTGCTGCGCCCCGAACAAGACGAGGGACGAAGGAGCAAGGACTAAGGACGAATCGCAAGCGAAGGCGAGCGCAGACGCTTGCCCCACGGCCATCCGCTCATTCCCAGGGCCGGCCTGGGAAGGCATATTCGGCGCCGACCTCCGCGCGAGGCAGAGCCTCTACTGCATTTCGTTTCCTGGCGGAGCCAGGGACGAAGAGCCGTTGCGCCAAGTGCGAGAAGGATGGTTCGTCCTTCGGCCTTATTTTTTCCGTCCACGGAAGGACCATGTATAAACTTCTTCTCAGTTGGCGGTATCTCCGGACCCGCTACATTGCGCTGGCGTCGGTGGTGAGCGTCACCCTGGGCGTGGCCACGTTGATCGTGGTGAACAGCGTCATGGACGGCTTTGCCGAGGAGATGCACAAACGCCTCCACGACGTGCTCTCGGACATTGTTTTTGAAGGCCAAGGGTTGGAGGGGCTCGCCGACCCGGACTTCTATGAGCAAGAGATTCGCCGCATTGTCGGCGACGACCTGGAGAGCCTGACGCATGTGATCCACCTGCCGGCGATGGCCTCCATCTCGGTGCGCGGCGGGCAGACGATCAATCAGTATGTGAATCTCATTGGCGTCGACGAGGAAACCTACGGTACGGTTTGCGATTTCTCCGAGTTCCTGCTTCATCCGGCTAACCGCGAGAAGTTGGAGTTTGTGCTACGCGAAGGCGGTTACGATCCACGGATCCCCGACGCGGGCTGGCCGTATCGCCGCATGTGGGCCGCCTGGGAGAAGGCCTATCAAGAGCAGGTGCGCATGGAGCAGGAGCGGCGGTTAATGCAGAACCCGCGGCCTGCGCCTGCCACGGCGTCGGGAAGTGAACCTGCCAGTCCTCCGTTTGATCCGATTGCGGCGGACCCATCGAGTCTTGCCGCCGAGACCCCTGCAAGCGAACTCGAGACGCCCGAGGCGCCGCCGCCTCCGCAACTGGCGCCGCCGCCCGATCTGGTGGCGGGTGGCGAAAGTGGAATGCTTGCCGCCGACGAAACGATGCCGGCGGAAGACGCCCCGGACTCCGTCTTGATCGGCCCGCGTGGAGGCGCCAATCCATTCGATCAATTTCGCCACAGTGAGCCGCAGCAAGAGGTTTTTGATCCCGCCCAAGAACAACATCCGGGAGTGATTCTTGGCATCTCGATTGCAAGCCGCCGGCAGCGGGACGAAAACGGCGAAGTGCGCGATTACTTCTTTGTGCAGCCCGGCGACGATGTGCAGATATCCTTCCCCAGCGCGGGCAACCCTCCCAAACCTTTGCACGCCAGCTTTACGGTGGTGGATCTCTACGAAAGCAAGATGAGCGAATATGACTCGACCTTTGCTTTCGTACCACTGCGCACCTTGCAAGAACTGCGCGGCATGATCGATCCGCTCACCGGCGCCGCGGCCGTGACTTCGATCCAATTACGGCTGAAGCCGGGCGCCGATCTGCGCGGCGTGCAAGCGCGGCTGATGAAGCGGTTCCCTGCCGAGCGTTACCCCTACCGAATCCGCACCTGGACCGACCTGCAAGGGCCGCTGCTCCAAGCGGTGCAAATGGAGACGACGATTCTCAACATCTTGTTGTTACTGATTATCGCCGTGGCGGGCTTTGGCATCCTGGCGACGTTCTTCATGATCGTTGTCGAGAAGACCCGCGATATTGGCATCCTCAAAGCGCTGGGCGCTCCCAGCCGTGGCGTGATGAGCATCTTCTTAAGCTACGGCTTGTCGATGGGCCTGGTGGGATCGGGCGTCGGCATGGTGCTGGGGTTGTTGTTTGTCGTTTACATCAACGACATCGCCGGCGTGTTGGAATGGGCCACCGGCCGAGAGGTGTTCGATCCCACGGTCTACTACTTCACGGAAATTCCCACCATCATCGATCCCTGGACCGTGGCTTGGATTATGGCCGGTAGCGTTTTGATTGCCGTGTTGGCCAGCGTCCTGCCAGCGCTTCGCGCGGCAAGACTGCATCCGGTGCAAGCCCTACGCTATGAGTAAAAACCAAAGGAGGAGAATCGCCAGAAACCACCGGTCTCTGGACCACGAGACGCTGGACAACAGCCAACCCTCTTTCTTCCGACTTCTAGCATTTCGTCAGTCCTCCGCCGCCGTTTTCGATTGTTTAACTCTTGCGTCCCTGAAAGCCTGACTCATGTCGCAGCCATCGCTTGTCACGCAACCCTTGGGATTGTCACGCGTGCGGCCCTCTAGCACCGGCAAGAGCCGCGGCAAGAAGGACGCCCCGGTGTTGCTTAGCGCCCGGCAATTGGTGAAGAGCTACCGCAAAGGCGCCATCGAGGTGCCGGTGCTCCGAGGAGTGGACCTGGAGGTGCGGCAAGGCGAATTTCTGTCGATTGTGGGGCAAAGCGGTTCGGGCAAGAGCACGCTTTTGCATTTGCTGGGTACGCTCGACGTGCCCGACGGTGGTGAGATTTACTTTGAGGACCAGCGCATTGATAACCTGCCCGCCCGCAGCCGCGACGCGCTAAGGAACCAGCACATCGGGCTGATTTTCCAGTTCTATCACTTGCTTCCTGAGCTCTCGACGCTGGAGAATGTGTTGGCGCCGCGCATGATCGCGAACGGCGTGCTGCGGTACTGGGTCAACCGTCGGCGGCATGTGCAAGAGGCCAAAGAGGTGCTCGAGTTGGTGGGGCTCTCGCACCGGCTGGACCATAAGCCGCGCGAGCTTTCGGGCGGCGAGATGCAACGGGCGGCCATCGCCCGCGCGCTGGTGGCCCGCCCCCGACTGTTGTTGGCTGACGAACCGACGGGCAACCTGGATCAAAAAATCGGCCGCGAGATTTTGGCCCTCTTGCAAACCCTTAACGAGTCGCGCAACCTAACGGTGGTCATGGTTACCCACGACCAAGCCCTGGCCCGCGAAACCGACCGCATTGTGCGTTTGGCCGAGGGACGAGTGGAAGCCGCCTCCTAAACACCAAGGACAACGGGCCAAGGACGAAGGACGACCAGGAAGATCGCTGCTTTCGTACTTGATCCTTTGTCCTCAATTCCTTGATATCTAGTAGCTCCTTGGCGCCATGTCCTTGAAAGTTTCTATTAACGGCCAATTGTTTGATAAGGAAGACGCCAAGATCAGCGTCTACGACCATGGTCTGCTCTATGGCGACGGCGTGTTCGAAGGAATGCGCAGCTACGGCGGGCGGGTGTTTCGTTTGGAAGAACACCTAACGCGGCTCTGGGCGTCGGCCAAGGCCATCTGGCTGGAAATTCCCATCACGCGCGAAGAGTTGGGCCGCCAGATTCACGAGCTGCTCAAAATCAACGGCATTACCGACGGTTACGTGCGCCTGGTCGTCACCCGCGGGGCGGGCACGTTGGGGCTGGACCCCAACCGCACCAGTAACCCACAAATCATTATCATTACCGACCATATCACGCTGTACCCCAAAGAGTACTATGAGAATGGCCTGGAAATTGTCACTGCCAGCACCATTCGCAATCATCCGGCCGCGCTGAGCCCGCGAATTAAATCGCTTAATTACCTGAATAACATCCTCGCCAAGATCGAAGGCCTGCGGGCCGGCTGCATCGAGGCGCTCATGCTCAATCACAAGGGCGAGGTGGCCGAATGCACGGGCGATAATATCTTCATCGTCCGGCAGGGAAGCGTGTACACGCCGCCGCTGGACGCCGGCATTCTCGACGGCATTACGCGTCAAACCGTCATTACGCTAGCGCGGGAAGAAGGGTTGACCGTCTACGAAACGGCCTTGACCAAGTACGACGTGCACACGGCCGACGAGTGCTTCCTGACCGGCAGCGCCGCCGAGATTATTCCGGTGGTCAAGGTCGACGACCGGGTGATCGGCACAGGTAAGCCCGGACCGGTGACGCGCGATTTGACTCGCCTGTTCCATGAACTGACGCGCAATAGCGGCATGTAGGCGCCGTGTTCCAGGCGTGCGGCCGAGAATCGCGGCGCACTCCGCGCTTTCCAGCGGCGCTTGCGCCACCGCGACCATGAACGTCCCTTCCTCCACGACGTCGCTCTCCGCCAGCGTGCGGTTCCCGGCAATCTGCAATCACTTTCGCGATGCCTGGCGGCAAGGCGCTGCGCCCCGCATTGACGATTATCGCTTCGATCCATCGGTGGCCGCCAACCCCGAACAGCAGCGCGAGCTGCTGTTGGACCTGGTGGCCATCGATTTGGAGGAGCGCTGGTGGCGCGGAGGATCGCGAATCACAAGCGATACCTCGCTAGGCGGCGACCGCTCCGCGGAGCCGCCACCCGACGATTTCCCCGCGCGCCCGCTATTGGAAGATTACCTGGCCCGTTATCCCGAATTGGGGCCTCTTACGCGAATTCCTGTCCGGCTGGTGGCGGTCGAATACAGCGCGCGGCAATTGAACGGAGATTCACCGAGCCGCGAAGAGTATCGGCGGCGATTTCCTCATTTGCACCGGTCGTTGGACCAGGTCCTGGCGACCCTTCCCGAAGCGGCGCAGTACACGCTGCGTTTGTATTACCAGGGGCGCCCCGTGTTTGCGACTCCGTTCACAGGGCCTCTGGAGTTGGGGCGTCAGCGGAAGGACGAACCTCCGCCGTTCCAACGTGTGACGGACGCCAACGGCGATCGGATCATTATCGCCTCGCAGCGAGAGAACACGATCTCGCGCCAGCATGTGCGGCTGACCCTCGACCGGGATGGCAAGGTCCGCGTGACCAACTTGAGCAGTAACCGTCCGATCGACTTTGACACGGGCGAACGGTTGGCGCCCGGCGCCACATGCGAGCTGCCGCTTGGGAAGCTCATGGTGATTGGCGATCGCGCGGTGCGCATCCAAGAGTTACACGGAGAAAACTTGCACCTGAAGAGCCTGGCTCAGCCAACACTTCCGCCCGGCTTTAGCGTGCAGCGGTCGGCGCAACTGGCGTCGCTCGTATCGTTGGGGCCGGGCGAAACCGAAGAAGAGTTGAGTCAGTGGCTTCAGGCGGTGATGGCCGTGGTGCAGGGCGCGGCTGGCTCGGCCGATTTTCTTCAAGAAGCGGCTCAGGCGGTGGTTGAAATCGCCGACCTCGACTCGGCGGCGGTCGTCCTCTGGGAAGACGGCCAATGGCGCGTTCGGTCTCGAGCTGGCAAAGCCGCCGAGGCGTCGACGACTTGGACGCCCAGCCAGACGATGCTCCATCGTGTGCAACTGGAGCGGCGCACGCTGCGTCACGTGCCCGAGCAGGCGGTGTCTGCCTCGGAGCCGACGAGTCTGGCCGAAGTAGACGCCCTGGTCGCAGCGCCAATTCTCAATCGTGAAGGCGAAGTGGTGGGAGTTCTTTACGGCGACCGCCGCACCCGAGTTGGAGAGATGGAGATTTCTTCGCTCGAGGCGTTGCTGGTGGAGTTGATTGCCTCGGGCGTGGCGGCGGGATTAGCCCGCATGGAGCAGGAGCGCGCCGCCCTGGCGGCCCGGGTCCAGTTCGAACAGTTCTTCACCAGCGAATTAGCCCAGCGCTTGGAGGAAGACCCGACCATCTTGGAAGGTAAAGAGGCGGAAGTTACGGTCCTGTTCTGCGATATTCGCGGATTTAGCCGGATTAGCGAAAAGCTCGGGCCGGAACGAACGGTGGCTTGGGTGCGCGATGTGATGGGGGCGCTTTCCGACTGCGTGATTGCGCATCAGGGGGTTCTTGTCGACTACATTGGCGACGAGCTCATGGCCATGTGGGGCGCGCCCGTGGAGCGTCCCGATCATGCCGCTTTGGCGTGCCGCGCCGCGATCGACATGCTTGCCCTGGTTCCTTCGCTCAATCGGCGCTGGCGCAACGAACTGGGCGAAGAAATGGCCCTGGGGATCGGCGTGAACTCGGGCGTTGCCCGAGTGGGCAACACCGGCACGCACCGAAAGTTCAAATACACGCCCTTGGGAAACGCCGTGAACCTGGCGAGCCGCGTGCAAGGCGTGACCAAGCAGATCAAGGCGCCGCTCTTGGTTACCGGCGCCACGGCGGCTGAACTGGACGACACTTTCTCGCTACGCCGCTTGGGCCGGGTGCGTGTGGTGAATATATCGGAGCCGATCGAGCTGTACGAACTCTCGCCCCGCACCGACGCTGCTTGGCAGGCCCTCAAGAAGCATTACGAAGAAGCTCTGGACGCGTACAACCGCGGAGAATGCTTGCTGGCGGCTCGCATTCTTGGCAACCTCTTGGAAAGCCATCCAGACGATGGGCCGACGCTGGTTTTGCTTTCGCGCGCCGTCGCCGCGCTGGCGAACGAAGATGAACCGTTCTCGCCCGTGTGGATCCTCAGCGAGAAGTAGGAGTGCATGGCGTACGCGTAGCGTTTACAAGCCATGCAGATGGCTAAACCTTGGCCTTCTGCATGGCCGCGCGGCGGGCTGAGCGGAACGCTTCTATCCTTGGGCCGCCGCAACCAACTCGGCCAGCGTGCGCTCGAGTTGTTCACGGCCGCCAAAGGTCATGCCTAGTGCGCGGATTTTGCCAGTTTCAATTTGATGCTTGGGCGTCGTTTGCTGGCCTTGGATGACCGCCTGGCTGCCTGAAAGTTCTTTCGCCAAGTGGGCCACGTCCCATTGCGAGACATACAAGTCGTAACAGTTGAACGCCTGCCCGGTGATCGCTTCGGCAGGAGCATGCAACAGCAAGTGAGCGGCCTTGGCCACATCGGCGGCGTGCACTTCCTTACCGCCGCGATTGCACGTTACCGTTTCGCCGCGTACGACCGACCGCACCAGGTCAAACCACTTGCTGGCTTCCACCGGGTGATTCACTCCATACACGCCCGTTGGTCGGAGTGCACAAATGGGGAAGCCCTGTCCTAGGCCATAGCTGTGGACGAATTTCTCGATTGCGGCCTTGTGGGCGCCGTAATGACTGTGCGGCCAGAGCGGGTGAGTTTCGTCCAACGTCCGATCATTCAGGATCGTGTCGTGGACCGCGCAAGTGGAGATGAACACAAAACGCTGCACACCGGCCGTGCGGGCGGCTTCCATCAACTGCAACGTGCCAACGACGTTCGTTTGGACAAACGCGATAATGTCTCCTTCGGCGCCCATGAAACCAGCGCCAGGACGAGCCAAAGCGCCGTGAACCACCGCATCGCACCCTGCCACTAATTGCTCTGTGGCGGCGGCGTCGCCAAGCCGCCCTTCCAACCATTCCACCGTGCCGGGCAAATCGTCCAGGCCGGTCATATCGCTCGACGCGCGCCGCCAGCAGCGGAGTGAATGATCGTGGCCCGCGAGTTCACGAAGCATGTACCGGCCGATGAAACCTGTTGCGCCCGTAACAGCAATTTTCATGAGGTTCTCCTGGGGTATGCACTGCGCCGCCGCAGAAAGCAGGACCAGCCCAGATAACGCGGTTCGTCGCGGCGCAGGGCGTCCCAGCGAAAGCTGCGCAGCTCGATCAGGTCCAAGTACTCTTCCAGTTCGTTCACCAGTTGCCGACCTGTAAGAACGGGCGGGCCCAACTCATCTTCCGGCTCGTACGCGTTACCGGTGAGCAGTAGCAGATGACCCAGCGGCCGCAAGATGCGCAGGACCGTCGCCAAATAGCCCGGCAGGTCGACTTTCCGCACAACATGATAACATCCGCGGTCCAATACGAAATCGAACTGCCCCGTTAAGGCGTGAGAGAGCGAGCGCAAGTCTCCAACGCGCCAGTCGACGCTGACACCCGCACGTTGCGCGCGACGGCGTGCATGGGTAATTGCCAGAGAGCTTAAGTCGATCGCCGAGGTTTGCACGCCACGGCGCGCCAGCCACACCGCGTTGTTGCCAGCGCCACAACCGAATTCCATGGCGTGCTGTGGCGTTAGGTTATGGTCGCGCATCACGCGCTGTAACTCGGGGCAGGGCCGGCCCGTATCCCAGATCGGGCGAGCCGCATATTGTCGGTCCCAATGCGCCGGTTGGAAGACGTGCGCGGCCGACGAAAAAAGGGAAGGAAACACCATGGGCAACCTGCATTGGCTCCAGGAAAGAAACGACGTTCATCATTCTTTCCTGTTGCAAATGACGTTCCGTCGCTCCTGGTGAGCTGCAACGCCGTTGAGAAACGCCCCCATCGACTGCGACAAAAGAAGCGGCTTGAAACTCGCACCTAGCGATCCGTTGGGCTAGGTTTGCCATCTTGGAAGCCTGGTCGCTATGCTACGCGCTCATTGCACGGCTGCCGGCATGGAACATGAGGCAACAGGGGCCAAACCAAGGCGAAACGGGTTGCGCCCGGCGTTTTCTACGTTCGCTTGAAACGCCGGTCCAACTCTTCGCGCGTAAACACCAGCGCCGTAGGACGGCCGTGCGGGCAGTGATGCGTATCTTGGAACAAATGCCGTTGTTCAATGAGCGCGTGTACTTCTTCAGGCGAGAGCCGATCGCCGGCTTTGATCGCCGCCTTGCACGACATCATGTGCAGCAGCTCATCCAGCAGGTCGCGCCGGTCAGGCCGTTTGCCTTCGGCTAACAGTTGTTCAACCACGTGCCGCAATAGCTCGCCAGGATGAATATTGGTGAGCATCGCCGGGTAGCTGGAAACGAGCACCGTATCGCCGCCGAAGGGCTCCACCGTGATGCCTAACTGAGCCAGCAGGTCCCGTGCTTCGAGCGCTGCGGCGGCTTCCTCAGGAGTCAAGTGGACCGCTTCGGGAACGAGCAACCGCTGGGTTTCCAACGTGCGCGAGAGCACCTTCGTGCGCAACTGCTCGTAGAGAATGCGCTCGTGGAGGGCGTGCTGGTCGATAACCACCATCCCCTCGTCGTTCTCGGTTACGAGATAGCGGTTGTGAACCTGCATGGCCACGATTCGCTGCGGCGGTTCCGTGGGCGGCGCCGCATGGCCATGGTGTTGAGCTGGCGCGGCGTTGGGATTCGCCTCTGCATCGCGCGCCGCGGCATTGGGCCCCACCGCCGGCCAGACGCGGTCCAGTCGGGTCGCTTGTAACGGGCCTGGCGCAGGGGGATCGAACTGTAATCCCAGGCTCGCTTGCCGCTCGGTAGGCGTAATCGAGTCGGACGCTGGTTCATCCAAAGGCTCCTCGTCTTCCCGAGAGACGCCAAGTTGCCCTTGGGCCCACTCGACCAGCTCGCGCCGGTGACGCGCGGCCGCGTCTTCATCATGAGCAGCAGAGGGGGTGTCGTCGGCGGCAGAAGACGCGGACGAAAGCGAAACGCGGGCGGTCAAATCCGTGGCAAGGAACTTCTTGCGGATTGCCCCCAGCAACTGGCTGTAAATGCGGCCGCCGTCTTGGAAACGGACCTCCAATTTTGCGGGATGGACATTGACATCCACCATGTCGGGCGGCATTTCCAGTTGCAGAAAGGCCACGGGGTACCGCCCCGTGAGCAACAGGCCCCGGTACGCCTCGCTTAACGCGTGCTGGAGCGATCGGTCGCGAATGCAGCGGCCGTTGAGCAGCAGGTACTGCATCCGGTTATTGGCCCGACTGTGGCTGGGATCGGCAACATAGCCTTTCACTCGCACCTGGCCGTCGCCGCTCTCAATGGCGATCAAGTTTTCGGCCAAGTCACCGGGAAACAGAGCGGCAATGCGATCGCGCCAATTGGTAACGGCGGGCAAATCGTGCAGTACGCGGTCATTGTGACGCAGCGTAAAGTGGATCTGTGGAAAGGCCAAGGCAATGCGGGTAAACGCCTCGGAGACGTGGCCCACCTCGGTCGGCGTAGTGCGCAGGAACTTGCGCCGCACCGGCGTGTTGTAGAACAAGTTGCGAACTTCCAGGGTGCTGCCTACTGGGCACCCACAAGGCGCAACGGGGCTAGCGACTCCGCCAACCACTTCTAATTCGGCGCCGGCTTGCGCGTCGCTGGGGCGGCTGCGAATGCGCAGTTGGCTAACCTCTGCGATGGAAGCCAAGGCTTCCCCGCGGAAGCCCAAGGTGCCGACCCGGAACAAATCATCGGCGTCTTTGATCTTGCTGGTGGCGTGGCTGGCTACGGCTAGGGGCAGTTGTTCGGCGGCGATGCCGCAGCCGTTGTCGACGACGCGCACCAGGTCGACCCCGCCTTTCTCCAACGAGACGTCGATGCGCGTGGCCCCGGCGTCCACGGCGTTTTCCATCAGTTCCTTGACGACGCTTGCGGGGCGCTCGATAACTTCGCCCGCCGCGATCTTATTGATCACGCTGGGCGAGAGGACGCGAATTTCAGGCATTATGAAAAGCAGCTACTTGTAAAAGCAGGCCTGAGGCATTCATCGCCGGGACGGCGCATCCTTGGGGCCTCAAGCCAAAGTGTTCGTGTTGTGATTTGCTGGACCGCTGGAACTGGTGTTGGAGGGGAACGCCGCAGGCGGCGGTTAAACGCGCCCGCTTTGCGCCGCTTTCTCATCGTCCTCGCGATACTTCTCAAGTTTGCGGTAGAGCGTCCGGGCGCCGATCCCCAACGTCTTGGCGGTTTCTTCGCGGTTCCCGTGATGCAGCGCCAGGGTCTGTTCGATGGCCCAGCGCTCGATCTCGTCCATCGTGCGGCCGATGAGCTCAGGGGGGCCGATGAGGCCTGCCGTATGGGCGGCGGCAGGCGGCGTTGCTTCGGCCACATCCATCAACTCGGGCGGCAAGTCGTCGACGTCTAAGACTCCGTCAATATCGAGCACGACCATCGAGTTGACCATGTTCCGCAATTCGCGGACGTTGCCGGGCCAGTCGTACCCCAGGAACTTCCGGCTAACGCTGGTTGTGAACCCGCGAATCTTTTTACCATGCTCGCGGGCCAGATCCTTGCGGAAGTGATCCATCAGCGGAATGATGTCTTCCTTGCGCTCCCGAAGCGGAGGGATATCGAGGGCGAATACCTTGAGGCGGAAGTAGAGGTCTTCTCGGAAAGTGCCCTCTTTGACCATGGCTTCAAGGTCGCGGTTGGTGGCCGACACCACGCGAACGTTCACCTTGATCGGCGTATTTTCGCCCACGCGAGTGATCTCTCGCTGCTCCAGGGCGCGTAGGAGCTTGATTTGCGTGGGGGGCGGCATGTCGCCGACTTCGTCCAAGAACAGAGTTCCGCCATTGGCGTACTCGAACTTGCCGATGCGGTCCGAAATGGCGTCGGTGAAGGCGCCTTTCTTGTGGCCGAACAGTTCGCTCTCGACCAGGTGCTCGGCAATCGCCCCCGTGTTGACCGCAACAAACGGCTTGTTCTTCCGCGGGCTGTTGTGATGAATCGCCTGGGCGACCAGTTCTTTGCCGGTGCCTGTTTCTCCGCGGATCATGACCGTTGCGTCGGTGGGGGCTACGCGCTTGATCCGCTCAATGACGTTTTTCATTTTGGCGCTACTGTAGACGATTCCTTCGTAACCGAAGCGTTCGTCCAGCCGCTGCCGTAACTCCAAGTTCTTCTGTTTGAGCCGCACCGCTTCGGCGGCCTTTTCGGTAACCGCT
>CAYWIS010000159.1:0-14581 GCA_964458385.1 uncultured Pirellulaceae bacterium
GCTCACGTCAGCCGTTCCACGCACGGCCCACCAACCGGACCGGTGAGATCGAGCGCGACGCCACTATTCGTCAAATTCGCGACAACCGGCCCTTCTCCTCGCTGGACCACTCGGGCAGTCCATGGAGGTTCAGCGCCACACCTTCCCGCGCGAGTAAGTGTCGCTTGATTTCCAAACCCTGCGGGGCGGAAAAACCACCGAGGCTTCCTCCGGCGGCAACCACGCGGTGACACGGCACAATTAACGGCCATCGATTCCCCGCCATCACTTGCCCCACGGCTCGCGCGGCGTTGGGCGATCCCGCCTTTCGTGCTAACTGCCCATAAGTCAACACCTTGCCAGCGGGAATGCGCCGGCAATAATGCACTACACGACGTTGGAACTCCGTCAACGTTGAAAGGTCGAGCTGCACATCCAAAAACGAATCTGGCGCGCCTTGGGCGAACGCTTGAAGGCGTTCGATCAGACGTTGTTGCGGCTCACCTGGGTCGTCGACCGGGGTCGACGACGTTAAAATAGAGTTTTGTTGTTTGGATGAAGCATTAATCAGGGCAGATGCTGCAACTTGGGGATTGGGGTGATTAAACGTCAGCCCCAGCAACAATGCGTCGCTCCAGGCGGCGGCCATCCACCGCAACTCTGTGGGGAATACAGTGATGAACACACGCCGCCTGCTCTGGCTCATGATTCCTCTCGGGCTGGGATGTTGCTCGAACTCTATTTGATTCAAGCACTTGCGTCGGCCGTGACGTCTCTGGCCGCCGTGATCGTTTTTGATCGTCTAATTGACCCTATCTATACTGGAGTTGTTTGGCGCCGACTACGTCGGGCTTGACGCTTCCCAGGCACGAGGCCTTCTCACCTTGGGAAAGGAACTTTGCTGATGACTCGGTACGCTTCGTTAAGCGACGATTTCTACGTCAACATGCATCTTAACACGGAGATGGAGCTCCCCCAAACTCGCGAGGCGATCCTCCACTACTTTGAACGCATCCAGAAAAACTATCCCACCATGCGCAATTTCTACTCGCGCGATGGGAGAGAATTTGTTCTGGAGGAGGACAAAGAGCGAGGCGATTACCGTTGGGCCAGCGTCGAAACGAAGCGTCTCTGTTCGGGCGCGGTGAATCCCTCGAGCCTCAACGAAGCCTTTGACCTGCATCGCCTGGTGTTGGAGATTGCGCCTTATGCGCTCACGGTGAGTCCGCTGGATTGTGATTCGCTCAACGTGATGGTGGGTTTTGATTACACCTACCGCGGCAACCACAGCGCCCTGGTCGCCGAAGCCCTGGGCATTACGCCTGCGTTTGAGCGTATGGCCGAGATCCCCGGCGCCACGTTGCTGAACCATGACCCCGCGCTGCAACTGGCTCTCGATGAGGATTGCCGCGTTCAATGCCGGCTGAGCATCGAGACGCGCACGAGCGCCTACCAGGTCCGCACCGGTGATTTTCCGGAAGACCAGCTTTCGGTCTACCTCACCGTGCGCCGCTATGGCAGTCTCGACAAGGACGAAACCTTTGTCTCGGTTATGAACCGCTTGGCTGACACCTGCATTGAATTGGTCGACCACTACGTGGTCGACAACGTGCTGCGACCGCTGCAAAAGGCCATTGCTATTAAGTAACGGGTCGTTAGACCCACCTCGTCTAGCGCATTTTCAAATTGGCTCTTCCAAGCGCCCCGCGGTTCTCGTTCAACTGCGGGGCGTTGTGCTTTTCTCCAGCCGTGACGGTCGCCTTACGGCTGGGCGACTTCTTTCGGAGCCGGCCAGTTCAAGTGCTTGTGTAGAAACGCAAAAGTTCCCTGGCCGTTAATGGTGTGCGGACCGACAAACCATTCGATCTCGGTACGATCTCCAATTCCAAGCCGTGCGTTGTAGAGATGGCGGACCTTGGCGTATTCGTAGGCCACGGTTTCGTCGGGCGCTACGCCGTCAAAGTGACCGCGCTCGACCATGAACGGCCGCGGGCAAATAAGCGCCGCCATCTCTGCGTAATTGAACGTGCTCCCTAGGTCGTATTCGAAGATCTCGTATTCCCCGGTCCACACGTAGCTATAAGGCGCGCGGGTCGAGGCGTTCTTCCATACCCACTCGTTAAAGTCAGCCGAGCAAATTGACAGCTTATACTCGGGCACCAAGGGAGGAATGCGCATGGCGCTTTTGCCTCCATAAGACAGGCCGTAGAAGCCGATTCGTTCGGGGTCGACCACGTCGAGCGTCGACAGCCAAGCCACGATCTGCTGGTGCTGCGGCACAATGATGGAGAATAGCGTCTTCTGAAGGGGATTCGCCTTGCGCTGCAGCGTGCGAAAGCGATCCTTAAAGATGTAGAGGTTCTGCGGCGCAAAAGTGACAAATCCCCGCTCGGCCAGCTTGGAGGCGAAGTCGTGATATGCCGAATGATTCCCCGTTACCACGTCCTGCGGCCTTCCCTCCAGCCCATGCTGACAAACCACTACCGGCCGCCGCTCGCCTTGGGGAATATCCTTTGGAACGCACAATATGCCGTATGCGATGACGTCGGGGAATACATCGAGCACCACTTCGTAGCCCGTCCAGCGGGCTTCGTCGTACACTTTGCGCGAACGTGCATTGAAGGGCAGACGTTCGTACTCAAAATCGCCAATTGTCTGCGTGCGGAAATGTTCGCGATACTTTTCGACCGACTTCTGATAATTTTCCAGCGAGCTGGTGTCCAAGTCTTTCATGAACTCTGCCCGCACGTAGGGGCTTTCATGCAATAGGGCCTGCGTGTGGCGGTCGATTTCGTGCATTTGCCGGACTTGCCGCCCCCGTAGATCCCAATCGTCACGCAGACGTTGCGGCGGCGCTCCCGGATCGGCCAACTTGGCGCCGGGCGCCAGCCCTTGCAGAAAGGCGTCGAGGGCGTCGGATGAGATCGGTTCGCCGCGTCCTTCGCCGTTGACGATCAGGGTAATGCACTTTTCGGGAGATAATGCGGCAGGCACAAGCTGCTTGGCTCGCTCCACTTCGTGGCGCACGGTTTCCAATTCGGGAGTCACCAAACGCGCAGGAGCGCCGCCTTCGCTAGGCAGGGTCAATTCGGGGCCACGCGCCGCTTCGATTACCAAGCTGCGCGGCGCCACCATCGACGCCAGTTCGGCATCGCCAAATTGCTCAAGCAGGCCGTACACATTGCGGTCAAGCGGTTCCTGCCAGATGTTCTGCCGTGAATCGAAATAGCCGCTCACCAGGGCTGCATCAATACGGGGATCCAGCGCCGCCGCATACAACGCCAGCAACCCGCCCTCGCCCCAACCCACCACGCCAATGCGCGGGTCGCGTCCCTGGGCGTTTCTCTCAAACCAATCCACCCCCGCAAGCACCTTCTGGAGTTCGTATCCGATGAGGTGCCGTCCCAATTCGAACGCCGGCCGATAAAGATACTCGCGACTGGTCAGGTTCGCCCGGCCATTGCGTTTCTCCAACGTTCGATCAATAAGCGTTGGCGCCAGCACCCGGCAACCGCTCTCGGCCAACCGCCGGGCGTATTGCATTTGGAGCGACGTGTCGTCGATCAGTCCTGCGATGGCTTCGGGCGAACTATCGGCGTCGGGCAAGGCGATGACATCGGCCACCGGTGCGCGTTCGCGGGGCGTTAGCAATAATCCCTCGGCGTACACATCGCCAAAAGCCGGCCACCGCACCGCGAATATCTGATAGCCGGGGCCGCGCCCGACCAGCGCCCGGCGCTCGGTCGTCGCCAGCAGCTCTAAGCCCGCGAATGGTGGGCGAGGATCGCGCACTCCTGTGATATACGCCAAACGCGCACGATTGGGCTGTAACGAACGATTGTAGGCGTCGGCCGATGCGCCATCACGATTCCAATGCTTGCTGCGCGATTCGATCGAGCGTTCCAACTCGCGCAGGAGGAAGCGGTCCACGCCATCGACCAATTGCGAGGCAATATCGCCTTCCCACGTCAGCGGCGCCGTGCCGGGGTAGGGAACAAGTTCGGCGGCCGACGCCAGGCCAGCGGCCAAGAGCAGGGGCGCAAGGTAGCCCATTGAATGGCGCGTCATAGGTGCGATCCGAATGCGAAGAGGAAGGATCAACAACAAAGCCGCGGAAGCCGACGCGTGCCGTATGCCCCAAGGGCATTCGATGCGCCGTTTTCCGCGGCTCTGATGGTTACGCGCCGTAAGCGCCGCGTCAATCCTCGTCCGAATCGTCCGCGCCGCTTACCACATGACTGATGGAAATGTCGAGCGATCGTAGCTTGTTGCGTAGGCTGCTGCGAGAGATTCCCAAAATCCGCGCCGCCTGCGATTGGTTGCCTTGCGTATGGTTCAACACACGGGTGAGCAGAATTCGCTCCATGACCTCCAACGTTTCGTTGTAGAGGTTGATGGAGTCTTCGGCGATGCGTTTCTCCACGAACGCTTCCAGATCATCGCTGCTCGACGTTTCGCGCGTTGAGGCGATCGCCAAAGCCGAAGTGGGCCTTCCATCGAGAGCCGGCAAGAACTCCGGCGCAATGACTGGCCCGCTGGACTGCAACACCGCTTGCTTGATGACATTTTCCAGCTCGCGGATGTTCCCCGGCCAACTGTAATTCCGCAGAATCGCCATGGCTTCGGGCGAGACGCCCGTAACGGGCTTGCCCAACTCGCGGCTGTAGCGCGCCAGAAGCGCATGAATCAGGAGTTCGATATCTTCGCCGCGTTCACGAAGGGGCGGTAAGTGAATCAAGAAGCCGCGCAAACGATAGTACAGGTCTTCGCGAAATTCGCCGTTTTCGACCATCGCTTTGAGGTCGCGGTTGGTCGCGGCGATGATGCGCACATCGACCTTAATCGTCTCGCGCCCGCCCACGCGTTCGAAGGTCTGTTGCTGGAGCAGCCGCAACATTTTCGCTTGCAGCAAGCCGGGCATGTCGCCAATCTCGTCGAGAAAGATCGTGCCCCCGGAACATTGCTCGAACTTGCCGATGCGGCGTCGATCGGCCCCGGTGAAAGCGCCCTTCTCGTGGCCGAATAACTCGCTTTCCAATAGCGATTCGGGAATCGCTGCACAGTTGACCGCCAGGAACGGCCCGTCTTTGCGGCGGCTATAGTGGTAAATGGCGCGGGCCACTAGTTCTTTGCCGGTGCCGCTTTCGCCTTGAATGAGCACCGTCACATCTTGCGGGGCGACCCGACCCACCGCCTTGTACACCTCCTGCATGGCGGGGCTTTTGCCCAAGATCGTTTCGCCCGAAAGCTCTTGCTGTCGTTCTTCGCCAACTGCCACGGGGATGCGCATCAGCCGCCGTGTTTCCAGGGCTTTGCCGATGATCTCGCGCAGTTGCGTTAGGCTGAGGGGTTTGACCAAGTAGTCATAGGCGCCCTTGGTCATCGCCTGGATGGCGGTTTCACTTTTGCTATCGGCCGTGATAAAGATGACCGGCCGTTTTGGGTCTTGCTCACGAAACTGCTCGAACGCCGCCAGGCCCGATACATCGGGAAGCATAATATCGAGCAGCACTACGTCGACCGGGTTGCGGGAGTCTTCGGCCAACTTAAGTCCCTCTTCGGCCGAACGCGAAGTCAGGACTTTCACATCGCTTTCGGTGAAAGCTTTCTCCACCATGTGGAGCACCGAACGGTCGTCGTCGACGGCCAGAATCGTAGGCACAAAAACCTCCTGCCAAATAGTTCGACTAATATCCCTTGTATTGTTGCCGTCCGCCTGCCCGTTGGCTAGTCGCCATTTTTAGGGAGTCGACCGATTCGCCATTTCCAGCAGTTGTTGGAAGGAGCGCCGGTCTACACCATCGGGCAAACGGCTGGTGTCTTCGTTCTGCACCCAGAGGTGCTGCGAGTGGAACCAGGCGCCATTGTTTGTTCCTTGGCGCACGACCATTGGAATCCCCTCGCCCTCTCCGCGATTGGATGCAACCACCTCAATCGACCACCCAGACGTGGGCGAATCAAAAAGGTGCAACGAAAATTGCCGCTCGTTGGAGAAAAGGACATCGTCATCTCCATCTCCATCGAGGTCGACCCATCGCAACCCGGCATCACGCCCCTGTGCGTCGACAAAACTCACGCCCGCGGGAAGCGCGTAAGCGAGTTGGCGCCAGCCTGGGTTCTGAGGATCCCAAGCAAAGCCGGCATTCGCCTTTCCCTGGGCGTCTGAAATGATCAGCTCGCACCTGCCATCGCCATCGACATCACGCAGGCGGGCTGCTTGGCCGGTCGTAATCGTCGGCAAACGGGTTTCTCCGGCGATGGCCGTCAGACGGTCATCGGGCTGCCAGTTTCGCCCATCGAATCGCCATCCCTTGGGGCCGGCGCCATCAAGACGCAGCAGCACCGCCGGGCTGTCATCGATTACGCCGAACTGTGCGGCGGTTGCCTCCACGTTCTCCTGGCCGGCTTGCACCAGTGTCGTGGGGAAATCGCTTTCGATCCAGCGGCGCTCCTGCGGCGACCAGACCCGCGTACGGCGCACTTGTGCGTTGCCAATGACGACGTCCTGGTAGCCGTCGTTATTCAGGTCGAGCAGACGGACGCCGTTATCGCGGCCTTGGGCGTCGCGAAGCGGCTGTCCCGCCAGCAAATGGGCGTCGATTCGCTCCTGTGCCTCGCGAAAGGTCAGAAACTTGACTTTGCGGCCATGCTTCTCCACGGCGTGGTCAATCAGTTCCACAATCTGATCATTGCGAATCCAGCCATGGGGATGGAACACCAAGTTATATACCCCTTGTTTGAGTACCGTGGCGTCAAGCGCCAGCTTCATATCGCGCACCGTGTCGGGATTGTTCGGGCGCTGGATGTTTTGCCCTTCCCAATCGCTCGGCACAACACACGGGAATTCCCAACACAGCCGACCAATGACATACGGGTACGGATAGTTCTCGATCGTGTTCACAAACGACGGAAATGGAAGATACTTGCGGAACCGCTCCGTTTCTTTACCGGGTTCGACGACCAGTTCGCGCGGCAACGCGGTGTCGTTCGCCGTGAAGATATTGAATACCGAGCTATCGATGGTCAAATACGCGCCCCCTGGAGTCGTGCGATTAAAGACTTCCATCCAGAACCGCGGACTGGGCGTGTTGCGCGAGTCACAACACGGCATTCGAAACGCCACGGGCCGGTTGCCAGGAACCGACGCTAACAGATCCACGCATCGCTCGTAGGTGTTCTTCGCCGCGGAGAAGTCGCCGCCTTGCAAACAAGGGCAAGGATGGTCAAAGGTGTGCGTCTCAAGACTTACACCCTCTTTGAGCCACGTTTGAAGCTGCGGGTCGGCCGGATTGACGCTGCACGTCATAATGCTAACCGCCGCCCGCCCATCGATTTGCTTGAGCCGGTTAAGAATGGGACGCAGGTACTCTTCATAGCGGGCGGTGTCGCGCATATCGTCAATCGCCAGCACAACAACCGCTTCGACGCCCTCTTCGCCAACCCACTGCGGCGTCGTTAGCTTGGGAAACTTGCCATCGACGTAATACGGATCACAGAACTCATCCAGGTGAGCTAACCGATCGCCATCCGCCCACAACGTCGCCGGGGTCCACGCAGCAAGAAGCCCTGCAAGCAAAAACCATCGCATGAAGCTGCCTCCTTCAAGGGAAAACAGAGTCCCAATGTAAAGCGTATCCTATCAACTTGCGAGTGTCGAAAACCAAGAAATTTCTGCCCGAGGGCTCCCCGCGGAGCGTCACTCCTGCTTGCAATCCGTCGTACGATCCGTAATCTGAGAAGGCCATGAAATCCCCGTTAATTCATTCCCCGGAGGCTCTTGTGAAATCTTCTCTGGTTGCCGGTTTGCTGATCCTCGGTGGATGGCTGCACACGTGCGCGCTGGCCGACGACGCGCCGCTTCGTCTGCCGGTATGGCCTGGGACTGCGCCCGGCGAGAAAGGCGATATTGGAGAAGAAAGAACCCTGCCTGCCGAAGGCGCCCGCCCCGTCACACGGCTAACGAATGTTGCACGGCCGGAAATTCTGGTGTATCAGGCGCCCAAGGACCGAGCGACCGGAGCCGCGGTTCTGGTGTGTCCTGGCGGCGGCTATCACATCTTGGCCATGGATCTCGAAGGCGAGGAGGTGGCCCAGTGGCTCAATTCGATTGGCGTTTCGGCCATCGTCCTCAAGTATCGCGTTCCGCGCCGCGCTGACCAACCGAAACACCAGGCGCCGCTGCAAGACGCCCAGCGTGCAATGAGCCTGGTTCGTAGCCGGGCCGACGAATGGGGCATTGATCCGAACCGAATTGGTATCTTGGGGTTCTCCGCCGGTGGACACCTCTCGGCAACGGCAGCCACGAACTTCGATCGGCGGGCCTACGAGGCTGTGGATGCGATCGATCAAGTCAGTTGCCGTCCCAACTTTGCGGTGCTGGTTTATCCTGCGTATCTAATCCAAGAGAACACCTTGGAGCTGTCGCCCGAGATCCGTGTATCCGCCTCGACCCCGCCTACCTTTTTCGCCCATGCCAGCGACGACGGAATTGGCCCAGAGAACAGCATTGCCATGTACCTGGCTTTGAAGAAGGCGGGGGTAGCAAGTGAACTGCACATCTACGCGCGTGGCGGGCACGGCTTTGGACTTCGCCCGTCTGAGCATCCCGCATCCACCTGGCCCGCCCGATGTGAGCAGTGGATGAAGTCCCAAGGCATCCTCCGATAGGCGTCACTTCAAGCGATAGGGCCCCCGAATTAGCGGAACTAGATGGATCTTTTTGGAGAAGTTTTCGGCGTGGCGCCGAGCGGAGAACCTTCGCATTGGCCGGGAATTTCCTGCACGAGTTCTCGCCGCAAACAAGATGTCAACTTCGAAATGGAGTAAATTGCGGGCCAACACGAAAAAGTTTATCGATAGTTTCGTGGTGACTTGACCGGCCCGAAACCAACCGCAAACCATTAACCGACAAACACTTATATCAATTCATCGCCAATCAGTGCGGTACGACCAGGGAACAAACTTCCAGGAAAGGGGCGTTGACCTAGGAAAACGCGATTTTCTTTCCACTTTGGCACGTAAAATTACGGCACAAGAGTTCCCTTTTCCTTTCCGGAGTTCCGCCCGATGCTGGTTCTTTCCCGCAAACGCGACCAGCAAGTCATCATTGGCGACGGCATCGTGATTACCGTGGTGGAGATCCGCGGCGACAAGGTGCGACTGGGAATCGAGGCGCCGGCCGAGGTGCCCGTGCATCGCCTGGAGGTGTACGAGGCCATTAAGGCAACGACGCAAGACCAACCGCGCCCGGTCAAAGAGTAGGCTCCACTTCGGTCACGCTCGTCACACGGGATGAAGACTCATCCCATCGCCTGTTTTCGCGAAAGCGCAATCCGGCTGCGCTCAGGGTCTACCTGGAGCACCTTGACTTGCACAATATCGCCGACCGCCACCACCTGGGTCGCGTCAGACACGTAGCGCCGGTCCAATTCCGAAACATGGATCAGCCCGTCCTGGTGCACGCCCACATCGACAAACGCCCCAAAGTGCGTGACGTTGGTGACGACCCCTTCCAATAGCATTCCGGGTTTCAGGTCGGAGAGTTCGCGCACCCCTTCGGCGAACTGAGCCACGCGAAACTCTTTTCGCGGATCGCGCCCCGGCTTCTCCAATTCGGCGAGAATATCGCGCACAGTCGGCAGGCCGATTGTTTCGTCGACAAACTGCGCCGGGTCTAATTGTTTGAGTAGCGACGCGTTTGCCAACAGTTCATGCGGCGCAATATTCAGGCTTTGCGCCATCTTCTGGACGATGTGGTAGCTCTCGGGGTGAACCGCCGAGTTATCGAGCGGTTCATCGCCGCCGCGCACGCGAAGAAACCCAGCGCACTGTTGGAATGCTTTGGCGCCTAATCGGGGCACCTTGAGTAAGGCGGCGCGGTTGGCGAAGGGGCCATGCTCATCGCGATACTTACATATCGCTGCGGCAAGTTTCGGCCCCAAGCCGGCAACGTAGCTCAGAAGCGAGGCGCTAGCGGTATTCACATCGACGCCCACCTGGTTAACGCAGGACTGCACCTCTCGGTCCAAGGCCTTTCGCAGGAGCGTTTGATTCACGTCGTGCTGGTACTGCCCTACCCCAATCGCCTTGGGGTCAATCTTGACCAACTCCGCTAACGGATCTTGCAACCGATGGGCGATACTAATGGCGCCTCGCACGGTTACATCGAGGTCCGGGTATTCCTCGCGTGCAATTTCGCTAGCCGAATAGACCGAAGCGCCCGCCTCGCTTACGATCACCTTGGTCACTTGCAGCCCCGCCCTGCGGAGCGTTTCGGAAACAAAGCTATCGGTTTCACGCGATGCGGTCCCATTGCCGATGGCAATCAACTCCACGCCATGCCGTTGTATTAAGTCGATAAGTGTTTGACGTGCTTCGGCAGTTTTGTTGTGGGGCGGGGTGGGATAAATCGTGGCGTGCTCCAGGAACTTGCCGGTGGCATCCACAACCGCCAGCTTGCATCCCGTACGGAACCCGGGATCAACGCCCAGCACAACGCGTTGCCCGGCGGGCGGCGCCAAGAGCAACTCGCGTAGGTTCTTGGCGAAGACGGCAATCGCCTGCTCGTCGGCCTTCTCTTTCATTTCGGCCAGCACGGCGCTTTCCAGCGAAGGAAACAGCAAGCGCGTATAGCAATCAAGGGCCGCTGTCTTCAATCGCGAATAGAACAACAAGCGCGAATTGGGAAGCACCTGGCCAATCAGTAGGCGCGTGGCGCGTTCTTCGTCAACCTCGACGCCAACTTTCAAGAATCCTTCTGCCTCGCCCCGCTGAATCGCTAAGAACCGGTGCGAGGGGATCTTGGCCAGCGGTTCGCGAAAGTCAAAGTACGTTTCGAACTTGGCGGCTTCTTCCTTTTTGCCTCGCTTTACCTGCGAAACCAGCGATCCCCGTTGGACCTCTTGCCGTATCGTCGCACGCACCTGTGGATCGTCGGCCCATTGTTCGGCCAAAATGTCGCAGGCGCCGTCGAGCGCTTCCTCGGTACTGGCTACACCGCGCTCCTCATCGACAAAGGGCGCCAAAATCGCTTGCGGATCGCCCGGCGCTTCGCGCTCCAGTAAGAGCGTGGCCAGCGGTTCGAGTCCCTTCTCTCGGGCAATTGACGCGCGCGTGCGGCGTTTGGGCTTAAAAGGAAGGTAGATTTCCTCCAGCTCGTTCTTATCGCGACAGGCAATGATCCGCTGCCGCAACGCCTCGTCGAGTTTGCCTTGCTCGGCAATCGTGTTCAAAACTGTCGACTTCCGGTCGGCCAGTTCGTGAAAGTAGGCCAGCGCGTCTTCGATCTGCGCTAACTGCTGTTCGTCCAGGCCTCCCGTCGCTTCTTTGCGGTAGCGTGCAATAAAGGGCAGGGTGTTCCCTTCCTCCAGCAACGTAACCGCGCCGCGGACTTTGGACTCGGCAAGGCGGCAATACGCGGCAATATCACGAATCGCCTGTTCCAATTGAAAACCGGGATCAATCGCTTCCGTCATGCGATTGCATTCCTTCTCACAAAAATGCACCCAGGAACAACGCCGCGCAATTCTCGCGCATCGCCGTGCGGCAGGAAAGTGCAAGCATACGCAACTTTGCCGTTATCGGAAACGTGGCCTCACGCGCCAAGCTCATCAAACACAGCGCCCAGCGCCTGCAAGGCCATATCGTTGGGCGGCGTAAGGCTCGATGGTTGTTCATCTTCCTCCTGATCGAGCCCTTGGAAAACGGCTTGCCGCACGACCGCGCTCGGCGTTTGGTCAACCTGCGCAAAGTTCGTCGCGAAGTTAAAGTAGCCTTGCCCCGAATGAATAGCTTCGCGGTACGACGCCGAAAACTGATCGCCCTGCGAGCGGAAGAACTCGGCGCGGTCGTATCCTCCGGCGCTGGCTGTGGCCCGCACCGTTTCAAACCCCGTTGCAACCAGTTCGATTCCTTCGCCCGTCAGCCATACTTTGCCAAGCCGAGCGCCAAGGTAATCATCGCGCCGCGAGTCGAACAGCCACGCCATGTCGTGCCCGCCGTTGGAGGCGACCGCCTCGACAACGTCAAAGCCCGACGCGTAGCTCAGAAAATCGCGCCCGGTAATCCACGCCATTTCGGGCCGGGCGAAGAAACGATCTCCGTCGGCCGAATCGTGCATGATCGCACGATCAAAACCGCTCGAGGCCGAAGCGCGAACGCTCTCAAATCCACGCACCTCTTGCCGAAATCCTCCGCCGGAAAGCGTCGCTTCACCCGGGCGAGTTTCCAGCAAATCATCACCGGCGGAATCCACCAGAAATGCGGTATCGTGCCCCGCGCCGCCGTCGACCAGCACCTGCGTGAATCCGACAGCGTGAATTGCGTACTGGTCGCCGTCGAGGTGGGCCTCGCCGGCGCCTCCGGTATAGCGGTCGTTGCCCAGTGAACCATGGAGAGTCGCCTCGTCGCGCCCACCGCCTCCCTTAACGTCCAGCGACTCCACATTCGCAGCTGTGACGGTCCACCCTGCGCCGACAAACGACGCTTGGCCAGGTCGCGCAGTAAGCCGCTCTTGGCCGCGCGTTCCTGTAAGCGAAAGGGTGTCGCGTCCGGCGCCGCCCTGAACGCGCACCGTCGCAATTTCCTCGGTCGCATAGGTGTATTGAACGCCATTCACCTCGATGACGTGCCGGGCGCCCGTGGAAAACGCAAAGTGATCATTGCCTGCGGTCCCCGCGACATCCAACACCTTGCCCGTGACGGTGACCAAGTTGGTCAGTCGCACATCGACATCGGGGTTGTGGCCCACGATCCGAAGCGACAGCGCCTGCCCCGCCGTCACCGCAACATCAAGCCGCTCTCCATCGGTTCGGCCCCGGCTAGAAGCAATCAGGCGGTCGCCGTCGTAAAGCTCGAGATTGACATCGCCCGCGGCATGGGCAAAGAACGCTTCGACCGTGAGGATTCCCTTGCGCGAAGCTCGGAACGTGCGCCAAGCTTCCCCCTCAATGCGCTGATCGGCGTAGGTCTGGAAAGCGACGGCGCCCCAATCCACGGGAGGCGTGCTCGCTTTCACCTCAATGCCTATGGTGTAGCTCCCAAACCCTGCTTGAGCGGCTACGCCAACGGTATAGGTGCGTCCCGCGACAACCTCCATTGCCAACGTGGCGCCGTTGCGCACGCTACCGTCAGCAAGGCGCCATTCGGTCGTCAGGTTGCCTGATGGCGTTGCGCGGAAGTGAACGGCGCCGGTCTGAGATGCGGTAAATTGAAAGTAATCGATGTCCTGGCGATGGCCCAACACTCCGGTGAGCGTACGCTGGCCGCTTAAGGAGCCGAGCGGATGCGCGTCGGCCACGGTGGAGCCGTAATCGTCGGCGGGCATCACGGCGTCGATCGCCCGGCCGATATGAATCCGATGATACGAGGCGTTTGTAATTGGATCGAACACCAGGTCAGCCGTTTTTCGCAGGTGCTCGTAAATCATTTCGCCTGTAATGTTCGTGCGGCCGGCGGCCTCCATGGCCTCACGAACGAGCACTGCGGCGCCCGCCACGAAGGGAGTCGCCATACTTGTGCCCGACGAGTGTTCAAAGTCGTTGGTCACGCCATCCAAGTTCTTGGCGAAGTCGGGCACCGTGCTTGTAATGCGTTCCCCGGGCGCTGCGAGGACGCGCGGATCACGTTGGCTGAAACTGCTTAACTGCCCTTCCGGCCCCACACTCGCCACCGGCACAACGTTCGGACTAGCGGCAGGATACGTCAAACCGACGGTTTGCTCTGTAGCGAATGAGTTTCCGGCCGAAGCGACAACCAGAATTCCATCGGCTTTGAGAAGCGCCAGCTCGTCTTCAATCTGGGCTCCTAAGGACGCACTATCCCCCTTGCTGTTGGCTCCAAGCGAAAGATTGACGACCGTAATCGGATTCTCAAACGCGTTGCGATGTTCGTGGACCCACCGCAGCGCCTGTTCCACCCAGGAGATTTCACCGTACCCTTGGTCGTCAAACACGCGGAGCGCCACTAAGTCAACCGCAGGCGCCACGCCGCGATAGGTGGCGTCGCTGCTGGCCAAAATCCCGGCCACGTGCGTGCCGTGAAATCCTCCGGGCGCATCGTCGTAGGGATCTGCGTCATTCTCGGCGAAGTCCCAACCGCCCACCACGCGGTAATTGGCTCCTAAACCACCGCCTAACGCGGGGTGGTCATACGCAATACCGCTATCGATAATCGCCACCGTTTGTCCCGCGCCCAAAAATCCATACGTCTGGCGCACGTAATCCAGGCCGTACTTGTCTCCGGTGGCGATGGATTGCGGCGCAATAGTGACCGATTGGGGCTCCGTCAACGGATCCAGCGGCTCACACCACGGCTTGGCGACAGGCTCGGCCGAAAGAGCCAATCGCTCTTCGAACGATTCGTAGCGCGAAATGCGTTGAAGCGCTGCGTTATGATCGTCGGCGTGCTTCGGAGCCTGCCCGCGTACGTGGGAACGGTGCGACTTTCGCTCGGAATGGCGCCAAGGTGCAAGGTAACTCAACAAACTACGGAGGGACATGGATCTGCATGCAGCAAAGGCAGCCAGAGCCGTCCGTAGCTTGGGGGCGACGATTCCTTAGGTCGCGCGTTATGTCGATTGCGGAGGGAAAGCCTGGTGTGAACC
>CAYWIS010000160.1:0-14235 GCA_964458385.1 uncultured Pirellulaceae bacterium
AGCGCCTGCCGACCGGCGTCGAGTAATACCTCTACACGGCGATGGAGGACTTTCGCATTGACATCGTCTTGGGCGAAGGCGTCAACGCCCGCACCCACAACTTGTGGCTCAAGCCGTTTACCTTAATTGGGGCGACGACGCGAGCAGGGATGCTGTCGGGGCCGCTACGCGACCGATTTCAAGTCCGGGAGCATTTGGGGTTCTATACGATTGACGAATTGGCCGAAATCGTGCGTCGCAATGCACGTAAATTGAAGACCCCCATCGATACTCCCGCATTGACCGAAATTGCCCGGCGAAGCCGAGGGACACCGCGCATCGCTAATAATCTGCTGCGTTGGGTGCGTGACTACGCTCAGAGCAAGGCCGATGGAAAAGTCACGCTTTCTCTGGCGAAAGATGCGTTAATCATGGCGGGCGTCGATGAACTCGGATTGAATCGACTTGATCGCGATTATCTCAGTACGTTGATCCGCACGTTTGGGGGAGGGCCCGCGGGTATCGAAGCCATTGCCCATACGATGAATGTCTCAGCCGATACGCTAACCGATGAGACGGAGCCCTTCTTGCTTCGGAGCGAAATGATCGTCCGCTCTCCTCGGGGGCGAGTTGCAACGGTCAAGGCCTTCAACCATCTCCAATTGAATCCACCGACCACGCGAACGTCGGAGGATGCGCAACCGCGGTTATTCGAGTAGAAAACCGGCGCCCAATTTGCGGTAAGAGTTGGTTTCTTCCCTTGGAGCCTTCTAATCCTACACGGCGACCACCATCTAGCTGCATATTAGCAAGCATGGAGAAGACGAAGAAGCGCGCCATGTACCGTTTTGACAAGCGCCGAGCCAGCAACATTTGAATTGACACTCATTCTCGCCAAATCGGATCCTTTGTATTGCTTACTACTGAGATTAGGTATCAAGAAAATCGGCGCAACTCCAATTGTGGAAATAATTTAGATCCCACTGGACAACCATTGAAGTAGCGCTATGATTACTGACGACCAGACACAAAAGTAAGCGTGCGTCTTCGGGTCGAACCGCCACTTTCAACTTCGGGAAGGTTTATCATGGATTACTCCAAAGTCATCGACAAACTCAATCAGGCGCTGCGCCACGAATGGACCGGCGTAGCCCAGTACTCGCAAGCTGGCTTTCTCGTTTCCGGCCTGTGGCGCGAAGTGTATGCCGACAAATTTTTTGACGACGCCAAGGAGTCGTTTAGCCATGCCCGCACGGTCGGCGAAAAGATCGTAGCCCTTGGCGGCGTACCCGTCGTGGAACGAGATCAAATTAAGCAGACGGACAATCTCGAAGAGATGTTGCGGAACGCGCTCGAGTTTGAGCAGAAGGCCGTCACTCTGTATACCGAGGCAATTCAATTAGCCGAGGAAATCGGGGATCGAGCGCTCGTGATCTTCCTTGAGAACATCCTGGAAGACGAACAAGACGGCGTGGATGAATACGCCAAGATTCTTCGCGACCCCGGCGCCGCAGTCGCCACCAAGAAGAAGTCCTCGACCAAAGTCGGCTAGAACTCAGAATCAGACAGCAGCGAGAGTCCCCAAAGTCGGCCGCTGTCGGATGGCGTTAACCTTCAGCGCGCGGCAAACAGGCCGCGCTACGAACCATAGAAAGACTTCTGCCCGGAATTAGGCCGAATCGGCGTGAACAACTCGCGGAACAAACGCATCGGGCGCCAACCGTGAAAACGCCTTGGGAAGCGGCGTCGAATCCCGTCGAGGGCGTTTGGCTTGAGAACCGCTGCTACCTAATACCGCCCGAAGTTCGGCTACTTGATGGGGTTGAAGCTGAATTCGATTCTGCGTGAACCACCCAATACCATCACCCCATGTCTGTTGCCGCAGCTCCAAACGGCTGCCATGTTCGGGGGTTTGGCACAGCACCACAACGAGTTGCTCGCTGTCGTCAGCGCCTGGCAAGGTCGCCAGCACAACTTCCGAAAGGGGTTGCATCGAGAAAGCCCCAGGCGGGTAGGAATCGCAAGGCAGGCAAAATTGAGATCCATTCTCAACTCGATTGATTCTACTCTTACTACCTGTCGCGTCAATAGGAATTTACCAAAGATTTAGGCGATTTACCCTCGCGGCGGCGCATCGATCGCAAGCCATTGATCAAAAGGACGCTGACGTATCCCGTCATGGGGCCGAATCGACCAAATGTTTGAATTGCCGCCAAGACGCCACAAATCCGATAATCGTGGGTGATATCTCAGCGAAGTGACGGCGTTTCCCATGCCTAACGTATGCCACTTCCCCGTCGCAAAACCTCAATCGACGTGGACGTGCTAAGCCGACTTGCGATCTGACGTTAAATCGTTACACTATTTGCACTATTGAGAAATTCCAATCTTCCGACCGTTTCAAAAGTTCCATCAACGTAATTCATGGCTGCCCGAATCAAGAAAAAGGCCAAAGTTCGCGCTCGCACCAAAAAGAAGGATCCCATCTACGTGGACGGTGTACGACCCCGTCCCATGTACGTGGATTACAAGAACGTGGACCTGCTGAGCAAGCTGGTGAACCGCCACGGTCGGATTGTTAGCCGCCGCAAAACCGGTTGCTCGGCCCACAGTCAACATGCGGTGACAAAAGCCATCAAGCGCGCCCGGTTCATGGCCCTGCTCCCGTACGTCGGCGAGTAGTCGCGTTGGGCTTATCTTAACGAGTGCTGTCCCGGGAGACCGTCATGCCCGCTTTTCGTATGCGCCGACGCGTCGAGTTTCGCGATACGGACGCCGCGGGCATCATGCACTTCTCGATGTTCTTCGTCTACATGGAGCAGGCCGAACATGAACTGCTCCGCAGCCTAGGATTGAGCGTTCTTGAGCACGACGCTTCCGGCGCCATAAGCTGGCCGCGTGTCGCGGTGGCGTGCGATTACCGCCAACCCCTACGGTTTGAGGACGAATTCGAGATCGAAGTCTCGATCAGCCGCATGGGCGAAAAAAGCGTTACCTACGCTTTTCGCTTTCTTCATGAGGGACAGGAAGCAGCGAAGGGACAGATCACAGCCGTTTGCTGTGAAATGCGCTCCGGCGAACCACCGCGCTCTGTTCCGATCCCCGCGCGGATTGTTGAAAAGCTCCGCCCACTTGCCGCGGTGTAATTCCATTTGAGGGCATCGCTGCGTTGCTGCCGATCGCTTGGCGGGAAAATCGCTCTAGGTTAATCCCTGGCCTTTTGCGATACTCGGCTACTCACCCCGTTTGTGGAGCGAGCAAGGAAGCCGAACGCAGGCAGGATGCCATGAAAATCTTTTTCTCGGTCGGCGAACCCAGCGGCGATCTTCACGGCAGCAATCTTATTCGTCGCCTACGCCGCCGTCAGCCAGATATTGAGTGCCTGGGCCTAGGCGGCCCCAAGATGGAAGCCGCCGGATGTCGTTTGCTGGCCGACTTAACGCAACTCGCCGTGATGGGAATACTTCCCGCACTTGCGAAGCTACCCCAATTCTGGCGACTGCTTTGGCAGGCCGACCGCTGCTTTCGGGAAGAGCGTCCCGACGCCGTGGTTATGATCGATTTCCCGGGCTTTAATTGGTGGATCGCCTGGCGGGCCAAGAAACACGGCATTCCAGTGTTTTATTATGGCGTTCCCCAAATGTGGGCTTGGGGAGGCTGGCGTGTCCGAAAACTGCGCCGGTTAGTCGATCACGTGCTGTGCAAACTACCCTTCGAAGCCCGTTGGTTTGCCGAACGCGGCTGCCACGCAAACTATGTGGGACACCCCTACTTCGATGAGATGGAGCAACAGCAGCTCGATCAGGGCTTTCTCGCCGAATACGGCGCCAGGCCAGGGCCGCTGGTCACTATCCTTCCCGGCTCACGAACGCAGGAGCTTGCCAACAACCTGCATTGGTTCTTGCGCGCGGCGGAAATCATTCAGCAGCGCGTTCCCGATGTGCGTTTCGCCATCGCCGCTTATCGAGACGACCACGCGGAGACCGCGCGGGCTGCGGTAGCGCAAACGGGCCTCCAGGTAAACGTCTTCTCCGGCCGCACCCCGGAACTGATCCACTTAGCCGCCTGCACAATGGCATGCAGCGGGTCGGTGTCGCTCGAATTGCTGTATCATCGCAAGCCTACCGTCATACTGTACTATGTACCGCGGTTGGCCCTCTGGATCGTGCGGCACTGCCTGATGAAGGTCAAGTACATCACCTTGGTCAACCTGCTGGCTGATCCTGAACCGTTCGCCTCGCGGCCACGGCCTTTCGATCCGCACGCCCCCGGCGCCGGTCGGGTTCCATTCCCTGAATACCTCACATCGGAGGACAAGAGCGAGCAAATCGCGGCGCATGTGGTGAAGTGGCTCACCGATGAAAAAGCCCGTCAGCGTCGCGTGGAGGAGCTAACGTCGCTCAAGCTCCGGTTCGCGCAAAGCGGCGCTTCCGATCGCGCCGCCGATTACATTTTGAAGCAGCTTGCGACCTCGCCTGAACGCTCCGTACAACGTCAGGCGGCCTAAGCAACGACCACTTCCTAATTCCGTTTGTTTCAACCGGCTACCGCCGCCTGCGGACCGACGTTATTGAACAAGTTTTGCGGCGCGTCCCTCGACTCCTTCGAGCAAGGAAGCTCACCATGGAAATGACACTAGAAGCGATTGCCCGTCACATCGCGGGAGACCTGCATGGCGACGGGGCGACCGTCATTCACGGCGCCGCCACGTTGGCCGACGCTCAGGAGGGTGATCTCTCTTTGGCCGATGATCCGCGCCGCGCGGGCGACGTCGCTCGCTCTGCGGCTTCGGCGTTCATCACGCCGCACGGCTTCGTTCCCGAAGGCCGCCCCTGCATCCAGGTAGCTAACGTCCACGAGGCGTTCGCGGCCGTTGTACGTCTGTTCCGGCCGCCGCGCGAGAGGCAACGTGTGGGCGTAAGCCCACAAGCCGTAGTCAGCCCTACCGCCGTGCTAGCGCCCGACGTTGACGTTTACCCCGGCGCGGTGATTGGCGACGATGTGGTAATCGGCCCCGGCTGCGTGATTCATTCCGGAGCGTGCCTGATGGCCGGGTGCAAACTGGGGCGAAATGTAACCGTGTTCCCCAACGCCGTCTTGTATGAAGACACAGAAGTTGGCGACCGAGTCATTATCCATGCCGGCGCCGTGCTTGGCGCTTATGGCTTCGGTTATAAAACCGTCGATGGCCGCCATGTGCTTAGCGCCCAGTTGGGTAACGTAAAGATCGAGAATGATGTCGACATTGGCGCCGGAGCCACAATCGATCGCGGCGCCTATGGCCCCACGGTAATTCGGGAAGGAACAAAGATCGATAACCAAGTGATGATCGGCCATAACTGCCGCATTGGTCCGCACAACATCTTGTGCGCCCAGGTGGGCATCGCCGGAAGCACTTCCAGCGGCGCGTATGTGGTTATGGCGGGGCAAGCGGGCGTGCGCGACCACGTCCACATTGGCGATCGGGCGATGATCGGCCCCCAGGCGGGCGTCAAAGACAACTTACCGGGCAATACTCGCTATCTTGGCTCACCCGCGCGACCCGAGCGCGAGAATGCGCTCCTTTGGTCATCACTGGCCAAACTGCCCGAATTGCGAAAACAAGTTCGGGCGTTAACGAAGGAAATCGAGAGTCTGCGATCAAACAAAAAAGCTGCGTAAAGCAGCTTCAGCGTAAGACCA
Source organism: uncultured Pirellulaceae bacterium (assembly GCA_964458385.1). Lineage (GTDB taxonomy): Bacteria > Planctomycetota > Planctomycetia > Pirellulales > Pirellulaceae > JAHWKS01. The sequence goes on from CAYWIS010000160.1 coordinate 5,662, forward strand.
CGAAAGACGCCACGACACGGGCGTCATTCTCACGGGTTTGCGCGGCGCTATTTGGCCGGATGATCCAAGCGTTACTCCAACTCAGCAAACAGTTGCACAAAGTCCATTGAGGTAATAATCCCCAAGAGACGCTGTTGATCGTTTAGCACCAACACGCGGTGGATGCGTTCCGACACCATCTTCTTTGCTACCGCTTGCAGTGGCATTGTGGCGTCTACCGATACCACGTCGGCGCTCATCACCTCATCTACCCGCACATGGCCGAATTGCTCTAGTGCAAAGGAGCCAACTCGGACGCTCTCCCATTTTTGTGTCTCGGGATTAAAGTAATTCGCGACCGCCTCATTCGCTTCGGCGGCGATTTCCGCGTGTTCTTGCTCGTAATTGAGAATATCTGACGCCGAAATCAGGCCCACACACCGTTCTTGAGAATTGACCACCGGCAAGCCCGTCACATGGTTGGCGGTCATCAAGGCCATAGCGTCGGCTAAGGTATCGCGGTCGTACACCACGATGAGGTCACGACGCATGATGTCGCCCGCTGTCAAACTCTTCCAATCTTTTTTGCTCATAGGAGATCTCCGCCGGGGAATGTTTACCGCCAAGAGAACGAATAACGCACCTACCGTCAAGCGGCGTCCCCTTCGTTCATGAAGGACCTTCATTCTCGCTGAAATCGCGTGCGGGCAACATAAGCGTGCAACGAAGTGGAAGGTCGGTGGCGTTCACTTTCCGATACAAAACCGGCTGAAGATGCGATCCAGCACGTCGTCGGTGTAAACCTGCCCGGCGACTTTTCCAAGTTCATCCAACGCCACGCGCACCTCGGCCGCCACCAGTTCATCTCCGTGCTGAGCCACCGCCGCCATATGCGCGCGCTCCAGCGATTCCGCCGCAAGGCGCAAGCTCTCGCGACAGCGAATAGCCGTCCCCGCGACGACGTTCGTCTCTTGCCACGCGCCGGCAATGGTTTCCTGAATCGCTTGCCGTAATTCTTCCAAACCGGCGCCAGTCACGCTGCTAACCGCCACGTGCGGCGCATCGAGCGTCAAGACGCGAGGAATGTCGCACTTTGTTAACACCACCAAACGCGGCGTGCGCGATGGCGACTTCTCGTCGACCGCAGGAGCGCGGTCATGCGCCGCCATCAACTGGTCCTGCTCCCATGCGTTCAAAGGGCGTGAAGCATCAAAACATAAAAGGACGAGATGAGCCTGGGCAAGTTGCTGGGCGGTCATTTCTTGGGCGGCCGCGGCGACGGGGTGAGCAGCCGTCGGTTCAACGCCCGCGGTGTCAATGAGTTCGACGACAAAATCGCCCCATGCTACCCGTCGGCGCACGTAGTCGCGCGTGGTGCCCGCGTGCGGCGAAACCAACGCCACCGCATCGCGCACTAGGGCGTTCAGCAGGCTACTCTTACCGACATTGGGCCACCCGACGAGCGCTACTCGCCAGGCGTCCGGAGTTTCCCCGCGCAGGGCCAGTTGGTCTGCCGCGGTGCGCACGGCGGATACCGCTTCCCGAAGTTGCGTATCGAGCTCCTCCGCCGTGATGAATTCGATATCTTCTTCAACAAAATCCAGCCCCGCCTCTAGGTGCGCCAGCAGGTCGAGCAACTGATTGCGAATCTCAGCCACAGGCTGCCTCAGCCCACCGGCCAATTGCATCAGCGCAATGTTCAACTCCCGACGGCTTTGTGCATCGATCACCCCCAACACAGCCTCGGCTTGTGTTAGATCCAACCTTCCCGCCAGAAAGGCCCGCAAGGTAAACTCGCCCGGCTCGGCCAGTCGGGCGCCAGCATGGCACACCGCCGACAGAGCCGCTTCCAAAAGCGGCGGCGAGCCCAATGTGTGAATCTCCGCCGAAGGTTGCCGCGTATAGCTTTGCGAGGTCGGCCACAAGTACAACTCGCACGGCAACGCCGCGTACGGCTCCCCCAAACGCAGTTCACCGGCAATGGCGGTAGGGCGAACTACCGCGGTCAAGTCTCGGTTGTCCGCCGCGCAAAAACAATTCCGCAAACAAGCGACCACCTGGGGGCCCGTCATGCGCACGATCCCCCGGGCCGCTCCTCCTGGCGCCGAAGCGACGGCGGCAATCGTATCGTCCAGTACAAGAGTCATAACGAAGAAGCAGCGAGAAGGCGCCTCGCGGGAGAGGCAAGGAAGTAGCATGACGCGCGCCGTCTCCCCTTGTTGGACGCAACCACTGGGCATACGACGGGAGACGCGCCGGCGTCACGCAATTTCGACGGCGATGCCTTCCCGCATCGCACGGTTTCCGGCCAGCACAGTTAGAGTGTTCTCGTAGCCGATCCGAGCATCGCAAATTGTCGCAGGATCGCCGCGCTGAACGCATTGGAGAAAAGCAACCAGCTCGTCGCGCGTGTCATCACTATCGGTATCGATCTCATAGGGTTTGCCGCGATGCGCCCACGGATCATTGGTCATCTTCAAGGTCTTGCCCGAGGTGATAATCGAAGCATCGCGCTCCACCCGACCGTCTTTACTCCAGCCGGGATCGTCCACGCCATTCTCCCGATAGTACAGCCCTTTGCGCTGCGTAAGGAACAGCGTGCCCCGTGTGCCCATCACCAGTTCCGATGCGCCCTCATAGGCGTTATTTTGCAAAGAGGAATACGTCACCCGCACCGTATACGGCTCCGACGAGGAGCCTGACGTCGTCTCCCCATGTCCTCCATTACGTCCTTGGGGAAAGGATGGCCGGGGAAGCTCATACTCGTAAATGCAGAATACGTTGTCGAAGACCTCGCGGCCGTCGCGCCAGTAGTCAATGCCGCCGCTACCGATAACCCGCCGCGGCAATGCGCCAAGCAGTCGGTTAGCTACGTCCATCTGGTGGCTAGCCAACTCGGTCATCAGTCCCTGGGAATATTCCCAATAGAGCCGCCAATTCAGTCGCCGCTCTAGTTCTTCCCACCGGGGATCGCCGCGTTTGACGGGCGTCGGCCGGCGCCAGTTGTTGTTGCGATGCCACTGGCATTTGATGGCGGTGATTTGCCCCAACATGCCCGTTTCGACCATCGCTTGCGCTTGGGCGTAGATAGCGTTGGCCCGACGTTGCAATCCCACTTGAAATACCGTGCCCGTCTTCTCCACCAGCTCCGCTAACTCGCGGGCCTGGTCGACGGTGTGGCACATGGTCTTTTCACAGAACACCGCGCAGTTGTGGTCAATCGCCTCGCAACACATGGCGAAATGCCGGTCCAGCGGCGTCGCCACCACGACCGCATCGGGCTTGACCTCACGCAGCATGTCCGAGTAACGATCGAACCCGCGAGCCTCGGGCCCCGCGTATTTCATTCCCTGTTGCAAGTGCGGCGGGTAGTCGTCACATACGGCGACAATCTTGGCTCGCTCGATCGTGTTCAACGTACGGATCAGGTCCGACCCGCGCCCGCCTGTGCCCACCACGGCCACGCGCACTGGCGATGGTCCTTCGTCACTGCGAGCTTGCCGCCCTAAGTACCCCGCCAACGCAACGGCGGTCGAGCCTTGCAGAAACTCACGGCGATTCGTTGGGATAGATTTCATCGAGGGTGGTTCTCCCATCGGTCGGTTCGAGCCACAAGACCCGAAGGGAATGAAGCGGCGATCTTCCCTCAAGATACTTTCTGGCGCGCGACTTTCCCATCGCCAGCAAAGCGGTGCTGAGAACTTCCGCCTCCAAGGCGGTCGGCGCCATCACCACACATGCCGCCTGCCCAGTTAACGGCTGGCCTGTGGAGGCGTCAAGAATATCCGACGCCTCCCCTTCGCGATGGCGTACCGCCGAAGTCGAAAGCCCGCAGTCGGTCAAAGAAAGCTGCTGAAGCTCGCGTTCTTCGTCCGCCAGTAGATCTCGTATGCCCACCGGCCAAGGTAAGCCGTCTTCTCGCACTCCCCAAGCGAACACCGAGCTGGTTCCGCCGTGCATGAATGCCTGGGACACGCCAAATCGCTCGAAGATACGCCCCGCAGCGTCAATCGCGTATCCTTTGCCGTAACCGCCTAGGTCAATCTGAGCGCGATCGTCAAGAAATTCCACGGTACGCGCCGAAGCATCGAATCGCACCGCCTCGCCCCAGCGCACTCCCGAGCCGGCGCAAACATCGAAAAACCCGCCGGTGTCGCCCCACCACCAACCGCAGTCTTCCAGCACGGCAAAGAGTTCGTAATCGACCAAGACCGGCCCTGCCGCCGCCAGGCGATTCACGCGTGCAATCTCGGCGGTTGGGTCAAATCGCGAGAGTAGCCGTTCAACCCGAGCGATCTCCTCCCACGCTGCATGTCCGACGGCCTCCAAATGTTCGGCGTCGTCGCCTACAAGCCACATGGCGAACTCGCTCCCCATCGCCGGACGCCGCAGGTGAACGGTAGGCATCGCCGGGCCTCACAGGCTACACATCCCTGGTCGCAAACGAGTTGGCGACGCAGGCACAAGCGTTCCCGCGCCGGCCGCGTCGCCAAGAGCGGATGGAGAGGGATTCGAACCCCCGGTACGGTCACCCGTACAGCAGTTTTCAAGACTGCCGCCTTCGACCACTCGGCCATCCATCCGGATTGGAGGTACGTCTGAGTTTAGCTCGACAAGGCCCGACATTGCCAGAGGGGTGCGGCCAAACGTCATGCGGCGTAGCGGTCGCCCGGCAATCGGCGGGCTTGGCCGATCCGCGTCCGCGTTTCTAGCAACTCCGCCACATCGCGGCGGAAGTGGGCCGCGACCTCTTCCGCCGTGACCGGGACCAGCGGTTGTTCCCACGACTGTGCGGACCGCTTCGACAAGGTTCGCTCGCTCCCAAGGGCTCGTTGGGGCCCCCAAACGACACGCGAGGCGGAGTCTCATCGGCACGGAGGTCGCGCCTCCACGGCATCCCGTTCCCAGGCAGCGTCTGGGAACGAGAGCCGTGAGTATTCGGCTTTGATTAGCGCCGGCTTGTTTACTCCTTCACCTCGTTCAGCAGTTCTAGCACCACAGCGGTAATTTTATCGGAGGCTTCAATCTCCAAAATGTTTGATCCAAGCCAGGTTTCATAGCCGCCTAAGGCATGTTGGCGAGGCGTCGGAAGGTAGCTGTAGTGGCCGTTGGCCAGCTCGATAGTGAACGTCGGCTTGTGGGGGCTCTTGGCCTTGATTTCCAGGCCGATCTCGGCGAACACTTCGCAGGGAATGGCGGCCACTCCCACATCGCCAATCCGAAGCGCTTGCAGCACCAATTCGGCGGTGTGGGGCGGTTTGTTCAGATCGATCGCCCACTTCGCGTAAGCGCGGGTCACATCGGTTAGCAGTGCAGGATCGCCTGAGAGCAATGACTCGGCGCGGGCGAGCTGCTCGGGCGTGGGACGGCGTTTCTCCAGCGTTAGCAAACGCTGTGCAGCGGCCAAGGTGATGTCGTTACGGTAAGGTTGCTTTTCGACGGCCTGCAAGGCAGCGTCGGCAATGCGCTGGGCGACTTGCCGCATCCGCTCGAAAGGCTTGCTCGGCGGGCGGGGATTGCGGAAGTTGATGTTGTTCACGTCGCCGCTTGTACCATTGGAAAGAATACCAACGACGGGTGGATGGTCGCCTTCGGTCGCCAAGCGTTCCTCGACAATCCGGGCGAATTCACCAAAGTAATCGGCCGACACGCCGCCGGCCGGAATGCCGCCGACGTAATGCAGCGAGTAGTTAGCCAACAAGGCGATTGGCCGGCCGTTGGCGGCGCGGACCGAGATCACCGACACATCGGGATCGGTCGGACCCGCGGGCCGGTCCAGAAGTTCGCTTCCCACGGGCGGATTCATGCGTACTTTGTCTTCCGTACCTCCAAAGGGATTCGGAAGAATGCCCCCTTCCTTCATAAACCAGCGCCGATTGAAGACCTCTTCAGGCACCTGAGTTACACCCCATGCAACGGCGGCCGGCTCCAGGTTGGCGTGAGCTTGCTCAACCGCCTTAGCAATGCCTTGCGTCAGAAGTTCGACATACTCGGGGTCGGCCTTGTCTTCACGACGATCGCGAGACGGAGGCGCCGTATGCGTATGCGTGGCGGCCCCAAGGACGTTCTGCGGAGGAATGCCGGTAGACTTCGCAATGCGTTGCTTAGCGTCGTCGTAGATATGGCGAGGGATATAGCAGCTATCGACAACCACAATCGCCACCTTAGTTTTCCCGTCGTCGAGCACCAAAGCCCGCGCGTGGAGCGGATCCCAAGCCTTGTCGGCCAGGCGGCGATTGAATTGTCCCACCAGCGGCACAGGCCATTTGACCGGCGTCACGTCGGCCTTGGCGGCGCCAGCACGTAGTTCGGCATGGGCGGGAACTGCGGTCAACGCAGACGCAACGGCTAAGAGAGCCGCAGCGAGGATAAGGAAACGGGAGGACATCGGGGCTCCTTTCAACGGGTAGGAGATGGTCTGGCGGCGCGGCTTCAAGGCGAAAGCAACGATGCGGCAAGTTGTCGCCCACGCTTCAGCTCGACGCCGCTCGGCGAATCGTCGGGCGAAGCGGAAGTGGCCGCTTGCGTTTGTTTCACCTGGAAACCGCCGCAGGGTACTTGCCCGGACGTTCCTAAGACGCGTGCCGGGCGAGTCCACACTGGGGAGGGACGAGCGCGGCGAATCATCGCTGCGCTCCAAACGGGGGAAATTGTAACCAGCACATCGCCGCGATGCGAGCAAGAGGGGGCGGGCGGCCACACTTTCCGCAAGCACAGGCGTAGGATATCCTTGTAAAAGACCTTTCCTGCGGAATGGACCGCCGCTTTGGCCTTTGCCTCGGAAAGCATTATGGGACTTTACGACCGCGACTATTATCAGGATGACGATGGCCCGTCGGGCGGCTACTTTGCTTCACACGGGCGGGGACAACGGATGATGGTGACCAACATCGTCATCGTGACCGTCGCGTTCTGGATCCTCGACAACTTAGGAACACCTGGGTGGCTAAGTAACGTCTTTGCTCTCCGCAGCGATTTACCCGAACACCCGCTTTACTTCTTCCAATTAATTACCCACGCCCTGACACATTCGCCGCTTGACGACCGTGGCGGTTGGGGCATCTGGCACATCCTCTTCAACATGTTCGTGTTGTGGATGTTCGGCCGTGAATTGGAGTGGAAGTACGGCCGCATGGAGTTTCTGCGGTTCTATGTGGCCGCAATTGTCTTTTCGGGCCTTGTGTGGCTGGCGGCGCACTATGCATTGGGGCGAGGCAACGCGCGCCTGATGGGCGCCTCGGGCGGCGTTGCGGCGGTGCTGTTTTTGTTCGTCATGAACTTCCCCAAACGCACGCTCTATCTGTGGGGCATCCTGGGAATGCCCGCCTGGTTACTGGCGGCCATCTACGTTGCGGGCGAATTATTCTTGTTGATGAGCCCCGGCGGCAGCCAAGTCGCGCATGAAGCACACTTGGCTGGCGCAGCGTTCGGGGCGGCATACTACCAGTTCGGTTGGAACCTAACGCGGTTGCTTTCCCACGATTGGCGCGGGTGGCTGCGTCGGTTCAAGCGGCGTCCCCAACTCAAGGTTCACGACCCTGAGGATTACTATCGCGACCTGGATGCCGAAGCCGACGCGCTTCTAACAAAGATTCACCGCTACGGCGAAGAGAGCTTGACCAGCGAAGAACGCAAAAAGCTGGAAGACTATAGCCGGCGCATGCGGCAAAAATACCGCTGAGCATCCCCAGATTCCGGCGGAGCGCTGCACACCCCCTGTGGGACCGTCGGCCGAAGTAACCAGGACCAACACTTAGCGCTGGTTCAGGAGCTTCCTTTGCATCTTGCAGGTTCGCAGCGGGACCTATTGTCTTTTTTGACCGGCACATCTTCTCACGCAAGGAAGCACACGGGCTACCGCGCCGCGCAATTCGGCGCACTTAGGATCATTGTTGCGGGCGTATCTTTCCGAAGAATCAGAAACGACGTTGACTTGCGTTTTTCCAATTCAGCGTCCGGGATAAGGGAAGAGGAGTGCAATTCTCCCACCGCCCCGCGACTGTGAGGGGGACAAAGGCCGCAACCACTAGCGACGCACGAACCGTGCAGCTGGGAAGGGCGGTCCGAGGTTGAACCCAAGTCAGGATACCTGCCCCGGACCGTCCTTCCACTTCCTGCGCGGGCAGGAAAAGGAGTCGCCATGCACGATGGCTTGCGGAGCGCCTGCGCGCTCCTTCTGGCAATCTCTATTTCCATCTCGGCTCTGGCCCAAGAGAACGACGCTCCCGCCGAATCCGAGGTTCCCACCCTTCCACCCCAGACCGTAGTCGGTGAACCTGCGCAGGGGACCGACACTTCTCCCGCGCCTGAGCCTGTCAGTGGTCCGCCGCAGGGCGATCTATTCTCGGGTGACCCGCAGAACGTAGTTACTCCCGGCCGCGCCGAACAACCTGCGGCGCAAACCGGAGCAGCGATTAGCGTTGTGACGGGCGAACAACTGCGACTAAGCGGCGTGCAAAACGAGGGCGAAGCGCTTCGCACCTTGCCGGGCGTCGACGTAGTGCGCACCGGTCCGCTGGGCGGCCAGTCGTCGGTGTTTTTGCGCGGGGCGAACTCGCAACATACTCTGGTGCTCCTGGACGGTGTGCCGCTGAA
>CAYWIS010000161.1:0-12087 GCA_964458385.1 uncultured Pirellulaceae bacterium
GCATGCAGTTTGATCGCGGCTTCCTCTCGCCGCACTTTGTGACCGACCCCGACAACGTCTTGGTCGAGCTGGAAGACTGCTACATTCTGGTCTACGAAGAAAAGATCTCGACCAACAAGAAGCTCATTCCGCTCTTGGAGGCCATTAGCAAGGCCAACAAACCGCTGTTGATCATCGCCGAAGACGTGGAAGGCGAGGCGCTGGCCACCTTGGTGGTCAACAAGCTCAAGGGCATTCTGCAAGTCTGTGCGGTCAAGGCTCCCGGTTATGGCGACCGCCGCAAGGCGATGCTGGGCGACATCGCCGTGCTGACCGGCGCCGAGCCGATCTTCAAGGATCGCGGCATCGACCTGGAAAACGTCCGCTTGGCTGACCTGGGCCGCGCCAAGAAGGTGAAGGTCACTTCGGAAGACACGACCATTGTGGGCGGCGCCGGCAAGAAGCCCGCCATTGAAGGTCGGGCTCAGCAGATTCGCGACGAGATCGAACGCACCGACAGCGAATACGATCGCGAGAAGCTCCAAGAGCGTTTGGCTAAGCTGGCCGGCGGCGTGGCCCAGATCAACGTGGGTGCCGCGACCGAAACCGAAATGAAGGAGCGCAAGTACCTGATCGAAGACGCCAAGGCGGCCACCCAAGCGGCTCTGGAGGAAGGCATTGTGCCGGGCGGCGGCGTGGCCCTGATTCGTTCGGCGCCGGCTCTGGAAAAGGCCATTAAGGATCTAGAAGGCGACGAGCGTCTTGGCGCCGAGATTGTGCGGAACGTGCTCGACATGCCGCTCCGCGCTATCGCCGAGAACGCCGGTCTGGACGGCTCGGTGGTGGTGTCTCGGGTTCGCAAGCTCAAGGGCAAGACCGAAGGCTACAACGCCGACACGGGCGAGTACACCGACCTGGTCAAGGCGGGCGTGATCGATCCGGCCAAGGTGGTCAAGACCGCCCTGCAAAACGCGGTCAGCGTTGCTTCGTTGCTGATCACCACCGAATCGCTGATCACCGAAATTCCGAAGGAGGAGTCGGGCAATGATCACGATCATCACCACGATCATGGCATGGGCGGCATGGAGGGGATGATGTAGTCCCTCCGCGCTTGGCGCCGCTTCTCGCCACGCGCCGCCACAACCAACATTCCTGGCCGGGGGCTTGGAGCCCCCGGATTGCTCCGGCGGCGATCAACCCGCCAATCACTCGCTAACAAGACAAACTAACCCAACCCACGAAGGAAACTTGAACATGGCTAACGTTAAACTCCGTCCTCTGGAAGATCGCGTTGTGGTCGAGCCGCTCGAAGCCGAAGAAGTTACCGCCGGCGGCATCGTGCTGCCCGACGTGGCGAAGGAAAAACCGCAGCGCGGCCGTGTGATCGCGGTCGGCCCGGGCAAGCTCCTGGACAACGGCCAGCGCGGCGCGCTGTCGGTCTCGGTGGGCGATGAAGTGATCTTCGCCAAGTGGGGCGGCAGCGAGGTGGAGATCAACGGCGACGAAGTCAAGATCCTCCGCGAGAGCGACATCCTGGCCAAGATTGTTAACGAGTAACGCACGTCAAACGCTGCGAACTCTTTCGCAACAGCGCAATAGCCGGAGGCGAACAGCCTCCGGCCTTGAGCGCGTCAGTTCAGGCGGCCATTAAGGCGCGAATATCCGGAGGCTATTCGCCTCCGGGCTAGGACGAGGGTGAATGCAAGCTCCCGCATTGCCCGTTGCGTTTAACCATTCCAAATCACTTTACAAGGACTTGCCACCGTGGCTAAACAACTCCTCTTTGAAGACCACGCCCGCACGAAGATGCTGGAAGGCGTGAACAAGCTGGCCAACGCGGTCGCGGTCACCCTGGGCCCCACCGGGCGGAACGTGATCATCTCTAAGTCGTTCGGCGGCCCCAAGGTAACCAAAGACGGCGTTTCGGTCGCTAAGGAAATCGAACTGGAGGACCGCTTTGAGAACATGGGCGCCAAGCTCGTGGTCGAAGTGGCCCAAAAGACGTCGGACCTGGCCGGCGACGGCACCACCACCGCCACCGTGCTGGCCCGCGAGATTTACAAGGAAGGGCTGCGGAACATCGTGGCCGGCAGCAACCCGACCGCCCTGCGGCGCGGCATCGAAAAGGCCGTAGACGCCTGCGAAGCCAAGCTGCGTGACATGGCCAAGTCGGTCGACAGCCCCGAAGAGATCACTCAAGTTGGCGCCATCAGCGCCAATAACGACCGTTCGGTCGGCGAGATGCTCTCCGAGGCGCTCCAGCGCGTTGGCCGGCACGGCGTTATCACCTTGGAGGAAGGCAAAGCGACAGAAACCGAAGTCAAGTACGTCGACGGTATGCAGTTCGACAAGGGCTTCATCTCGCCGTACTTCATCAACCGTCCGGCCGAGATGGATTGCTACCTGGAGGACTGCTACATCCTCCTGCACGAGAAGAAGATCAGCAACCTGCGCGACCTGATCCCCTTGCTGGAGCAGGTCAGCCAGACCGGCAAGCCGCTGTTGATCATTGCTGAAGACGTCGACGGCGAAGCCCTGACGCTGTTGGTGGTCAACAAGCTCCGCGGCCTCTTGAACGTGTGCGCGGTCAAGGCGCCTGGCTTTGGCGATCGCCGCAAGGCGATGCTCGGCGACATTGCCGTGTTGACCGGCGGCACACTCATTAGCGAAGACCTGGGCATCAAGCTGGAGAACGTCAAGCTAGAGCACCTGGGTCGCGCCGGTCGGGTGACGGTCGATCGAAACAGCACGACCATCGTGGAAGGGGCCGGCGACAAGGAAGAGGTCGAGAAGCGCGTCGCGCAGCTCCGTCGCCAGATTGAGCAGAGCGACAGCGAGTATGACAAAGAGAAGTTCCAAGAGCGGGTCGCTAAGCTGACCGGCGGCGTGGCGGTGATCTCGGTCGGCGCCGAGACCGAAACCGACATGAAGCAGAAGAAGGACCTCATTGAAGACGCCCTGCACGCTACCCGTGCGGCGGTCGAAGAGGGCATCCTTCCCGGCGGCGGCGTGGCCTTGTTGCGGTGCCAGCCGGCGTTGGACAAGCTGATCAAGTCGCTAGAAGGCGACGAACTGGTCGGCGCCCAAATTGTCCGGCGCGCCTTGGAAGCCCCCTTGCGTCAGATCGCCCACAACGGCGGCCGCGACGGGGCGGTGATCGTCGACGAACTGCGCGATAAGCCGGAGACCACCGGCTTTGACGGCAACAGCGGCGAGTACGTCGACATGTTCAAGGCCGGCATTATTGACCCGGTGAAGGTGGTGCGCACCGCTCTGCGGAACGCGGCCAGCATTTCGGCCCTGATGCTGACCACCGAAACCATGGTCACGAACCTTGAGAAAGAGGACAAGCAGCAGCGAGTTGAAGGGGTGGTCCGTTAGTCCCGTCGCTCGCTGATGATCATATTTCTCGGGCGCGCCGGATCCCCTGATCCTGCGCGTCCGTTTTGCTATGTACAAAAAAAGGAAGAAGCACTAACTCCAGGGACGAAGCGCCAGGAAGGATGGCTGCGAAGCAGACCGGGCAGGCCGCGGGGAAGCGGTTTTGGTCTGGGCCTCGCACTTCGTCCTGGCTCTTGCTCCCGGGGCGCTCCTTCTGACTGCTTTGTGCTTCGCCCTTTGCAGTAGCCTTTCTTTGCCTGGCGATGGCCGTCATGTCGGAAAAACGCGATTATTACGAAGTGCTCGGAGTTTCGCGCACGGCCACGCAAGCCGAGATCGCCGCGGCCTATCGAAAGAAGGCCATCAAGTACCACCCCGACCATTGCAAGGAAGAGGGGGCGGCTGAGAAGTTTAAAGAATGCGCCGAAGCGTTCGAGGTTCTTAACGATCCCGACAAGCGGGCCTTGTACGATCAGTATGGCCACGCCGGCGTGCAGCGCGCGGGCGCCGGTCCGCAATTCCACGACGTAGAAGACATCTTCGACGCCTTCAACGACATGTTCGGCGGCGGGATGTTCGGCGACATCTTCGGCGGCCGGTCGCGTCGGTCGCGCCGTCCTCGTCGTGGGAACGATGTTCGCTGTGACGTAACTCTGGACTTGGAAGAAGCGGCCTTCGGTGTGCGGAAAACGGTCGAATTCGACCGGAATGAGCCTTGTGGCGAATGCCGCGGTTCAGGCGCTGCGCCGGGCTCGCAGCCGCAACAATGTCCACGCTGCCACGGCCACGGGCAGATTGTGCAGTCGGCGGGCATCCTCCGGGTGCAAACAACATGTCCGCAGTGCAACGGAGCCGGCACCGTCGTGACCGAACCCTGCCGCAACTGCCGCGGTCGCGGATACGTCAGCGTGCGGCGGAAGATGGAAGTGGCGATTCCCGCGGGCGTGGATGATGGCATGCAGGTGCGGCTCGCTGGCGAAGGCGAACCCAGCCCCAATGGCGGCCCGCCGGGCGACTGCTACTGCTTCATCCATGTGCGCAAGCACCCGATCTTCGAGCGCGACGGCACGCACCTCATCTTGCGGCTTCCGATCAGTTACAGCCAGGCCGCGCTCGGGGCGACGGTTGAGGCGCCTACGCTACGCGGACGAGAAGAGCTTGTGATCCCGCCCGGCACGCAATCGGGCGAGGTGTTCCGCGTGCGTGGCAAGGGCATTGTCGATCCTCGCACGGGTCGCTACGGCGACCTGCTGGTGCAGACGTATATTGAAGTTCCCAAGAAGTTGTCCAAAGCGCAAGAAGAGTTGTTGCGAAAACTGGCCGAAGTCGAGAACGTCGAAGTTGCGCCCGAACGCCGCAGTTTCCTGGAAAAGATTCGCGATTACTTCACCACCCAAAACGAGAATCAAGATTCCGCCTAACGCCGGCGACGCCGTTGGCGGCCGACTCATGACAACCCCAGGTAGCGCCGATTGGCCAGTCGGGACCGACGCCCCGGCTGGTCTCGCAAGCTGACGGCCTTTTACCGGAGAGCCTTACTGATGAGCGAACAAACCCATCCTGAACATCAGCCACGTCCTGAGCAAGACGAACAGAACACGGCGTCTCAAGTTCCTCCCGAGGCGGCCGCTGCCGAAGAAGCGGCCTCTGCGCCCGAAGTGCAAGAGTGCGACCGTCTCCAACAAGAGTTGGCCGAGGCGCAAAAGCAATTGCTGCGCGCCCAGGCCGACCTGGAGAACTATCGCCGCCGCGTGCGCCGCGAAATGGAGGAGGAGCGCCGCTTCGCTGCGGCGCCGCTAATGCGCGACCTCTTCCCCGCCATGGATAATTTGCAACGAGCCATCGACGCGGCCGAGAAGAACGGCGCAGCGACCAGCCTAGTGGAGGGCGTGCGAATGGTGGCCCAACAAATCGCCCAGGTGCTGGAGCAACACGGCTGCCGTCGAATTCCCACAAAGAACGAGGTTTTTGATCCGCATCGGCACGAAGCCGTCGCCCAGCAACCGAGCGATGAACACCCCGCGGGAACCATCGTCCTGGAGACTCTGGCCGGCTACGAGCTTCATGATCGCGTCCTTCGCCCGGCCCAAGTGATCGTGTCGTCAGGTCCCGCCAACCCGTCCTAAAGGGCCGCGCGGCGGGCGGTTGCCCCCTCGTGGCCCATGGTGAGCTTTCAACTTTCGTCCTGAATGTTTCCTTTGGGAGTCACATACAATGCCCACCTATGATTACCGCTGCCAAGGCTGCGGTCACGAGTTTGAGATTTTCCAGTCGATCAGCGCCGACGAGTTGTGCAAATGTCCGGAATGCGGCAAGCCCAAGCTGCAACGGCTGATGGGCGGAGGCGCTGCAATCGTGTTCAAAGGCTCGGGCTTCTACCAGACCGATTATCGGAGCGAGAGCTACAAGAAGAGCGCCGCAGCCGATAAGCCCTCCTCCACCGAAACCAAGTCGGAAAGCAAATCCGAAACCAAGTCGACCGCATCCACAGAAAGCACGTCGTCCAAGTAAGCCAGAGCACCCAATGGCGCCACGCGCGGTGACTAACAGCATAGAATAAGTTAAGTACCTACGCTGGCGGGCGCGGCAGGACCGCCCTCCGGGCGAAAGTTACGTTTGGCCGTATATCGATTTGCCACCTGCCCATCATGCAGTTGACCTGTCCTATCTGTCACCGCCTGTTCGAGAGTGAACAATCAACCGCGATGCCGTTCTGTAGCATCCGGTGTAAGCAGATCGACCTGGGACGCTGGCTCGACGAGCGCTACAGCGTCCCGGTCGAGCGTGAAACCGACGAACTGGACGACTTGCCCGAAGAATATCTCGACTGAGTCGCGCCCCTGCGCGGGCTCCTCTTTTCCACCGCCGATCTGACGGACGCCGTCGGCCGCGGCCCCGCTCTTGTTGTGGGGCGATGCGCCCCATTGCTCGCCTTTAACGCCAGGTTGCTGGGCCGCATGCGCCGCGGAGCGCCGGGCGTGGTATATTGGCACGCATCGAAGGTATGTTGTCTTTGTTCATCCAACGAGTGAGACTTCGATGTTCAAGCCGCCTGCAATTCTTTTGATGACGTTCGCCGCCCTGGTCGGCGCCGCCTCGGCCCTAGCCGCCGAACCGGCGGAAGAGGGATTTACTCAACTGTTCGACGGCAAGTCGCTTAACGGCTGGATTGGCGCTAAAGACGCCTACCGCGTTGAGGACGGCAAAATCGTGTGTGTGGAAGGCACGTCTGGCAACCTTCTGACCGAGAAGGAGTACGCCGACTTTGTGTTTCGCTTCGAGTTCCGCCTAACCCCTGGCGCCAACAACGGACTAGGCATTCGCTGCCCCGCGCGGGAAAAGGGGAACTTGCATCTAGACGGAATCGAGTTGCAAATTCTTGACAACACCGCTGAGAAGTACGCCTCGCTCCAGCCGTACCAATATCATGGCTCGGTCTATGGAATCCATCCCGCCAAGCGCGAAGGGCTCAAGCCGATCGGCGAATGGAACGAGCAGGAAGTGTTGGTCCAAGGCCGACGCATCAAAGTGACGCTGAACGGCCACACCATTGTCGATGTCGACCTGGACGAGGCGACTAAGAACGGCACGCTCGATGGCCAAGCGCACCCCGGCCTGGAACGAAAGTCGGGGCACCTTGGATTTCTTGGCCACGGCGACCGTGTAGAGTTCCGCAACCTGCGGATCAAAGAACTGTAAGCCTTCGCCACAGCGTCCTGTTCCGCTAGGGCGCACACTTAATGCCCTAGCGAATGTCCTGGTCGCTAACGCTCAGTCATGGGCCAATTGCTGGCGAAGGCGGCGAAGTTGAGCGCTGCGCACCGCCTGATCCGCCTGCGGATCAAAGTTGCCCGCCTCTGGGTGTAGTTTGCACAGATGACGGGCGGCCGCGGCGCGCTTGTCGGCGTCGTCGCGGCTGAGCAGCGCTAGCCAAGTGGTTTCGTCATACACCAGCCGCGCGGCGACGCGGCCGGGCGTATCCTCGCGACTGCTCTCCAGCCATTGGCGAATTCCGTCTAGCCGGGCGCGTTGTTCGTTGTCGAGCGTGCGGCGATCCACCTGCGTTAGCCACGGCAGCAACGGCTGCCCCACGGCCCGCAACTCGCGATCGGCCGCCTGCCGGACGGCGTATCGAGAGTCGCCTAACTGCTCGACGAGCGTTTGCCAACGATCGACGTTGGGCGCGGGCGTCGCCTCCGCTAGCTCGTATAACCGTTCTTCAATTTCAGCCGCCTGCCGCCGCAACCGCCAGTCGGGACGCAGGGCTTCCAGAATCGGAATCACGCAGTCGCGGCTGATATCGGGCTCGGCGAGCAGAAACCGCCAGAAATCGGGTGCGGAAAACTCACGTCGGGCCGCTCCCGCGCCGATAGTCACAGTGACGCCGTTCACGTCTTGCACCAGGTGCAACTCAACCGACGTTCCTTGTGGTTGCGGCGTGCGGTGGATCTCAAACCGCTGGCTTCCCACCGCTTCGATGACCACCCGTTCTTGCGGCGTTTCAAATTCATAGCAGATCGAAACGACATGCCCCGCCGGCTTGACGCAAATCGACTCACGGATTTGCCCGTCGGCGTCGGAACATTGAGTCTGCTTTTCGAACCGCGGAGGAGTTTCCAGAACCGCTAAGCGGCCGTTGACGATGGCGAACCCCGCCCATCCTGGTTGAGCGGCCAGATGACCCAGGTACGGGAAGTCTTGCCCTTGGGCAAAAGCAGGACTGAGTAACAGTCCAAGAATCAGTGGGGTCCAACGGCGCATGACCAGGCCTCCTTCCATGGAGATCGTAACCGAACGGGCATCGTGCCCACGTTCGGGGTCGCTCCCAGCGCCACTTGGGAAAAGCCACTTACTCTTATCGACCACCGCCTGCGTCCCCGGTGATCCATTTTTCCCGAATCGGCGAAATTACCCTTGACAAGGGCGCTAGCGCCCTTGGATAGCACACCCTAGACGCGCGTCAGACTTCATGCCGGTATAAGAGCCCAACCAGACTTTCGGCGCCAAAGAACCGGCAGAAATCGCTACGCTTCGGGAGAAGGAGTTCCCAAGCTGGGCGGCTCTTGGCGGCGGGCATCGAGCGTTCCCACCACGTCGGCCACACGCGTAGCGCCTAACTCTTGCAGGGCGCCGGGCAGGCCATCAAGAATCTTCATGGTGGCCGTAGGATCGTAGTAGTTGGCGGTACCGATTTGCACCGCCGAAGCGCCGGCCACCAGGAACTCCATGACGTCGTCAAGCGTCGCAATTCCGCCAATGCCCACAATCGGCGTCTTTACCGCTCGGGCCGCCTGAAACACGCACCGCAACGCAATCGGCTTGATGGCCGGTCCGCTGAGTCCTCCAAGCACGTTGCCGAGCATCGGCCGCCGCCGCCGCCAGTCCACCGCCATGCCAAGGACGGTGTTAATTAGCGAGATGGCGTCGGCGCCTCCTTCGGACGCGGCCATGGCGATCAGCGGAATGCTTGTCACATTGGGAGTGAGCTTGGCAATAATCGGCCGTGCACACTTGGCCCGCACTTCCGACACCAGTCGATGGCACAACACTGCGTCGGCGCCGAAATCCACGCCGCCGCTTACGTTCGGGCAAGAGATATTCAGCTCAATCGCCGCCACCCCCTCCTCGTCACCCAACCGTTGGGCCATTTGAACAAACTCATCATGGGTGCGGCCAGCAATGCTGACAATCAACGGCGCCGCTAAGCCGCGCAGATACGGCAGGTGATGGGCGATGAAAGCATCGATCCCGTCGTTGTCCAGACCGATGGAATTCAACAGTCCGGCGGCCGTTTCGACCGTACGCCAAGGAGGATTCCCCATCCGCGGGAGCGCCGTAATCGTTTTGGGAATCACTGCGCCCAGGCGGCTGAGATCCACCAGTCGCTCCATCTCGCGGGCGTAACCGAAGGTGCCCGAAGCGACCAGTACAGGATTGGGCAAGGCCAGCCGGCCTAGTTGCACACGGAGATCGACCTGAGAAGACAACGGCGACACCAGCAGCAAGTTTCCACGGAGGGCAGAGGAAACTCAACCTACCTGCCGCCGTGCAGGCCGTCAAGGAACCGCGGACGCCAGGAGCAACGGCTTAGCCCTCGGCCTCTGACCGGTTAGATGATTCCGCCATGCGTACGGAACGGGGTCATGTGATCGGGCTGATCCATAAACCAGAACCGCTCCCACTCCTCGATGAACATTCGCAGATTTTCCGAGGTGAAGATCAACTGCTCGGTGCGACGTTGACGGTCGGCGGAGTAGATCGGCAGAAAGCAGCCCACGCTCGTCGATACGACCAATCCAACCAGCGCCGTGGCGATGAGGCGACGCATTGCCAGTACCCTCCCTGATGGCCTACGATCCTGCTCTTACGGAGAAACGATCCGTCTCCGGCAAGACAAGAGGATTCATCGGCTCAAAAGGTCGGCGACCGCAAGTTATTCTCGACAGAATCCTCACTTTCGGCCGGTTTTATCTCACCGGCGCTGCCCGCAGGGTTTGCCAGGCGAGAGAACTCGCCAAAAGATGGGGAAGCAGGGGGAGGCGCAGAAGAGGCGGCCGCTGGGGTAGTTGCCGTATG
The DNA here is from genome assembly GCA_964458385.1 of uncultured Pirellulaceae bacterium. Lineage (GTDB taxonomy): Bacteria > Planctomycetota > Planctomycetia > Pirellulales > Pirellulaceae > JAHWKS01. The sequence goes on from CAYWIS010000161.1 coordinate 9,937, forward strand.
CTTATCGCTTACTGCTCCATCTCCCAACGAATGGGTGGAGGACGAATCTGGAGTCGAGGGAGTCTCGGGCTTAACTTCCGGTTGCGCCGGTTGGGCGGGGGTCGCTTCGGCCTGTTCCCGGGCAACGCGTTCGGCGCGTTCACGCTCTTCCAGCAGCCGGACTTTTTCCTCCATCTCTTTGCCCGGCTTAAACGTGACCACGTACTTCTCGGGCACGTCGACACGATCGCCAGTGCGGGGGTTACGAGCCTTGCGCGCGGCGCGTTTCTTGACCTCGAAGACGCCGAAATTCCGCAGCTCGATCCGCCCGTCCTCAACCAATGTGTCAATGATCGCGTTGAAGGTCTTCTGAACGATCTCTTTGGTTTTGAGTTGGGTCAGTCCGATCTCTTCGGAAATCGTCTTCACGATCTCTTTCTTGGTCACGACGCTGCTCCCTTCGCGACGGAAGACGGGCGAAAAAACGGGATCGCGCGAACCCCGGCAATGCTCCAAGTGTAAATGTCACAAGCACTAGAGTCAAGAGAATCGGTTCAGCCGGGCGTTTCGGCCCCCACTCCATCGTAGCGAGGAACGCTCTTGGCGACGGCTTTTGCGTAAGCCGAGACCACCGATCCCAATAGAGCTAACCCATTATAGAGAAAGAAGTTGCGAAAATTTCCCGCAAGTTCCGTTCACGGCGGTTCCGATTGGACACCTCGGAGATTTACCTAACTCAAGAACACGTAAGCACTAGCGCTCAAATTCGCATTACTTTGCGCTGGGCTTCGATTTCTTCGATTTGGTAAAGCCGCCCCTGACCGCTACCTGGACAGATGCTGCATGTGTGCTCCCAATCCTCGGGAGTGCGGAGGTTAGAGTCCCAAAAGGGCCAGGTGCGACACTGGCGGGGACGGGCCTCGTACACGGTGCAGCAACGCTTTTCGCTATCAAAGAAGACGCAGTCGTGGTTCGGGAATTCCACGAGGCTTCGACGGGCGCCGATCTTGCGCACATAGAGTCGCTCAAAACGCTCCACGTCTTCGCCAATGGCCGCGGCTAGACGTTCAATTTCCTCCTGATTAACCCACACGTAGCCGGGCGCGCCCGTGCAACAATCGCCGCACTGAGTGCAGGTGAACCGTAAACCTTCGTGATACCAAGGTTTTTCCGACATCGTCGCTGACAGTTTCCGTTAGGGAGCGCCGACGGATCATCGGCGCTCCAGACTCGCAATCCGTTGAAAACACGCAGGGATGCGGCCATGGCTTGCCTTGTGGGGCGAGGGCCGCATCCCCAATGCTTCGCGGAGACTTAACCACCCGCCTGGGCGACGGGAATGGCAAAATCGCCCCGCAGGTCACGCCAGACCGAGTGAATGTGGTTAGCTATATTGCCGGCCGCGTCGGGCTGCACGTTAATGAACTCAATCAGGAAGGTCGGCCCTTGAACGCGGTAATAGTGGCCGACTCCCGGCTTCTGAGCGCCCGCCCAAGCGAAGTGCACCTTCTCCAGCCCGTTGGCGTTGATGGCGGCCATGCGTTCCTCGCGCACGTCTTGGGGCATGTTCGCGGCGTACGCCTCAATCAACTGCACAAGCAGCTTGCGCTGCTGGTCGTTCATCTTGCCGTACGACAGACCAGCGGGCGCTTCACGGGGCGGTTGGGGTTCGCCTGGAGCGCGAATCTCGGCCGGCGCTTTGTCGGCAATGATGGCTGTTTTCCGTTGCTCGTCATCTAGAGCCGCCAAAAGCTCAAACGCCACGGTTTCTTCCTTGGCCAGCACCCGCGTCCCCACAGGCAGCGCGTTGGGCACTTCGCTCTTCACCACCGCGGGGTTAGCGCCCATGAACGAAGGCGTAGACGACACCACCTTGCCTTTTTCAACCACGAAGTTCAACGAAAGGTGATGTCCTTCGAAGCTGAGCCCCCACTTCTGATCGTCGGCCGGCTGTCCGAAGATGGTCACATAGTAGCGTTCGGGGTCGCGAATATTGCGTCCGCGGCCTTGCTCTAGCGTGTTCAGGATCGACTCCAAGGCCATAATTTTGGTGGTTTTCTCGTAGCCGGCCTGGCTAAGCGCCGTCTTGAGCAACTCGTGCAGCGCTTGACGCTGGGCCTCGTTCATCTCTTTGACTTGCAGCCCTTTCCGCTCATCCTTCGGAATAAAGTG
>CAYWIS010000161.1:12097-13795 GCA_964458385.1 uncultured Pirellulaceae bacterium
GGGCGTGTCGTAGGGATAAAGCGTTTGCTTCTTCGCATCTTCATCCAAGGTGGCGATGAACTTGGCGGCCGCCTGCGTCATCGACGCGCCGGTCGACATTTGCAGGAACGTCCATCCAGCACCCACCAGGGCGAACAAAGCAAAAGCGGCAAGCAGCGGTTGTCGCAGTTTCATGGCGTGATCCTGATAGGAGAGTTGCGACGGCGGGGCAAACCTTAAGGACGTTGTAGTATAGCCCCCGCGGCGCCGACTCGCCAGCAACCCGCTCACACGCTAAACTGGCCTCGCCCCCTCTCCCCCTGGCCGAGCCTAACGGAATCTAGCCGGAGGCGAACAACCTCTGGATCGTTACCCCGCAAGGACAATCTGCCCGTTCGCAATCGCCCTACGCCTGATTCGAACCCCAGTTCAAAACCCCGTTAAGCCTTAATTGAAACTCGCTTGCGACCATTCTGCGACGAATTAACGACCGATTTGAGTCTCGTTGGCAACTGTTGTTGGACTTGATTGAGTCAACTGCTCGTGATTGTCTCCAGAGGCGGTTAGCCTCTGGCTATTTCCTCTTCGTGGTACTCTTACTGGTGTGGCCGTTATGAGCGCCGACGCGAAACTTCAAGAACTGCTCTCGCAACTGAATTTGCAAATGCCGCCAGCGCCCAAGCCTGCGGGCGTTTATAAGCCGATGGTGGTGATTGGCAACCTGGCGTACCTTTCGGGCCATGGACCGCTCAAGGCCGACGGCTCAATGATGGTCGGCCGCGTGGGCGACGAGGTCGACCAGCAATACGGCTACGAAGCGGCCCGGCAAACCGGCTTGGCCCTTTTGGCCACCGTGCAGGCGGGGTTGGGATCGCTGAACCGCGTCAAGCGCGTCATCAAGACGCTTGGCATGGTCAATGCAGCGCCCGATTTCAAGGATCACCCGGCCGTCATTAACGGCTGTAGCGAGTTGTTCGCCCAGGTCTTTGGTCCCGACAATGGCATTGGCGCTCGCAGCGCCGTAGGCATGGGAAGCCTGCCGGGGAATATCTCGGTCGAGATCGAAGTGATCTTCGAAATCGAACCGTAAGCGTCGCCGCTTTCCGCACGGCGGTGCGGCTACGAATGAGCACGAGCGCACGCGGGCCGGTTCGGCGCCGGTCCGCCTTGGAGGTCGCTGGCCCCTTAAACAGGTTCGGGCATGAATTGCGAGATGACCGTCTGTAACGCCGTGCCCATGACGAACTGGAACGCGGCCCCCAAGATGATGAGCAGCAGCAACGCGGTATAGCTTTTGCCCAAGGTTGTCTTGTGAGCCGCGGCCATTCCAAAGGGAATGCTGTAAAACGCAATAAGCACGGCAAGAATCGACAAGCAGGGGCACAGCACCACCACGTTCGCCGCTCCGCCGCAGTACCCCATCACTTGGTACGTCGTGCTGATGGACCGGTTGGCGCCGCCCACCAACATCAGCAGCCCATGATAGATGGCGCCGTGCAGCAGGAACGAAATTGCGCTGCTTATAAGGACGTACCCCAGCATGATCCCCGCCACCACACCGGCGGTTCCCATATTGTTGCCGCCCGAAAGCGCCGCGATGGCGCCCCCAAACAGAATCGCCAGGATCAACCCCATCAGCAACGCGGTCGTAAAGTAATACCCCACCGCCAACCGCAGCCCGTCGGGCCGGAGATTGCCGAATGCTTCTTGGTGGCTGGA
>CAYWIS010000162.1:0-13720 GCA_964458385.1 uncultured Pirellulaceae bacterium
AGTTCACGCTACGGTTTGACAACATCGGTTCGCAGGTCATTGGCAACGTGACGATCATCGACAACCTCACCACACGCTTGGAATACGTGCCCGACACAGCTCAATGCTCGCTCCGGGCGAACTTCCTGACCGAAGAGAATTACGGCGAATCGCTTGTGTTGCGGTGGGAGATTCTTGAGCCGATGAAGCCCGGCGAAGGCGGCGTGATTCGCTTCCGCTGCCGCGTGCGATAGCTCCAAGATCGGCAATTTTTCCGCCCCGCGACTTGAAAACCGGCGCTGGGCGCCTCACGATACGGCCTGTGCGGAAGCGAGTTCCGCGTATCCAGGTCTTGGATGTGAGGATCGCCATGTTGCGCTGCTCTTTGGGAATTGCCGGTCTTGCCTGCCTCCTCCTCTCCCCTGCCCTGGCGGCGCCGCCCAAGATCGACACGTCCCGCGGCGACCGCATGATCGCCGATTACTTCGCTGCCGAAACCGCCAAGATCGCTGACGATTGTCTGGCCGACATCCACTCGCTTGAGGACTGGCAAAAGAAGCGCGAGGAATATCGGCGGCAGCTCTTGGAAATGCTCGGGCTGGATCCTCTTCCCGAGAAAACGCCGCTTCATGCGACGGTGACGGGCAAGGTCGAAGAAGACAAGTTCGTGGTGGAGAACTTGCACTTCCAGTCGCGCCCGGGGCTCTATGTGACGGGCAACCTTTACCTGCCGAAGAACCTCGACAAGCCCGCCCCCGCCGTGCTGTACGTTTGCGGTCACGCCCAAGTGAAGAAGGACGGCGTGAGCTATGGCAATAAGACTGCGTATCAGCATCATGGCGCATGGTTTGCGCGAAACGGCTTCGTCTGCCTCACCATCGACACGCTGCAACTAGGCGAAATCGAAGGCATTCACCACGGCACCTACCGCTACAATATGTGGTGGTGGCTCAACCGCGGTTATACGCCCGCCGGTGTCGAGGCCTGGAACTGCGTGCGGGCGTTGGACTACCTAGAGACGCGGCCAGAGGTGGACGCCAAACGCATGGGCGTGACGGGCCGAAGCGGAGGCGGCGCCTATAGCTGGTGGATCGCCGCAATTGACGACCGCATCCAATGCGCCGTACCTGTGGCGGGCATTACGGACCTGCAAAACCATGTGGTCGACGGCGTGGTTGAAGGCCACTGCGATTGCATGTTCATGCTTAACACCTATCGCTGGGACTATCCGCAGGTGGCGGCCTTGGTAGCGCCTCGCCCGCTGCTGATCACCAACACCGACTCGGACCGCATTTTCCCGCTGGATGGCGTGGTGCGCACCTTTGAGAAGGTCCGCAAAATCTACAGCCTCTACAACGCCGCCGACAAAGTGGGGTTGACCATCGGTCCCGGCGGGCACCTCGACACGCAAGACATTCAGGTCGACGCCTTCCGTTGGCTCAACTTGCATCTGAAGGGAGAACAAGGGCCCATTTCCGATGTGGCCACGAAATTCTCGGAGCCGGAGCCGCTTAAGGTCTTCCCAGCCAGCAAACTCCCCGAAGATCGCCGCAACGAAGAGATTCACGAAACTTTTGTGGCCGCGGCTTCCACGCCGGAAGTGCCTCAAACGAAGGAAGCCTGGACTGCCCTGCGCGACGGTTGGCGGCAAACGCTATTGGAAAAGTCTTTCCGCGCCTGGCCGGCTGAGGCGGAGCCGCTAGAGGTGAAAGAAGTCTTCGCCAAAGAAAACCAAGGCATTCGGCTGGCCGCCTACGACTTTACCAGCCAAGGGCCTGTGCGATTGCGGCTCTACGTGGCGCATCGTGCGGCGCTGGAGAAACCCGAATTAACCGTCTTGAACGTGCTCGATGGAGAGGCCTGGAATGAGTTTCTCGCCACCTACCGGCCGGCCTTCGAGACGGAGTTGAAAGAGGAAACCTTACCCGAAGCCGACGCCGAAGCGTTCAAACAAACCCACACGATGTTCCAGTCGTTTCCGTGGGTTATGGCGTACGTCGCGCCGCGCGGGATAGGGCCGACGGCCTGGGACCAGAGTGAGCGCAAGCAAACACAACATCGCCGCCGCTTCTACCTGCTTGGTCAGACGCTCGAGGGCATGCAAGTTTGGGACACCCGACGAGCCGTTCAGACCGTGCGTTCGCTCGACCTGCTCAAAGACGCGCCGTTGTGGCTGCAAAGTGAGCGCGCCATGGCGGGCGTCACGCTTTACGCCTCGCTCTTTGAACCAGACATTGCACGGCTCGACTTGCACTTCCCTCCCCTCTCGCACCGGGACGGCCCGCACTTGCTCAACGTAAGCCGCTATCTTGACTTGCCGCAAGTTGTGGCGATGGCCGCCGAGCAATCGCAGGTAGTGATCTACCAGGACGGCGACAAAGGCTGGGAGTGGCCGGCGCAGGTGGCCCAAACGCAGGGGTGGGAGAAAAAACGATTGCAGTTGCGTTCGGCGCCAAAATAGCATGCAACAAGTTCCGTGACGTTCCCAGGGACCGCCTCACCGCCAGCGGTTGAGTAGCGCGGTCCCCTTTAGCTGGTTCCTACTCCAAGCATTCGGACGAGGCAGAACATGCACACGGATCGTTTCCTTATGGCCGTCGTGTTGGCGGCCGTTCTTGCGAGTGGGCCGGTGGGATGTCGGAAAGAAACCAGCCGCTGGGAAGCCGCCGACCAGGCCACCCGCGGCGCAACCGATGCCGTGAGCGAACGCGCCGTCGATGGCTCCGTTTTCAATCGCTTTTTTCCAAAGGAAGAAGGCGATTACGACCTTGTGTTCAAACAGGAAAAGCAAGGCTTCGCTCAAGCCAGTTTGCAACAAGACGGCAAGGAGTTAGCCGTGCTTTCGGTCATGGATACCCGTAGTAATCCCGCCGCCCGCGACAAGTTCGCCAACGCGGCCGACAACGTGGCGGGTTATCCGGTGGTCGAGGCGGGGGAACGCACGCATGCGTTGCTTGTGGCGAATCGGTTTCAGGTGCAAATCCAGTCGGTCGATCCGGCGTTCGGTAAGTCCGCCCGCTTGGAATGGCTAGGGAAATTTGATCTCGCGGGAATCGCCGAGATCGAATGATTGCGGACACAACGAGCTAAGACCACCTTCTAAGACGCACCCAAAGACCGAAGGAGCAATGCACCATGGCCGAGCCGATCTACAAAGTCGTCGATAAGCTTCCTGAGAAGAGCATGACCACCCGCCTGCTTAGCGCCCTGGATTGGGTCGTTCCAGGCGAGTGGAAGAACATTGTGGGCTTTGAGAACACTATCAAAGCTGTCACCGGCGAGAGCGACCAAACCCGCATTCAAAGAATTGGCGAACGCGCCATTCACCTCTACAACGATAAATCGCAAGGTTACCAGACGGCGTTGTGGTTGTACCAAACGGTGGATTCGGTGCAGAAACTGGGCGGCATGGCCGCGCTGGCGAATAAGCTCTCTACGTCGTTTGGATTCTTGCGATTTCTCGGACGCATTACCCCCAAAAGTGATACCACCCAAGCCGTGGACTTCGGCGTTAAGACCATTACCGAAGTGGTGGCCTTTTGTAAGTTGAATGGGATCCCCGGCGACAGTATTGGGCAATTCGTCGAATCGCTTGCCGACTATCGACACGAGGCGCTCATGCGGATGGCGGCCTTGATCTGTGTCGACGGACTCTTGCCTTTGGGCCCCGATTTTCTGGATAAGGCGCTGTCTCTGCTCAATCGATCGGGAACTGGCGGACTGGAAAATAACGAACGCTTCCAGAAAATTCGGTCCATGATTCCCGGCGGCACAACAGCCGAACAGTTGAAGTTCATTCAGCAGGGCGTTGGCGAAACGCAGGGGTGGATGAATTCCTTTGTCAACCAGCATGGCCTAACGCCGGAGAAGATCGCGTCGAACCTGCGCGGCAAGATTTCCAGCCTGGACGGTAAACTTGATTACGTGGCGGCGGTCATCGATATGACCACAAACTACTTCGAGCATACCGGAACACAATCGGTCGCCCGCAGCTTGATTTCACGCGCTGCGGCTGAGATCTAACGGCGTTTCCCACATCGCGAGAACGGCAGCGAAGAAAGCGTTCGCGCGGCCGAACCAAGCGGCCCTTCATCTGTCGATACAGTAGCGGGCCTAGTTGGGCTTCCTTTGCTGCGTTCGATGGTTGCCCGCTGCGGCGATGATACGCCGTTTTATCGAGCTATTCCGGCGTAGCAACTCCGCGTTCTGGCTGCACTCCCCTGCCCTTCTATCTGCGGACGTGCGGTTTACGGCCCTATGATTGGTACATTACAACGAGTGCAGGCTCAGGCAGCCTCACAAGAATTCTACTACGTGTTGGATTTCCTATGACTCATCCTTGGATCGCAGACCGCACAAAGGCGTTTGACAGTTCGGGCATCCGCAAGGTGTTCGATCTGGCGGCGCAGATGAAAGACCCCATTAACCTGTCGATCGGACAGCCCGACTTCGATGTGCCCGAGCCGGTCAAAGACGCCTGTATTGACGCCATTCGGGCCGGCAAGAACAGTTACTCCCTGACGCAAGGCATGCCGGTGCTGCGCGATAAGCTCCAAGCGCAGATTGACGCCGAGTACGGCCACGCCGACCGTCGCGTGTTTGTCGCTAGCGGCACGAGCGGCGGTCTGGTGCTGGCGATGCTCTCGCTTGTAAACCCCGGAGACGAGGTGATCCTCTTTGACCCGTTCTTCGTCATGTACGAACCGCTGGTCAAGCTGGTGGGCGGCGTGCCGGTGTTGATTGACACCTACCCCCACTTTCGCATCGATCTCAACAAGGTGGCCGACGCAATTACGCTTCGCACCAAGTTGATTTTGTTCAACAGTCCCGCCAACCCGACGGGCGTAACCGCCAGCGAGGAGGAAGTGCGCGGCCTGGCGCAATTGGCGGCCGAGCGCAACATTGCGCTCATCTCGGATGAGATCTACCGGCTCTTTCAATACGACGAGCCGTTCGTCTCGCCTGCCCGCTTCAACGAAGAAACGATTGTGATCGATGGCTTTTCGAAGAGTCACGCCATGACCGGCTGGCGGGTCGGCTTTGTGCATGGCCCTGCCGAAGTGATCAACACGATGATCAAGCTGCAACAGTACTCGTTCGTGTGCGCCCCGCAGCCGGCGCAGTGGGCGGGAGCCGTGGCGCTAGATACGCCCATGGACGAACACATCGCCGCCTATCGGCGCAAACGCGACATGATCTACGAAGGACTGGCCGACCTCTACGAAGTGGTCAAGCCGGGCGGCGCCTTTTACATCTTTCCCAAGGCCCCGGGCGACTCGGGCGAAAAGTTTGTCAGAAAGGCGATTGAGAACAACGTTTTGATAATTCCCGGCAACATCTTCAGCCGCCGTGACTCGCACTTCCGCATTTCCTACGCCGCCTCGGATCGCACTCTCGAGCGTGGTATCGAAGTGCTCCGCAAGTTGGCAAAAGGCGTCTAGCGAATCTTGCCGACGCGCTCGGCCGGCGCCTGCTTCAGCGCAGCTTAGGCCGGCCAGGCCGATAAGCGGCGTCGCAATTACGAAAGACGAACAGCCCCAACGCCTGGCGGAGCATCCCCTGCCCTGCTTACCAATCAGAACGGCTTAACGATTACCCAACACGGAGCCGAGAGGCTCCGTTTCGCGTAACGTCGTTGCGTTAGAAGCCGTTGCCGGGATTGCGTGCGGTGCGGGCTTCTAGCTGCTGCGCCTTGGACACGTCGGCCGCCGCCGCTTCCTGATTGCCAATTTGCAGCAGCAGCGAAGCACGGAGTTGATAGAACACCGGGTTGTTGGGATCACGTTCGATGGCCGCCGAGATATCGGCCAACGCTTCATCCACGCGCCCTGCCATCTGGTGCGTTAACCCACGCTGGGCAATGGCGGCGGTGTGGTGGGCGTTCGCATGCAGCAACGTGTTGAACTCGGCCAGGGCCTCGTCGTAGCGGGCACAAGCGCGGAGCAACAACCCATACTGGAAGCGGATGCTCTGCTCCTCGGGCAGCATTTCTAACGCTTTGCGCAGGTCGGCCAATGAGGCTTCGGCGGAGGGGCGCTGCTCCTCGGTAATCAAGGCGATGCCTTGTTGCTGCGGTTCGTGCAGATCGCGAGCCATGCGGGTTGCGGCTCGGGCCACGTAGTACTCGGCTTCGTGCGGCGCCAGTTCAATGGCGCGATCATAGTCGGCAAGCGCTTGGTCGAACTGGCCCAAATCGCGGTGGGCATTGCCGCGGTTTCGCCACGCCGACGCGAAATTCGGATTGTGCTCAATAGCCTTGGTGTACGCCTCAATCGCCAAGGCGTGCTCGTTACGTTTGCGATACACGCCGCCTAAGTTGTAGTGCGCCTTGTAGTAGGTCGGATCCCAAGAGATTGCTTCGCGGAAGTCCGCTTCGGCTTCGTCAACGCGGTGCTGTTTCTGGTACGCAATGCCGCGGTTGTTCAGCGCGAATACATTGGTCGGGTCAATTCGCAGCGCCTGGTCGAAATCGGCAATGGCCGCGGTGATGCGTCCCTTTTCAAAGAGCAGCCGGCCTCGCGTGGCGTAGGCGTCGGCCAACTCGGAATCCAGTTCTAAGGCTTTGTTCAGATCTGCTTCGGCCTCCTCACGGCGTCCCATGCGCAAGTAAGTGCGGCCTCGCATTGCATACGCTTTGGCTTCCTGAGGCGCCGCCGCGATGGCGTCGGAGTAATGAGCGACCGCTTCCGCGTACAAGGCCTGTACCGCCGGCGCTTCGCGCGATTGGCTGGCGGCTAGCGCTTCCGCCCGCCGATGGGCGTCGCGACCCGCTTGCAGTTGAGCAGAGACCGGCGAATGAGCGGCGGCGTCCGAGGTCGGTTGGCTGGTGGGTTCCGGCGACTTGGAACAACCCCAGCCTCCTAGCACGATGCACAATCCTAGCAGGCAACCCACACGTTGCATCATTAACGTCCTTGTCACGAACATCCGAGTCCCTCTACAAGACTACCGCCAGCATAAGGGGGCGTATGTAAATACTTGCGGGAAGGCGGTCAAGGCCATTTGCCGACGCAGGCGCCAGGTACCCAGAAAAGTTGAAGAAAATTCACGGAAATTTCTTTGAGTCACTCGATTGAGTCGTTACACTGCCTCGATATGTGGAGTGTACACCTGTGCGCAAGTCGGTTGTTGCTTCTCTTTCCCCTATCGGGAGGAACCGCCATGATTCGCTGGGTATGGGACGTGCGTCGTTGGGCGTGTTGGTGCGCTCTAGCAATGGTCAGCAGCTTGTTTGCCGCTTCGGCGGCGCTGGCCCAAGAAAGCCAACCTGCCCCTTCGACAACTTCGCCGCAGCCGGCTGCCGCCGCTGAAGAAGACGAAGCCGAAAGGGAAATCCGCCGCCTACCGATGTATTACCGGGAAGTGGTCGCCCCCTATCAACGCAAGAAGATTTACGACATCCAGGCAAAGTACGACGACCAGATCAAAGTGCTGCAAGAGCAGATTAAAGCGCTACTCGCGGAGCGCGACAAAGAGATCGAAGCCGTGCTGGCGCCCGAACAACGCGAGATACTCAAGCGGTTGAAGGCCGAAGCGGCCCAGCGCGCCAAGACCGCAGGGCAACCAAAGACCACGGCCGAGCCAGCTGCAGCGACTTCCGCGGCGGCTTCCGCCAATTCTGCCTCTCCCGCGCGAACCACGACACCGAAGCGTCCGGCTACCAGTAGCAATTAGAGCCAGTTTCGCGCCGTTGAACCGGACGCAGATTCGCGGATTGTCGTTACAAGAATCCGGAAGCCGGCGCGTGTTCGCTAATGAATGCTGGCCCGGATTGCATACATGGGGATCAGTTGTCGTACGGCGGCGGTGGCGTCGATTTTCGGAGGAATCGGAGCCTGGTGGGCTATGGAACTTCGGCGCTGTCCGCCAGGGACTCCCCTGCCCTGCTCGTACTTTCAGAAACGGCTATCTAGAGCAGGCTTGCAAAGTCTGATTCGGCTCGGTTCAGGTCGAGCCGATTAAGGAAGTTCGAGTAGCACATCCAGGCGCAAAGCGCGTTGAGGTCGGCGAACGGTTGAGGCACATAACGCGGCGCCGTGAGCAGGCCTTCTTCGGCTAACTGAGCGAAAACCCCAATATCTTCCAAATTGGTCTTGCCGCAGAATAAGAGCGGAATACGGGCTAGTTTCCCTTTGCGTACGGCCAATCGCAGGAAGTTGTAAACCAGGATGAAGCCCTTGCTGTAGCTCAGGTCCTTGGTAAACGGGCCGCCGGTGGGCGTACTGCCGCGGAACACCCGCACGGCGTTCGTGTAGGCTTCCTCAGGTGAATCCCCCTGCGATTGGAAGAAGTGGAAGACTTCCAGAAAGTTGGCCCCTTCTTCCGCCATTCGTACGGCGCGGATCCGGTTGGTGACGCGCCGCAGTCGATTGGGGTGCGAGGCGAACGCGAGCACCTCCATTACAATGGCTAGCCCTTCCTGGGTGATCGTCGCCGACGGAGGGCCTTTACTCAAGAAGGTGCATACCGGCTGGGCCTGCCCATTGAGGGTCGTACCCAGGTGGACCCAACCTTCGTGCACTTCCAGAAGACGCAAGTCGCGCAGGGTGAAGCGGGCTTCGCGGCGGATCTTGATGTAGTCGGCGCCGGCCGCCGCGTCGGAAACAATGTTGTCGCTTAGCATCACACGGATCGGGCGCTTCGGATCCGGAAAGGCAGCGCTTAGACGTTCCTGCAAAATCGCGACGGCCTCTTCTCCCGAAATGGTCTTCTCCTCGTGATTTAGCACCGGGCTTTGCGAGATGTTGGTGAGGGCCTCGGACATCATGTCGCCCAGATCAGCTAGCGTCGGATCGCCCGCGTGGAACACGTCGCCGGCGCTGCCGTAAAGCTGCTGCGAGTACGCAGGGAAGTCGGCCAGCCCGCGCGACTCCAACAGCCGCACCACCGCGCGGTACTCGCGGCTCATACGCCGCAGAATGATGCCAATGGGGTTGAACTGGCCGAGCTTACGCAGCACGGTCCGTTCCAGATCGTGCAGTTCCTGCCGCTTGGCTACTGGGTCGAACGGCAGCCCTCGCTCTTCGTAATAGCGGCGGTCGACCGGCGGCAACTCTTTGCAGCCGCGCTCAAAAAACGTCCTCTGTACGCTGGCGTCCCACTTGATGGCGTCCAGAATCCGAATGGGCCGTTGCGCCTCGACCAGTCGCTCTGACAATTCGCGAACGGTCTGGCGGTAGTTCTGCGTGTTCTCGGCAACAGACATCGAGCAAGCAGTTAGAAACGGCGCAGGATGGACATATCAGAAAATCCGGCGGTCACCCCGGCATTGCGGGCTTCGTTTGTCACCCAACTCCTCTCGCTTTCAAGCCGGGCGGAAATGCCGGGCGAATGCCCAAAAGGCGTTCTCACTTTCTGATGTGGGCGACTCGCAACAGGCGCCTTCCGTCTCCTATCTTGTCTGGGTAGGCGTAAGGGGCCGCTGGTTGTGGATGGCGTGAAGGTGCATCGGGAACCCCAAGTACGCCTCCTAACCGTCTTTTCTATCCTATCATTCGCCCTGCTCTGGCGTAACGCGAGTTTTCTTCGGCCTGCCGCTGGTCCGTATTTACTCGGGGTAATCCACTTGCACCAGAAACAGCCCTTCGGGCGGTGCGGTGGGATAACGAACTCGGCGGTTGCGGCCGGCAAGTACTTGCGCGATCCACTCGACCGGCTGAGCACCCCGCCCGACTTCAACCAGCGCACCTACAATGTTGCGGACCATGTTGTAAAGGAAACCATCGGCGGCGATTTCGATCGTGATGCGTCCGTACTCCCCCTCCCAGCGCCGGGCGACGAAAAGATCGGTCACGGTGCGGACGCTGCTCTTCCGAGGCGAGCCCGAGGCTTCAAAGCTGGAGAAGTCGTGCGTGCCCAGAAGCGTTTGCGCGGCGGCGTGCATCGCTTCGGCGTCAAGCGTGGAGTGAATCCGCCAAACGTACCGCCGTGCAAAAATGTCGGGCTCGGGGCCATCTTGGATCTGGTAGCGGTATCGCTTGCCTGTTGCGTCGCGAATGGCGTGAAAACCCTCGGGCGCGTCTTGCACTTCGCGCACATGCATGTCGCGCGGGAGGTTGCCGTTAAGCGCTCGCCGCAGTACATCGGCCGGAAGGCGGCACTCCATCTGACAACTGACGACCTGCCCCAAGGCGTGTACGCCCGCATCGGTGCGCCCGCTGGCGATCGCCCGCACCGGGCGGCCGGCAATCTTCGACAGCGCCGCTTCTAAGGTCTCCTGCACGGTGCGCCGGCCGGGCTGAAACTGCCAGCCGGCAAAATCGGTCCCATCGTAGGCGAGCGTAATCTTCAGATACCGCATCGCAAGGCAATTGCAGAGCGGGAAGCGTCAATGCCCACAACAGCCGGGCGTTAACGCAGGAGCGAATAATCGCCAGCGCAAGAAATCAGGGGGCCTACGCCCCCTGCTCGCCAGATTCGGCAGGGTTCACAGCGACCCTCACGCCGGCGCCTTGGCGCCGACCAGAAGCTCCGCGATTTGCACGGCGTTGGTGGCCGCGCCTTTGCGGAGATTGTCGCTTACGCACCAGAACGTCAGGCCGTTGGGGCTGGACAGGTCCTCGCGAAGGCGGCCCACGAAGACTTCATCGCGGTTGTTGCTGGTCGACGGCATGGGGTACTGCTTGTTCGGCAGATCGTCGACCAAGACGATGCCCGGCGCCGCGGCGAACAGTTTGCGGGCTTCTTCCACCGTGATTTTGCGCTCGGTTTCGACCAGGATGCTTTCGCTGTGGCAGTTCGCTACGGGAACGCGCACACAGGTGGGGCAGACCTGAATTGAGTCGTCGCCAAAGATCTTTTGGGTTTCCCACACCATCTTCATCTCTTCCGAGGTGTATCCCTCATGCTTGGGCGAGCCGATGTGCGGGATCAGATTGAACGCCAAGGGGTGGGCAAACGTCTTATACGGGTATTCCTGGTCGTTCAGGTACGCCCGCGCGCCGTGGTCTAACTCCTCGGCGCCTGCGAGCCCCGCGCCGCTTGCGGCCTGGTAGGTGCTTACCACCACCCGGCGGATGCGGCCGGCGTCGTGCAGCGGCTTCATAGCCACCACCATTTGCGTGGTCGAGCAATTGGGGCTGGCAATAATCCCCTGATGATTCCGCACCGCCTCGGGGTTTACCTCGGGCACCACCAGCGGCACCTTGGGGTCCATCCGCCAAGCGGCGCTTTCGTCCACGACGACCGCGCCACGCTCCACGGCCCAGGGAATAAACTCGCGGGCGACTTCATCGGGCGTGCTGGCGATTACCAGGTCGCCTTCTTGGAACGCCTCGGGCCGTAACAGCTCGACGGTGTGCTCCTGGCCTTTGAAGGTGACGGTTTTCCCGGCCGAACGGGCGGAAGCGAGAAAGGTGATTTTCTCGTACGGAAAATCACGCTCCTCAAGCAATTGCAGCACCAATCGACCCACGGCGCCCGTAGCGCCGACCACCGTCAACCTCTCGTACACGGCATACTTCTCCAAGAAATAGGGAAAACCCAAACACTCCAGTATATTCGCAATCCCCCCTGTGCCCAGAGGGCGCGCCCAAGCCCCGCCGCCTTAAGCGCCCGAGTGGACCGAGGCCCTTACCACAGACCGACGACCAGAATCCAAGGTTCACCCATTGGAATACATCGCTTTTTCTGGCCATCCCGGCAAACTCGCTCCGAGCATGACTTTTCAGAAAGGGGCGGAACTGAGCGCAGACACGAGATCGTCGGCAAGAAGGCCGTGCGAAGAACTGCCTCGTTTCCAAGGGCGTTTCATCCCGCGCGAAGCGTACCGACCGTTGCAACTTCACTCCCCATCTTCCATGGGCGATTGCCCCATCGGTTGGAGGGTGAGGTTTGCCGAATGAGGTCGCAACATCGATCAAGGCGCCTCCGAGCCAGCAAAGGAAGCGGGTATGCAGGCCTTTCCCACGGCGACGATACCAACGCGGATCGTAACGAGAGAAGCCACACCCAGAAGAACAGGGTTAGGAAAATAGCATATGTCCAGGATGTTTCGGCGTAGGTAGTGTGGATTAGGTGTATTACTAAATTACTATTGTTGATGAATTAAATTATAAATAGTGCGTTGATGAAAATATGTATTAAGGATCTATGTGTTGCATTTCACATTCTATACATGCGATTTGAGCTTGCTTTCGGCAGGATCTCGCTAACAGGCAGGTTGCTGGGACGTATGATTCGACCGCGGCCACAAAATGCAACGGCGGACAACCGGGGGAAACCAGCAAAGGCAAAGAACGCCACGGCGAACGAGATGTTCGCCTGTGTGCGCGTTGTGTTTCTTCTTTTGCGAGGGGCAAACGGCGTGGTGAATTGGCGGGGTTAGTGCTGGTAGCGTTGGCCTAAACGGAAGAGGAAATGAAAGAAAAGTGTCATGGCCGCTAGGGCGATGAGGGCGGCGGCCAGTGGGAGTCCTTGGAGACGCTCGGCCAGGCACATCCAGACGAATTGGGCGAGGCAAAGGGTTGAGACGACAATCAGGGTAATCCAACGGGGGATTAAGTGTAACAGCAACGCTCCCAATGGCGCTCCCAGTACGACTACGGGCACGGCGGTCAGCCAGTTGGCGAACAGTTCAGGGGGCAGTGCGTGGAGTTGTGGATTCACGGCCGCTAGCGCCAAGTTGGCTGCAATGCCCACGACCGAGGTAAACGCCATCAACACGACGGACGTGGGAATGGCGATCTTTAGGTCGGCTCGGTAGAGCAGCACCAGAACGGCGTAGTTGATCATCTCAATTCCCACGCCGGTGATCGACGCCGTGATTCCGCCGGCCACGCCAATCGCCAGGCCAACCGGCCAGTCACGGGGCTGAGGGCTGTTGTCGAAGCCTTGCCGGGCGACCAGGTCGCGAAGTTTGAAAAAGTGCATCAGGCCAAAGCTTGCCCAAATTACAGCAAAGATCATCTTGACCCATAGGTCGGGCACATAGGGGGCGATCAGAGCGGCGCCTAGGGGCGTGGCGATCAGTGAGCCAACCAAGGCTGGCCGTAAGAGGCGCCACGCAAGCGGCCGTCGCATGGAGAACAAAAAGATCGTGGCCGACACCATGCCAACCGACTGCGAGGCAAGGCCAAAGCTGCGCCCCAGCGAAGCGGGGTAATCGAACAACAGCACCAGCACCGGGAAGCCCACGGTTCCGCCGCCCATCGGTGTGGAGCCGGCAAAATAGGAACCAACGGCCATGGCTGCTGCGATCGGCCAATGCGCCGCCACCGTGGCCCAGTATCGGCCCAGAGAGACAATCAGCAGCCAAAGGCAATACACCCCGGCCAGCCAGCCTACAAAGATCCAGGTTCGCTTGGGAGCTGCGTGCTTCTCCATGCCGCCTGTTTGGAGATGATCAACCGACAACGTGGCGTGAGCCATTCCCGCGACCTCAGGGGCAAATTAGGGCTGGCTTCGAGGTTGGCGCGAGGCGGCAATAAGTTCCGCGGCGCCTTGCTTGAGAAGATCGGCGGCCACTTGTTGACCGAGCTGGACTGCGTCTGCCGGATCGGAGTCGGCATAGGCGGCCAAGCGATGGCGGCCATCGGCGCTGAGCACTACGCCGTCTAGCCGCAGACGGCCGGTCGCTTCGATTCGGCCCCAGGCGCCGACCGGGGCCAGGCAACCGCCGCGGAGCGAGGCCAACATCGCCCGCTCGGCAACCACCGCCGTGTGGGTAGCGGGATCGTCAAGCGGTGCAACGGCCTCTTGCGTGCCGGCGTCGTCGGCGCGAATTTCCAGACCCAAAGCCCCC
>CAYWIS010000163.1:0-2656 GCA_964458385.1 uncultured Pirellulaceae bacterium
ATCTACACCGCAACGGATGGCATGGCCTCGTCACTAAAGACGGCCAGCGTGGCACCTCCAATGTAGGCGTTATACAAGGCGGATCGGCCACCAATGTCGTAGCGGATCGCGTTGCCGTGCGAGTGGAGGCGCGCAGCCATAATCCCGCATTTCGTCAGAAAATTGTGGAGCAAATTGAACAGGCGTTTTACGACGCCGTGCGCGACGTCAAGAATGTGGCCGGCGCCTCGGGCCGTGTGGAGATCACCGGTCGTGTTGATTATGAGGCGTTCCGACTTTCAGACGACGAGCCTTGCGTTGCCGAAGTGGAACGGGTCCTTCGGTCATTGGGGCGGGAGCCTGAACGCGTCATCGCCAATGGGGGACTCGATGCCAACTGGCTTACAGCGCACGGCATTCCAACGGTCACCTTGGGCTGCGGGCAACTGCGTCAACACATGACCAGTGAGGCGCTGGACGTCAATGAGTTTCTGCTCGCATGCCGAGTGGCGCTCGACTTGGCCATTGCTTGCACTACAAACTGAACGCCCACGCTCCTCAAAGCAACGCGGGGTTAGCACATTACCGTTGCCATTCCGCCCGCAATCGGCGAAAGAGATAAGACTGGTAGGGCAGCACCAGCAGCATATTCACTAAGAGATAGCTTACAGCGACCCCCACAGGGCCGTAACGACTGCCCAACAGCCATACCAGCGCGCCGATCGTTGTGCACGATACGACGGTCATCGGTAAGACCGGTTCCTTCTTATGCGCTCGGAAATAGATGTTCTGACATAAGGGAATATGTTGGAGAAGGATAACCAAAAGAAACAAGCCTACGGTTGCCGGCGGTAATAACCGATCGCCCAATGCAATCTCAAACGCACGCAGCGCGACAACAAAGATCTCAAATATCAGCGCCGCAACCGCAAGCAATACAAAAGAAACGGTCGCCACGCGGAAAAATACGCGGTCGAGTTCCCGAAAATCGCGCTGCGCCGCAAGCATGCCTAATCGTGGCGCTCGCGTTTGAACCCATGCCAGCGCGGTGGTTTGCAATACAATCGCCAACGTCCAAGTCATTCCCAAGCGACCAGCAACCTCTGGTCCATGGTACCGAAAGACGACCGGCGTCAAGAAGGCGAAAGGAATATAGCCAAAGGCCCCCGACACCGCGACACGCCACTGCATGGGCCAGACCTCTCTCCGCCACACGAGCGTTGTGGTCGATGGCGATCCCGCAAGTTCGCGAAAAAACGATCCATACCGCACGCCGAGCAAATACGCATCTCCTAGAAACCGCGCTCCCGCTGCAGCCGCCACTGCCCAGAGTTGGGCGCCAGCGATCAAGCTCACCCAAACGGCAACATTCGCGAGAATCGCCTGAAATACGCGATAGCGATTGACAACCGCAACCTGATTGCATCCTTCAACCAAAGATGTCAATGGCGCTAACCAAAGCAGTCCTCCACTAAACAACACCAAGGCAATCCATGGAGGGGCCCAAAAGGTTAAATCGTCGGCGCCGTCCCAAAAGAAAACGAAACCGATAGTCCCCACGATCACGCAAAACACAGTACTCGCAACGCCGCACCAAATGAAGGTCGTTCGCGCGAGCGACGCAAGTCGCGCACGGGCTGACGGATCACCTACCACAACCCCATGTTCGTTAAACGTTAGTCGCGACCACTCGTGACTGGCCACGGCCACGGTGGTGGCCGTTAACCCCATGTCGAATAGCGATTGCAGGGCAACCAAGGCGGTGAAGGTGTAATAATAGCCTTGCGCCTCAGGGGTAAGAAAATGTGAGATCAACACGACGCTGACCGCACCGCCCAATAACTGCCAAGCGCGCAACACCAACGCATAGAATACCGCCCGATCAACTTCCCAACGGTTGATCCATCGGCGAAGCCAAATGCGCTGCTCGGGCGGCGTGTCAGCAGAAAAAATCATATGGCTGTTTGCGTCGCATCACGCGCAAAGAGCGCGAGCAATCGGTGATCCTTCGTCAGCGTCGCATTGGGTGCGGCATCGGTGACCGGTTGTCAATTGGAATTTCACGTCTCGTGACTTGCGCAAGCAAACTTCCCAGGTCAAAACAAATAGAGAGTGTCGTTCACAAAAGTGGCACCCCAACCTTCATCAGTCACTAACGCCTACCGCATACTCGCCTTCACTTAGACGACCGCTTCTCTGAGCGTGACCGCCCAAGCTCTCCAACCTTACCGCGCAAGAAAACTACCCCTTTGCAAAGCGCGGTATGAGTTTTACACATGCGTATAGCCCCCACCTTCATCGTTTTCTTTGTATCGGCCCCGATCAGCATCATTTCGCGTCAAACGCTGTGCATCGAAGGCGTCAGACGAGAAATGAACCATCCGCCGCCAGGCATCGCACCCGAGCAGGCCAATTTGCATCAAGCGGCCCTCATTGCGTGTGTTCAACGATCATGGGTTGCTTCACGTTTCCCCGCTCAGGCGCATCGATGGGCGGTACCACAGCGGTTGCCTAGCAATTCCCCAATTACGTTAGCGGCGTCAACCGACTACGTGGCCGGCTTACGAATGACACAACCTACACCATCGCTCCGATGGCAGGACATGTCGCTCGCTTCCGCACACTTTCACGTTAAGCACACCGTGCAAGCGAGAATCGTCCTTACACCTACTGGATC
>CAYWIS010000163.1:2666-13505 GCA_964458385.1 uncultured Pirellulaceae bacterium
ACCCAGCCGTAAAATTCCATTAGGCTGCCGGCGAAAGGCTCCCAAACGTTCACTCAACGGCGAGTAGCAACATCACGGCGACACATCACGTTCGCGGGAGCGCCAACCGCCGCTTCTGGCACATCAATTGCCATCCGATAGTGAGGAGAGGCCAAGCCGTTGCCCCGCCTTCGTCCAGGCTCTGCGTTCCTACCAACCTGCTCGAATCAAGCAAGCGTCACGACGGTCAATTCCCCCGTGATGCCTCTCCTACTTTGCCCTATCGCGAGGAAAGATCTGTTGCCAAACCGGCCAGATTGCAGAGCGTGGGTTTTTCGAAAGCGAGATCCCAAGGCACGAATTTCCCTTTTTGTTCGTCACCCCCGCGATGTCATGCCCATTGGGCTAACTCGCGCGACCGTTTGTGCTTCCTTGTCAATTAGATCGTCTCAAACGCTTCGCTGGCTCAACGGCTCCCCCAAGCGGAAGCAGCCAACACCGCAACACTTTACAATACGGGTATCAATCCTTGGAGTAACGACGCCATGAAAGCCATCAACCCAGCAACCGGTCAAATCCTGCGAGAATTCCGTCAACACTCGAATGACCAAATAGAGGAGCGTCTTGAGGCCGCCACAGCTTCCTTCGCCACGTGGCGGAAGGTCGCTTTCTCCGAACGGGCGACCAAAATGCGTACAGCCGCTCAAATACTACGTGAAAACGCCCCTCAGTATGGCCGTCTGATAACGGAAGAGATGGGTAAGCCAATTCGGCAGTCGGTGGCGGAAGTAGAAAAATGCGCGTGGGTTTGTGAGTACTACGCCGATCATGCCGAAGAGTTTCTCGCTCCACGTCCCGTAGAAACGGATGCTTCGCAGAGTTACGTGCGCTATGACCCTCTTGGTCCGGTTCTGGCCATCATGCCTTGGAACTTCCCATTTTGGCAATTGTTCCGCTTCGCAGCGCCCGCATTAATGGCCGGTAATGTCGGACTACTGAAACATTCGGCTAATGTGCCCGGCTGTGCACTCGCAATTGGAGAAATATTCCTTCAAGCCGACTTTCCACCAGGAGTAATGTCGACACTTCTCGTGGGCAGCGAGAAAGTAAACGACATCATCGCCGATCCTCGCATCCGAGCGGTCACGTTGACGGGAAGCGAAGCAGCGGGCCGCTCCGTCGCCTCGCAGGCCGGCCGTAATCTCAAAAAGACAGTGCTAGAACTGGGCGGTTCTGATCCGTTTATTGTGCTTGCCGATGTTGATGTTGCAGAGGTTACTGCTCGCGCAGTCCAGGGACGCACAATCAACACGGGACAAAGCTGCATCGCGGCCAAGAGGTTTCTCGTCGAAGAGACAATTGCCGACCAGTTTGAAGCTGCTTTTGTCGAACAGATGAAGCAATTAAGAATAGGCGATCCCCTAAATGACGAAACGGATATTGGCCCGTTAGCTCGTGAAGATCTGTGTCGCGACTTGCACAATCAGGTGCAGCGCTCGATCGCGGCTGGCGCCAAACTCGTTTTAGGAGGTAAACGCCTGGACCGTCCAGGCTTCTATTACGCCCCGACGGTTCTAACGGACGTCAAGCCGGGTATGGCAGTGTTTGACGAAGAAACCTTTGGCCCCGTCGCAGCGGTAACCCGTGTTCGCGATGCCTGCCACGCCGTCGAATTGGCAAACCAGTCACCCTACGGGCTAGGGGCAAGCATCCACACCCGTGACGAGCAGCTAGCTCATGAATTGGCCGCGAATATCGAATCGGGATTTGTCGCGATCAATGGCATTGTCAAATCAGACCCGCGTCTCCCCTTCGGAGGCGTCAAAAACTCGGGATACGGCCGTGAATTGGCCGATGTAGGAATCTATGAATTTGTGAACATCAAAAGTGTGTGGTCAAGCTAATTCCCTGGATTGCCGAAGAAGCTATCACATCGCTCGAAACACGCGGTCCGGTCTAGACGCGGCCCGCGAGAATGGTAAGATACTTCCAACGGGAGTTGAGAACACCTTTCGATCCTCCCTCCGGGCGGCTAGCTCAGTTGGTTAGAGCGCCATGCTCACACCGTGGAGGTCACAGGTTCGAATCCTGTGCCGCCCACCTCCTAAAGCCTTGCAGGTCAATGACTTGCAAGGCTTTCTTTGTTATCTGCCACCTTATCTTGGGAACTAGGAGACGCCACCCATAAAGCAGAGAAGCCAGCCGGTTTAGACTTGCCGACAAACGCGCCCTTTATGGAATTGGAATGTCCAAGGGCATGGCTCCTCGCCGTCAGTGGCGGCTGTTGCTGACTCGCAGATCGGAACGGCCTTTTGGCATTTGTGCTGGATAGGGGGCGATTAGGGGATCATCACAACGGAACCAACCGTCCGACGCCCCTCTAAATCGCGGTGAACCTGTACGGCTTCGGCCAGCGGATAGGTATGTCGCACCTCGACGCGGACATGCCCCGCACGGATCACGTCAAACACCTCTTTTGCCGTTGCTTCCAAATCGGCCCGGGTCGCAGTATACGTCGCCAAAGTCGGGCGCGTGACGTAAAGCGAGCCCTTCTGCGCAAGGATGCCAAGATCGAATGGCGCTACCTTCCCAGAGGAGTTTCCGAAGCTCACAAGCAAACCGAGCGGTTGGAGACAATCAAGTGACGTAAGAAAGGTATCTTTCCCAACGGAGTCGTAGACAACCGGCACGCCTTTGCCGCCAGTGATCTCTCGCACTCGCTTTGCGATATCCTCCCGCGTGGACACGATCACATGGTGGCACCCATGGGCGCGGGCGATTTCCGCTTTTTCATCGGAGCTAACCACGCCGACGACGGTCGCCCCCAACGCCTTTAACCACTGGCACGCAATTAGTCCGACTCCACCAGCAGCTGCGTAAAACACGACCGTGTCACCTGCTTGGATTCGATACGTCCGCCGAATCAAGTATTGGGCAGTCATTCCCTTAAGCATGACGGCGGCAGCCGTTTGGTCCGAAATATCTGCAGGAATAGGGATCAAGAGGTTGGCTGGCATCAGCCGAGACTCAGCATAGGCGCCTGGCGGGCCTCCGGCATAAACGACTCGCTCGCCCACCTGGACCTCGGTCACACCCGGACCCACCGCCTCGACAACTCCGGCAGCCTCACTCCCTAGCCCGCTCGGCAAGGGAATCGGGTACAACCCCGATCGATGATAGGTGTCGATAAAATTGACGCCAATCGCGGTGTGCCGAATGCGAACTTGTCCCTTACTCGGTTCTCCGACCTCGATCTCTTCCAAACGAAGTACTTCAGGGCCGCCCGTCGTATTAATGCGTATTGCTTTTGGCATGGTCGAAAACGCTGTTTAGTGTATCCAACAACTGGTTGACTCCGATTCGGCGACTGGCAACGTTGAATTATGACGCAACAACAGCACGGCGTGAACACGTCCAAAAACGTTCACATTTGGTCAGCTGTCGCGCAGGCTTTCCGCACTGAAAGGTAAGCTGCGAACCGATCGACTGCCCTGGATTACAAGTGCAGTCCGGCGCCGGCTGGTATCGCTTATTGCGAACGCCTTCCGCGCTTCGGATAATGACGCCGCGCAATTGATCAACGGACCGGTCACCCCAGTCGCTCATGAAGAACGATCGGTGTGTTCGCCTTGTGAATACTTGATTACTCCACCAGTTTCTGCTCGCTAGCGCAGTTCATCACAGAACCTTCAACACAGTACACACGGCGAAGCGGTCTTGAAGCACCTGCGAAAGCGTGCGCTGCAGCGACTTCCTGTTGTGATTCCACGGAGCTTCCATGATGCGTGCTCGGTTTATCGTGATGGCGTTGCTTTTCATCGTGGCGCCGGGAGCAGCTTGGGGCGAGGTGGGAGATCCGACCATTCAGACGGACCATTCCTACTACGCCGGCGAAGGAGCATTTCAGACCGTTGAAGATTGCGTACGATTCGCTACGCAACATCAAGAGGGCGTGCAAGAGCGAGCCATTGGCCTTTATCTATGGCTTTTGACGCATCAGTACCATCTTGCCTCGCCGCAAGAACCCTATGTGCCCGGGCTAACGCCCGACACGAACCGCCCCCATGACGACCTGACAGTATTTGACGCTAACCGCGCGCGGTTCTCTTACAGTTACGGGCTTTGCGGGACGGTTCATGCTTGGAATGAGGTTTACTGGCGCGCATTAGGGATGCCCGCGCGGCGACGCGCCTTCCCAGGCCATACCAATAGTGAGATCTTCTACGAGAACGGTTGGCGGGCCTTTGACACCGACATGGCAGGCCTGCTTTTTCGCGAGGATGGCTTGGTCGCAGGCTATGACGATATTCGCAAGAATCCGCGGCTAGCAACGAGCGCCAAACCTCCGTTGCCTTGCTATCCGTTCGCTTGGCCAAGCGACTTCCAAGTGATGAAGAATGGTTGGGAACAAATCGCACGCGGCGGCGAGTGGCCTGTCATGTACAATAGCGGATACGCCGCCTTGCCGGGCGTGGTGCATTTGCGTTCCGGAGAGTCGTTCACACGCTGGTTTAATCGCGATCACTGGGGCGGCGTTGCCAAACGACGATTCTGGCACCATGCGCCGGGCGGCCCGTTTCGCGACTGGACCTTTGTCAATTGTGGAACGCCCGAACATCGAAATGCCGAGTCGAACTCCCGCGGCAATGCCAGCTATTGCAATGGCGAGTTCCTCTACCGTCCTGACTTGTCACGAAACGCCTACCGGGAAGGAATTGCTGCAAAATCGGCTAATGTCGAGCAGCGGGCGCAATCGCCGCGTCTCTTCAGTAGCGATGGCGCCGAAGCATTCGTTACGTTTTCCCATTTCTCTCCGTACGTCATTTGCGGCGATCCTGTCGACGACGCTAACCCCATGTCGGCCCCTGCGACGGATGGCGTTGTGGTCACCGGGATTGTGGTTGGGGATGTGACGCTTGACTATTCCGCAGATGGCGGCCAAACCTGGAAGACGGCTGGCGTCGTCTCGGGGTCCTTGCGGTACGATTTGACGGAGGCATTCAAGGGCCGCTATGGCTGGCTAATTCGCTTTCGGTGGAAGGGATCCGCGGGACTTGACGAAGTTGCGTTTGCGACGACAACCCAGGTTTCACAAACGATCTACCCGCGCCTCAAGCCTGGAGGATGCAATGTGGTGTATCGCTGTGCGTCGCGCGGGGTGGCACATGTCCGGCCCAACTTTGCGCTGCCAGAGGAACAGTTAGCCGACGTCGAGGTGCAAAGGTTACGATCGGCAAACGTCGAGTACATCGGACGTAGCCATGAGTCGCGGCTCGCGTACCGAGTGCGCGACAATCGGCCAGGTCAAATCGTGTTTCGAGTGGCTGCGCCGAGTTTGCTAACGGAGATTTCCGCCGCTGCTCGCTTCAGCGTGCGCAGCCCAGCGCCGCCCAGTTGCGATTTTCATCTAGACGTTTCTACTGACCAAGGTCGCAGTTGGCGAACATTTTCCAAGGCTGAGGTTCCTTCAGACAACGAGTACTCCAGCGGTTGGGTTTACGGAAAGGCGGAGATCACGGACGCCTCCACACGCGAAGCGTTGGTGCGCGTGCATTTGTATGCAGGCGGCTACGCCACAGGATTGATCGATGCGGAATTCTTTGGCGTCCACAAGACGTCTCCCCCTCAGCAACTGGAATTGACCTACGGCTGGCGCGATGGAGACCGGTCCATCACCCATCGCGAAACAATCCCTGCGGGCGCCGAGAAGCATGCATTTTACGTTGCGACCGGAGAGGACCTTCGCGACGAGTTCGTTCGGCTTGTAGCGCCGTAGCGTCACTTCCTTTGGTCGCTTATACGTCTAGGGCTAGGGCGGCGAACTCCAATGCTGGGGGAGCAAATCGCCACAAAACGAATTATAGTTTCTTGTAGATCGTCCCTCGCAGACGCAACAGAGAAAGTCCGCCACCACTTATCGTCTTTACCGAATCCTCGGGCTGAGGCCGAACTATGAATCGCCAGATTGCAATGTGGAAGTGGTTCGTATTCACGGCGACGTTGTGTCTAATCGGCCCGCCTTTCTCTAACTGTGTTGCAGACGAACGCAAAGCCGATGCGGCGCGTCTCAATCAGCAACCGAACAACGCGGAGCCATTACAAATTTCCGGTATTTATCCGCATTTGGCGGCATTTAACGGGCACGGAGAATGTGGCATAGGGGCGGTCGTGCCTTGGGCGGGCCGATTGTGGTGGATTACCTATCCGCCTCACTTCCGGCAAGGCTCGAGAGATAAGCTCTATTCAATTGACAAATCATTGCAATTGACAATTCATCCGGAATCGGTAGGCGGCACGCACGCCGCCCGGATGATCCACCGTCCTAGTAATCAACTGTTGATTGGCCCCTACGCCATTGACGACCAAGGGAAGGTTCGAGCCATGGATGTAAAAGCAATCCCTGGTCGCTATACCGCTTGGGCGGCGCATCTGACCGATCCCGACAACAAGGTTTATCTATTCGACATGGAAGGCCCGATCTGGGAAGTCGATGTGCACACGCTTGCGGCAACGCGATTATTCGTCAAACCCGCGCCAGGCTGGCATGGTAAGGGCGCCTATACAGGTCATGGCAGACTAATTATCGCGAATAACGGCGAGGCCAGCGCAGCCCACGACTTGCCGCCCGAGTGGGAACTGCCGCTCGATCAGTGGACTCGCGGTCCTGAAGACGCGGGCGCTCTCGCCCAATATGACGGCAAAACCTGGAGCGTCGTTTCGCGAAGGCAGTTTGTCGAAGTCGCCGGTCCAGGAGGCCTGGAAGGAAATAAATCGCACGACGATCCTGTGTGGGCTATGGGTTGGGACCGTCGATCCGTATTGCTCATGGTGCTGGATCACGGGCCAGCAAACCGTAAAGAAGGGCACACTTCTCCGGAAGATTCAGCGGAAAGTGTGTGGACCGTTTATCGATTGCCCAAGGCAAGTCACGCAATGGACCCCCGCCACGGTTGGTATACCGAGTGGCCGCGCATTCGGCCCATCTCCGAAGATCGTGGTTTGCTGTGTATGCACGGGATGTTTTTCGACTTTCCCTTGTCGTTCTCGTCACAGCGGCCAACGGGGATACGTCCACTTGCCTCGCACTTGAGGTATGTTCCCGATTTCTGCATGTGGGATGGCCGTCTTGTGATTGGGGCGGATGACACCTCAATCATGCAGAATCCGCGGGCGGGGCAATCCCAGTCGAACCTATGGTTTGGAAGCGTCGATGAACTCAAGACCTGGGGACCAGGTCTGGCCTTCGGTGGTCCTTGGCTGGGAGATCAAGTGACTGCCGGGGCGCCGTCTGCCCCCTATTTGTTCGCTGGCTTTGAGGGGCGCATGGTACATCTTACCTCGGGTGGTGGCGGCGATCGGCCGGTCGAAATCACGATCGAGGTTGACGAGGATGGAAATGGCAACTGGAGCACGCTCCAAACCATTACGATTCCCTCGTCGGGATATACCTATCATATTTTCGCCGACGACGCGTCGGGCGAGTGGATTCGCTTCCGGGCGTCGCGCGACGCTACTTTGTCGGCTTACTTGCACTACGCACGGGCCACAGATCGCAAGCACCAACAAGACAAAACGCTTTTCGGGGGACTTCGACCACATGACGACCCTGGTCCGGAAGTTGTCGTGCGGCCGGCTGGCCATAACCGGAACTTACAGGTCGTTGTGCGGAACACCAGTGGCGACGTCGTGCAGTATGTTGAAGTCGACGAAAAGCTCTTAGCCCAAGCGATAGATGATAAGGAGCGAGCCACCGAGGCAAATCAATTGCTGGAAATGCATCCCCTGGTGGAGTACGACGCAGCTTCAGCCATTGTTATTGACCACGAGAAACGGCGCTATCGCTTGCCGCTCGTCGCGGGCGTCAAACCGGTTGGACGCGATGTGCGCGAGGTACAGTCCGAGCGGTCACTGGTCCATATCGGCAATATTTTTTACGAAGCTCCGCGCGGGGCAGCCGGCAAAGAAATTGTTGACTATCGCCGTATGCGTCCCATTGCGGCCCATCACTACGCCATTCACGATTTCTGTACGTGGCGCGGTCTCCTGGTGCTGGCGGGAGCCCGCTCCGACGCAGAAGGCGATGGCCATACACTCGCGTTACCAGGGAATTCAAGCGGATTGTGGTTTGGATGCGTTGACGACTTGTGGAAGCTCGGAAAGCCTGTGGGCGTTGGCGGTCCGTGGAAAGATTCCCCCGCCGAGAAAGATGTTCCTTCGGATCCGTATATCATGACCGGCTTCGACCGCAAGTCGTTGCGTTTGTCGCACGATGCCTCGGAAACCGTGCAATTTCGGATTGAAGTAGACTACTCAAACCGTGACTTTTGGAAGGTATATCGAAACGTCGATGTTCCTCCGGGCGAAACCGTAACCGTTGTCTTTCCGACCGGTTACTCGGCGCACTGGGTCCGCCTCGTTGCCAATCGAAACTGCCGCGCCACCGCGATGTTTCAGTACGAGTAATACTTCAATACAGAGCGAGGGAACAATCCGAGGTGAGCTCACACCGCGAATCTCGCTGACACATCAGTGGACCGGGAGGCGCTCGAATCCTCGTCTGCGGTTCTTCAGACCGCTGCTAGACCATCTCAGCTACCGGTCCTTTCATCAGTCCCGAACGCCACATGGCTAGCGCTCTGCAACAGCAGGAATTGCAGGGCATCCAGCCTTTAACCCGGACGTAAGGTAGTACATCACGGTTTGTTATGAGTTCGTTCAAGCTACAAGAGTAGAGGGCTTGGCCCACTTAAGGTTCGCATTTCCAACAACGGAGTCGCCAGTTGGGGAGTTCGAAGTAATGTTCCCTTCGACAAGTTAACCGCCGCTGTTGCTCGCCAGGACGACATCCTCGACCTCGCGCACGACACGGAAGCCAATCATCAGGTTCCGGTGGTTCGGCTCGTAGCCGCTGCGATCGGCGGCGCGTGCATGCGACGGTTCACTAAACCAACTGCCGCCTCGAACAACCTTGAATTTACCGGTTTCCGGTCCGCGGGGATCGTCTACGATCTCGCTGGAGTAAGCGTCGGCGGCATACCAGTCGGAACACCATTCCCAAACGTTGCCGTGCATATCGAACAAACCAAGGCTATTCGGCAAGAAGGCCCCAACGGGAGCAGTTAGGGGGAAATCGTCTCTCCATGGAGCTGCGTGGGGAGCCTGAAAGAGCGTTTTGACGGCTTGATCAGCGATATTGCCGAACCGATCTAGCCCCACAGGCTCGTCGCCGTGCGCCCACCGGGTTGTAGCGCCGGCGCGACAGGCATATTCCCATTCGGCCTCCGTCGGCAACCGGAACTTGGCGCCCTCCTTACGACTAAGCCAATCACAAAATGCAACCGCGTCTTCCCAACTGACATTCACCACCGGATGATCGTCCGTTTGCTCGAAGCCCGTGTTCTCCCAATTGCTCGCCGTTCCAAACACAAATGACCGAGTCTGTGGATTAAAAGCGAACCCTGGCCCCATCTTGCGTTGAGTTTCATTAACAAACCGCCGGAATTGCCCCACGGTAACCTCATGCGTCGCCATGTAGAACGGTCGAGTAATTGTGACCAACTTACGCGGCCGTTCGTCATCTTGTGAATCGTCATCCGAGGTAAGTGAGCCCCGCAAAAAGTCCCCTGCAGGCACCAATCGCAGCCGCAAGCCAATCGAGACTCCCAGCTCCTCGCGTCCCAAATTGAACGTGGACCGAACGTCGCCAAAGTTCTTCTCAAAAACTTCGCGTTGCACGACGCCGTTTGCCGATTGCAGCGGCGCAAGGGCGCGCGATAACTTCGGCGATTTCTCCAACCGAACAAGAAAGTCAACTTTCGACAAACCGGTTTCCGCCGAAGCCAGTGTCAGATCAATACTTTCTTCAAAGCGCTGAGCTAGCGCCGACACCGGCTCCGACTTGACGTCCGCAGCGCCAGCCTTCTCCAAGGCCCGCACGAAGCGATCCGCGTCTCTCTTGACCAAGGCGGCGAACTCCTCGCTTTTCGGGTAGAGCGCCAAAATCGCCTTGATCGGCAGGTTATTGAAAGCCGCGGGATTATTTAGCACCGTCGAACGCACCTGATCTTCTTTCGGAATGATGCCGCCGGTGTGGCACGACATGCACGACAGTCCGTTAATCACTTTACGGTCGGGACGTTTCGGGTCACTAACCACGTCGATGGGGCCTTGGTCGATGCGATTGCCTTTGGCGTCCACGAGCATGTAGCCCTGGAGTCCATTGGGGAGACTGAAGATGATTTCCCCGCCGTCATGTTCGAAATCTTGCCCACCCGCCGCTCCTAAGGGATGAGCAAATAAGTTCTTGGGACCATTGTTGCCTTGGAAATCGAAACTGCGCCAGTACGCCCCATGGGGAGAATCATGTCGTTCAATAAGCCGATTGTTCCGCGATACCCCTGATCCATTGAACCCCGCCCGCGCAGCCCTTTGTTTGGTCAGGTTTCTGGCCGTGTCGATGCCAAGTAGAGTTTCCAGCTCCTTTTCAGTTTTGGGAACGCCGAGAATATCGTGATACAGAGGCGGAATCGCGGCGCGAGCCACGAACCAGTCACCGCGAAGATAAGGCAGTTCTTCCCCGGTTGCAGCACGAATCGCTCTCGCCTCGATCGACTGATAGTCAATGCGATAGGTGTAACTCGTGACAATCCGATCCCAAGTGGCAGAGGTCCACCCGTAATCTCGCAAATCGATGCGCAATATCGCACCCGCAGGGTCGATGGGTTTAGGTTGAACAATGTTCCGGCCCCAGGACAAGCTATTGACTAACTTGGAAAGCGCCGCACGATAGGTCTGGAGCAAGCCGTCATCCGCGCCCGAGTTATACAAGTTGGTCAGGGTAAAGTAACGAAAGAACGGCCG
>CAYWIS010000164.1:0-13451 GCA_964458385.1 uncultured Pirellulaceae bacterium
TCGCACGCGGTTGCTCAACGCCACGCAAGGAACAGCGGTCATTCACCATCGCTTTGCGGGGTATAAGCCGGTCGAGGGCGAAGCTCCACGCCGTCCCAATGGTGTTTATGTGTCGGTGGTGACCGGCCGTGCAGTGGCCTACGCTCTAAACACGTTGCAAGAACGGGCCGAAATGTTCATCGCCCCTGGCGATGAAGTGTATGAAGGAATGATCGTTGGCGAGAACTCCCGCGCCGACGATATGAACGTGAACCCCACCAAGGAAAAGAAGCTAACCAACATTCGCGCCGCAGGAAGCGATGAGAATATCATTCTCAAGCCGCCACGCCGCCTGAGCTTGGAAGCCGCCCTGGAGTACATCGAAGACGACGAACTGGTGGAAGTCACCCCCAACCACATCCGTCTACGGAAGATTCTTCTCAAAGAGTCCGACCGCCGCCGCAAAGCACGATCTGGCGGTTGATTGTCCCACCGGGGCGTCATTGGCGACACGTCTGCGGCTATTCGTTTCCTCTTTGGAAACGTGGCCAGAGCCGTGACCTATGGAAGTCGGCGGTGGGGATCTCAACCGCCGATGTTTGTGCTGGTGACGAATACCCGGTCGCGCAAGTTCTTCACGAAGGAGAGCCGTCGGCGCGGTACATTGCCGGCGGCCGAATTCAATCTGGCCGTGAACGCCACATCGGGTTTCGTGGTGAGACGATTTACACCGCTTGCTTATGGCGGCGTTTGCGGCGGCCTGCAGGACGCGCGCCGCCGGAAGCCTTCCGATGGGGGCCAGGCTGCTTCTTGGTCGCTTGCGGTGGGGGCGGAAGCGCGCCTCGCGTGGTTTCAGCGGGGAGCGTGCGGCCAATTAAACGCTCAATGTCTTTCAGCTGCGATCGCTCCAGTGGGCTGCAAAACGAGTAAGCCGCCCCGGTGGCGCCAGCGCGGGCGGTACGGCCGATGCGGTGCACGTAGCTTTCGGGCTCGTGTGGCAAATCGTAGTTGATGACGTGCGATACGTCGTCAACATCCAGGCCGCGAGCGGCAATATCGGTCGCCACTAGCACGCGCGTACGTCCCGTGCGGAAATTATGCAACGCGTGATTCCGGGCGGTTTGGGACTTATCGCTGTGAATGGCGTCGGCCTTGATTCCTTCGCTGCGAAGTTGCCGACTGACGAACTCGGCGCGTCGTTTGGTCCGCGTGAACACGAGCACGCGATGGAAATCGTCGTTCTCTAGCAGATTCTGGAGCAACGCTCGCTTGCCCTCCTGCGTAACGTGCAGAACACGCTGTTCAATACGGTCGACGGTGGACGAAACGGGCGTCACGGCCACGCGCACCGGATCACTTAATAGCGAGCCGGCCAGGTCAGCGATGCTCGCGGGCATCGTGGCCGAAAAGAAAAGCGATTGCCGCTCTTGGGGCAATGCCGCCACAATCCGGCGAATGTCGGGCAGAAAGCCCATATCAAGCATGCGGTCGGCTTCATCCAGTACAAAGACTTCGACTCGGTTGAGTTGCACGCGGCGCTGCTGCATCAGATCTTGTAAGCGGCCGGGTGTGGCGACGAGCACGTGCACCCCTTTCTTCAATGCTTGCACCTGTGCGTGTTGCCCAACGCCGCCGAAAATCACCGTTGTGCGGGTTGGCAGATAACGTCCATACGTGCGGAAACTTTCATCAATTTGCGCCGCCAGTTCGCGTGTGGGCGAAAGCACTAAGACGCGGGGCGCATAGGCTACCGCGGGGCGATTCGCTTCGGCCAAGCGATGCAGAATCGGTAAGGCAAAAGCGGCCGTCTTGCCAGTTCCCGTTTGAGCGCAGCCCAACAAGTCGCGCCCGGCGAGCAAGTGCGGAATCGCCGCGGCCTGAATGGGAGTGGGGGATCGGTAGCCAACCGCCGCGAGCGCTCGCTGAATCGGTTCGGCCAGAGGGAGATCGGTAAACGAGGTGGTTGTTTTTGTCATGGTTCCATGTTTCCTTCAAAGTGAGTGAGCTTTCCAAGCTCTTGGGGCGCCACAATCCAGCCGCGGCACTGAGGGCTGCCGCATAGACATGGAATAGCGCAGGAGGCCGGCCAAGCGTAGTCGATCGTCAGTTCGTCGCCGGCAGAAATTGCAACAAGCGCTTTTA
The DNA here is from genome assembly GCA_964458385.1 of uncultured Pirellulaceae bacterium. GTDB lineage: Bacteria > Planctomycetota > Planctomycetia > Pirellulales > Pirellulaceae > JAHWKS01. The sequence continues at coordinate 2,122 of CAYWIS010000164.1, forward strand.
AGCGCGTCGCGATGTAGTACTCGCCCGTCTGATCGTCCCAGCGAGCTGAGTCCACCAACAGGCAATTGGGCTGGCAGCTATGGTTGATAAAACGTATTGGTGCGTCGGGCTCCAGCACGCGCCCGTCACCCAGGTCAATGCAGTATTCGGACCAGTAATCGGGATCGTCGACAATGCGGCCGGTAATGTCCGCAATGGTTTCGCGAGGACGAAACTTCCGCCGCGCAAACACGCCAAGGCCACAGGGGGTATCGCCAATGCGCACAGCGCGGGTTGCGCGCTTCATCCGCGCACGACGAACAATCAATGTGGCCTCGATTCGCTGGAGAGATTAAGGGAGGGCAAAACGCCGTGTCGCAAAAAGAAATTGGTCGCGACATAACACACCGCGACCAACCGGGAAGGAAAAGTTCAGGACGCTCGGTCCCAACACCTCTTCCTCAAGCGGATCGCAAGAGCACGATCCGCCTGGCGACATTCGGCAGGTAATTGTGAGCGAAAGACGGATCCAAGGGGATCCGTCTTTCTTACTTCCTTGGGTGGCGCTATGCGCCCAGAGAGATACTAGTAGCCGCGTCGGCCGCCGCCGTATCCGCCACCGCCGTAACCACCGCCACGACGTCCACCGCCGCCACCACCGCCATTACGGCGATCTTCCCGCGGCCGGGCTTCATTGACGGTAATAGTGCGGCCTTGCAAGTCGCTGCCGTCTAAGGCGGCAATCGCCTCGGCGGCGCCATCGGCCATCTCAACGAAACCGAACCCACGCGACCGGCCTGTGTCACGGTCCATCACCACCTGCGCCGAGGTTACCGAGCCGAACTGCGCAAATGCATCGCGCAGATCGTCCGACGTGGTGTTGTACGACAGGTTCCCTACATACAAATTCTTACTCATAGTCATCCTGTGGCCGAAAGCGGCCCGAACAAAAAGAAAAAAGAGTCTCACGCCGTCCAGAAAAGGACGGGCTGGAAGATCAACGCGAGGTTAGCCCGGCACGAATGACCTAGGCGTCACCCGCTTGTCCTATCTGGGGGCCGTGAGCAAGGATGACTCGGAGCGGCGGAACCAAGACAAAAAACAGCGACGGTGAACAGTTGCCAGCCTGATCTTCGCCCCCAGGCGTCAGCCTGTAAGGGTCGGAGAATTATACCACACCCCCACGCTAATCCTCCTGTCAACTACACAAGCCTTGTCCGGGCCTGCGGGAATGGTTTCGACCACCCAATTGGCGCCTCCCGCTTTGCGATGCCTTCAACAAGATTTCTGCCGCAAAACGAGACCTACACACGAAATAACGCGGCCGGGGTTAGGAGGCGAGCCGAACCAGCTCTTGATGATAGGGGCCATTACCCATCAGATCCAAACTGCGCGCTAAACGTGCCCGGTCCTCGCTGCGCGGAAGATTGCGCAGCGCCATCAACACGCGCTCCGCTTGTTCCTCGGTCACCTTGCCCAGGAGCGGGTGACCAAGGCCCATGATGTACTTCGCACGCTGCAAATCGGCAAAGCGTTGCGGATCGTCTTGCATCGAGGCAAACAACGCAGTGACGGCCGCCTGGGCCGCGGCAACTTCAGCCCAGTCGCCCTGCTCGGCTGCTCTAAGGAGGTGCAGATATTGGTAGATGCAGAACGACATCGCTCCCGACGTAACGCCGCAGCGCTGGCGGCCTTGGGCATCGTAGCGCGGCCCGTCTTGCAGCGCCCTTGCCAAGTGAGGGTCCCAGCCCTGAACGATCTTGAGATGCGCTAAGCGGGAATCCTGCAAAAACCGGAACGTGCTTGCCTCATAGTTGGCCTCGGTAACTTTCACGCCTACCAAGTGGTCTCCCCCTGGCATGTCCAGTAGCCGGGCTACGGCGTCGCACGAAAGCGCCACGCCGCTTACATCGGGAATGGAATACACCCCTACGGCTAAGCCCAGCTCCGCGGCCGCCTGCACTACCGGTTGCATGTTTTCGGCTACGACTTGTGACGAGGCATCGGGCGGCAAACCAATGCCGGGGCGTACGAACACGATCGGATAGCCAGACTCTGCTACGACCTGCAACAAGCGGAGATTCGCTTCCACTCCGTCTTCAGGGCGGAGGAGGGCGATTTTCACGGTTGCCCCCAGGTTGGCTTGTCCGGCCGACTGAAACCATTCCTCGAGTTCGTCGACCGTACGCAGATGGCCTTGTCCGGTGGAGGATGCGATAAGCACCGCCGGTGCTTCTAGTCCTGCCAATCGCTCCAAAAATGCGATGTGGCGAGTCAGGTCCAGGCGACGGCGCGGCAGGTCGCCGAACGTGGGATCAAAACAAGCCACTGTAGCCGAGGGGTAGCGGTTAATCGGGTCTTCCCGAAAGTACGCGGCGGTAAGCGAGGGCATAACGAACCGAGCGACGGAATCTAAGGTAGATCGGGCGTAAAGCGTGTAACGCGTGCGGTCGCTAGTGTCGGATTTCCCGACGGGAATCGCAAGGCGCGTCGACCACGCCCCCTGGTCATGACGAATAAGGTTTAGGCGAACGGCTGGAACTGCGCAAACTTTGCCGGTCTCGCTCGCTAGCGGGGGTGTTGGAACGCGATTCGTTGGGAAGCAAGAGAAGCAATGCCGCAAGCGAGGAAAAAACATCAAGGTTGGGAACAAAACGCGAGCCGAGCGCGTCTAATCCGTCGATTCGGTGTCTGCGACCGCGGGTGGGACTCCCTCCCCCCACTCCGGAACATGCACCGCCGAGGTGACGGGGTCCCACCTCGTGTGATCAAAGTTTCGGCAAAAACGGGTTGTGCCGGCTCACACTCACCCTTTGCTGCTCCTGGCCGGAAGTTCCCATTGCAAGTGATGCTAGCAAATGGTGTTCGGCCAAGTAAAATAGGGAACGTGGGAAAGCTGGTTAGTTTGGCCGCTGCTCTCGTTTTTGCCGTGGGTTCGCTTTCCGTTTCGGCTTCTTAGTCGCTGGCGTCTTTTCCTAACTCCTGACCCGAACGGATTTTGCGCTCAATTTGGTGGTTGAGCGTTTGCCGCCCGGGGTCTAGGGGACAAAGGCAAGCACGATCAAGGTTTGGTACATGACCCTTCGTCGTTCACGTCCGAAGTCTTCCAAGAAATCCGCTCGCCGCACCACGGTGCGTCGTAAGCTTCAGCCCAACGTTTCGCGCTTCATGCGGCTCGAGGGATTGGAGGATCGCCGGCTTATGGCGATCGGTCCCGAACTGGTCGCAATTCTGGCAAATGACGGCTCCTTGATTCGCCAAAGCGAATCGGTGCTGCACGTTGCCCCGCGCGACCTGACGTTGCGGTTCGACGATGGCCAAGTCATTGACGCCTCGACTTTGGCGGCCATCCAGATCTCGCAGCGCGTTGGGAACACCAACGTGCCCATCACGCCGGGATATGTGGGGATTGGGGAAGCGCCCAACGAAGTGGTGATTCGCTTTGCCGATACTCTGCCCGATGGCGAGTACACGTTGACGATCGGCTCTGGAACCACCCAGTTGAGAAATATCAACGGCAACCCCTACGAGAACGTAGGTCGGGTGAAGACGCCGGTCAACTTTTCACTGAACCTGGGGGCGCGGGTTTTGGCCGTGGTTCCCCAGCCCTTAGGGCGCGACGCTAACGGGGCGCTTACGCAAATACGCCACCGGATTGACGTCTATTTCAATGACGACGATCTCCATCCGCACGCCGTCACCTACGATCCTGCTTCGGACAACAATCCGACGGTCGTTGATCCCCAGTTCTACCGGCTGATCTTCACCAACGACTCCGTCACAAATCAAGACGACCAGGTCTTTTTCCCGTCGAGCATCAGCTACGATCCTGCGACCGATAAGGCCGAGCTGATCTTCCTCGACGCAGCGGGCGATCCGCTACCTATTGATCAGCTTGTTGCGGGTGGGGGGACGTTCCGCCTGCGGATCGGGACCAACGAAGCGCTCCCGGCGCCGCCGGTCACGGTTCAGGCTTCGATTACGGCGACGACCGACTTCAACACCAATCACCAAGTTGAGGTCTTCTTCGCGCCTGTTGGCAGCGTCGCCGAAGGCAACGAGATTCGTATCAACTTTACGCAGCAAACTGTCCCCGCCGGGTCGAACGAGAGCGATCCGGCCGTAACCGTTCCCGACATTGCCGTGTCGGGCCGCACCATTAACGTCACCCTCAAGGCGTTTGATCTGTCGGATCCCACCCGTCCAGGAACGACGGCCGAGCAGCTGGTGAAGGCGCTCAATGCCCATCCACAGGCCCGGGCGTTAGTGAACGCGTCGATCGCGGGCGGTGGCCAAAAGACGAATATCGCCAGCCGTCGTATTGATTATGGGCCGATTGTGCTGACCGACGCCGGTTCGCAGTTCTCAACGGCCACCAACGTGACGCCGATTGGCTCTACGATTGCGAGCGAATTCAACTTCTCGTTCGACGTCACGAGCAGCGATCCCCGCGCCAAGAGCATTATCATCTCGGGCGCCATCGACAAGCAGGTGTTTGGCTTGCAGTTCCCTGGCGCGGCGGATGAGCCTGGCCATCGCGATATTCCCGTGTCGGGCCATTTGGGGACGCCGCCGTTCTATAGCCCGGCCAACACCGCCAGCGAGCAAGCCGGCACCGACGTTGCCGACCGGACGCCGGGCATTACCACCATTCCCTATAACTTCCGCGAGATTTACGGCCGCAATCCCGTTAACAATCAGCCCTTCCGCAACGCGATTTCCGAAGAGCAAAAAGAACGCGTGCGCGAAGCCCTGGAGATTTACGGCTCGTTGTTGGGCGTGCAGTTCGTCGAAACATTCGATCAGGGGATTGTGATTGCCTCGGGCGACCTGCGAGCTTTGGGCGGCGTGTCGCAGCGAGGCGGCGTGTTGGGGTTGGCGGGCTCCAACAACTACGATGGCCGGCCCACCGTGGTGTTAGACAACGCCGAGGATTGGAGCGACGTGTTTGGCGTTAGCCCCCAAACGCCAGAAGTCGTGGCCAAGCCTTCCTTCTTCGAAATTGTCACCCGAGAGATTGGCAACCTCTTGGGGTTGGGCAATAGCTTCGATCTTCCGCCGGTCACCGTACAAGGTGAGGAACCCTCGCTTGGACAAAGCAGCACGGGTGTTCCGTTCGACCGGTTTGACAACATCATTCCCGGCGATCACGACATCCTCCATGGTCAGCACCTGTACCGACCTGACTCAAAGGATATCGATGTCTACCGGTTCCAGGTGAACGAGTTTGGTCGGTTTACCGCCGAAACGTTCGCCGAGCGGCGCACCGTGGCCAGCCATTTGGATACGGTTATCTCGCTCTACCGCGAAGAGGGAAGCGGCGAACGGACGCTGATCGCCCGCAATGATGACTATTACAGCCGCGACTCGTTCCTGGAACTCGATTTGATTCCGGGCGTGTACTACGTGGTGGTAACGGCTAGTGGGAACATCAACTTCGACCCGGAGAACCCCGATACGGGAATCGGTGGCACAACCGATGGCCCGTACGACCTGCGGCTTGGGTTCCGCCCACGCGCCGATGCGTCGATCATCGATATCGACATGGCGGGCAACCTGTCCGACGCGCAGCCGTTGGACGGCGACGGGGACGGCGTACCGGGCGGCGTGTTCGATTTCTGGTTCCGGGCGCTGCCTCCGATGAATCCGCTTACCGGCAATGGCGGCACGGTGTATGTGGATAAGGCCTTCCAGCCGACCGGCGTGAACACGCCCAACGGTACGCTTGCTCGGCCGTTTACCGAGATCGACGAAGCGTTTGCCTTTATCGCCAGCCGGCAGGCGATGAACCCCGATGCACAGTTCATCGTTCGCATTGCGGGTAACAACGGTACGGCCAACCGTCCGACCGATCCGCCCGTGCCGCTCGACCAGCGGTTGCCCTATGTGTTTGGGCAGGATCAGTTCCAGCCGGGGCAATCGTTGCCCGATGGCTTTAACTTGGAAGTGCCGAAGAATGTCACGGTGATGATTGACGAAGGCGCCGTATTCAAGATGCGGCGGGCCAGCGTTATCGTGGGCAGCAGCGAACAAGGCTCTGGATTGAGCGATCGCAGCGGAGGCGCGCTGCAAGTGTTGGGCGTTCCCAACAACAACGTGATCTTTACGTCAATTAACGACGACGCCATCGGCATCGACACCAACCCCACCACGACCACCGCCATGCCGGGCGAGTGGGGCGGGATTGTCATCCGCAACGACGTCGATCGCGCGGCGCCCGACGAACGCTTCGATTACGAGCGCCAGGGCATCTTCCTCAATTACATCAATCAGGCCGATCTCCGATACGGCGGCGGTCTGGTGTCGCTCGGTTCGGTGGAGCAGGTTGTGACGCCGATCTTTATGATCGACGCCCGGCCAACCGTGTCGTACAACACGATTACCCGCAGCGCCGATGCGGCCATGTCGGCTAACCCCGACAGCTTCGAAGAGTCCAACTTCCACGATCCCGCCACACAGCGGTTGGCCTACGACGTCATCGCCGGCGACCAACCCTTTACGTTGGACTACCAACGCGTTGGGCCCGCCATCTACGGCAACCGCCTGGTGATGCAAGAGCCGAACCCGCTCAATCCCACGCAGCCGATCGTTCACCAAAATCGATTGAACGGCCTGTTCATTAGGATCGCCACGCCCAATATCGGCGTGACCGAGACAATGACCATCTCGGGCCGGTTTGACGATACCGATATTGTTCACATTCTCCAGGAAAATCTGGAAATCGAAGGGACTCCCGGCGGACTGAGGACGGAGCGTTACGAGGCGGCCCAGGCGCCGGTCGCCGATGCGCTTCCGCGCCGTCCCGACGGCCAACTCGAGCCGGGCATCTATAACTACTTTGTCACGTTTGTCGACGCAGACGGCGTGGAAAGCCCCGCCTCGCCGGTTTCGCCCAATACGGTGCTCGGGTCGCTTCCGACCGACAGCAACGCCATTCGCGTCACGTTCCAGCAGCCGGCCACGGGGAACTTTGTGGCTTGGCGGTTGTACCGGTTGCACCGCACCGATGTGACCTCGGGCGGCCCATTCAAGCTGATTACGCATCAGCCGATAACCGGGCCACGTAGTGCGCCGATTACGTTCACCGATCTCGGTACGACGCTCTTAGGGAGCGACCTGACGCCCCACGATCCGAACAATCCGCTGGATCGCGCGGAAGCCGACAAGAACGACTATTTGATTGGTCCGGCGCGGCCCACCGCCACGCCCGTCACGGGCGGCACGCTGGTTGATGGAACGTATAACTGGATCGTCACGTTTGTTGGAACCGACGGTATTGAAGGCCCGGCCTCGCCCGTCAGCCGCGACGTTGTGATCCAACCGGGCTCCGCCGCACGCAGCGTACGATTGGATATCGAGCAGCCGACCCTGGGCGAGTACTCGTCTTGGCGGCTGTACCGCAGTTCGCCGACCGGCCGTGGGCCCTACACGTTGGTGGCCGAACGTCCGGCGACGGTGGCCAGCTTCCTCGATACGGGCGGCAGCACCGGGTTGCCGTTCACGGGCTCGTTCGTGCATGTGAATCGCACGCGAGCCGATGCGCGGCTTAAGATCGATCCCTCGGTGATCGTCAAGTTGCACGAAGCCCGCATCGAAGCGTCGATGGGCGCCCAGATCATCGCCGAAGGTCTGGACGGGCGCGAGGTGGTCTTTACCTCGTTGTTCGATCAGCGGTACGGCGCCGGCGGCACGTTTAATACCGCGAACAGCACGTTAGCTCCCGCGCCAGGCAACTGGGGCGGTGTGTACGTCGGTCATACCGGGTCGGCCAGCATCGATCAGGCGATCTTTGCCTACGGCGGCGGCGCCACACGCATTGAAGGTATCTTCGCGAACTTCAATACGCTTGAGATCCATCAGGCTACGGCCCGTGTGGCTAACAGCGTCTTTGAATACAGCGGCGATGGAACCCGTGTGCTGGGCCCCGAAGACGATATTGAACGGGTGGGCCGCGGTCGCAACTCACCCGGCGTAATCTTTGTTCGCGGCGCCCAGCCGATCCTGATCAATAACATCATTCGCAATCAGTCGGTCACGGCGGCGGCGATCAACCCGGCCATTACGATCAACGTCAACGCGCTTAACAGCGACCGCGTGATTGACTGGGGACGCACGACCGGCCCCATCGACTTGTTTACCGAGATGTTGGACAACCAGGGTCCGCTGATCCGCAACAACATCTTGGTGAACACCACCGCCAACGTCGGCGCCATTAACGGCCTGCTCGTCCGCGGCAACGTGCTTACCACCGAAGGCGTGTGGGACGATACCGACATCGTTCACGTCTTGCTCAACGAAGTCCTCATTCCCGATTTCCATAGCAAGGGGGGTCTGCGTCTCGAGAGTAGCGCCAACGAAAGCCTGGTCGTCAAGCTCTTTGGCGTTGATGCCGGCTTTGCGGCCACCGGCCGACCGCTGGAAATCGATGACCGTATCGGCGGTTCGCTGTATATCGTGGGGCAGCCGAATCATCCCGTGGTGTTGACTTCACTGCGTGATGACACCATTGGTGCTGGCCAAACGCTCGACGGTCGCCCGCAATTTGATACCAACAACGACGGCATCGTGGGCGTCGATGCGACCGCGACCGCGCCGGCGCCGGGCGACTGGCGCAGCATTCGTCTATTGGAATACTCCAACGATCGTAACGTAGCCACGATCGTTGAGCGTGAGGCCAACAATGTCGAAGCGCCCGGCCTCAACGCTGTGACCGACAATGCTCAGTTCCTGGGGCAGTTGGGACGCTCGGAGTACGGCGGCGACGAAACCCTGCGGTTGGGCTTTGAGGTCCACGGTTTCCTGACCGCTCGCAATGACGTCGATATTTACAGCTTCTCGGCCCTCCCGGGTACCGAGGTTTGGATCGACCTGGATAACACCACGCACAGTCTCGATGCGGTGGTGGAATTGATTAACGCCAGCGGCGTGGTCATCGCGCGGAGCGACAACTCGGTCGACGAAGCGAATGATCCGAGCTTGCTGTTCCGCAACAACAACCTTATTAGCCCAAACCGCGTTAACCCGCTGAAGAAGTCGGCGTTCGGCATCGACGATCACTACACCACCAATCCCCGCGATGCAGGCCTGCGGGTGGTATTGCCGGGGTCGCCGGGCGTTCGCGGCACGTATTACGTGCGGGTCCGCAGCGCCGGTCCCGGTGTGTTGGTCCCCAACGACCAGATCCTCGGCGGTCGCTCGATGGGCGCCTACGAGCTGCAAATTCGACTGCAGGAGCTCGACGAGGTTCCTGGCTCCACAATCACCTTCAGCGAAATTCGCTACGCCACGCGCGGCATCGACATTGAGGGGCTGCCCAAGCACTCGCCACTGGTGGGCGAGGTGGTCGAAACGAACGCCCCCAATCAAACCCGCGCTAACGCGCAGTATCTGGGGAACTTACTGAACTCCGATCGTGGCGCTATTTCGGTCGCGGGGAGTTTGGCGGGCGTTAACCCGGAAGACCCGGCCGTTCCCAATCTCGTTGGGCTGGTCCCCGACGATCCAGACGATGTGGATTGGTATTCGTTTGACATTGGTTACGACTCGATCGGCGGCGTGACCGATCGTGGCGCCGCGATCGTGTTCGATCTGGACTACGCCGATAATCTCGGCCGTCCCGACATTCGGCTCTCGATTTTTGACTCCGCTGGGCGATTGATTCTGTCCAGCGACGATTCGGGCGTCGCCAACGACTTGTCGGATCCCAATGGAGCCTCGGGGGCGTTTGACCTGAAGCGTGGCTCGGGTGGAGAGCTGGATCCGTTCATTGGTCCGATTCAACTTCCGCCGGGCCGCTATTATGTGGCGGTCTCGCATGCGGGCGATATGCCCATTGAAATCGCGCAGCGCGCCCTGAGCGGTGCGGCCAACCCGCTTACGCGCATCGAGCCGATCGACTCGATCAACCGCGTCGTGGAATATCACGTCGATTCGATCCAGAACTATCCTGGTCCCGGATCGTTCGTGCCAACGCGGCCGGCGGCGACGTTGACCTCGCTATTTACCAACGAAAGCTTTGCGCCGTTTGACCTGAGCGACGTAACTCTCTTCGTTGTCAGCGACGCAGGGCCGCCGCAGACTTCGCGCTTGCATTATGTGGACGCCCTGACGGGCCAATACGAAACCACCGCCGGTGTATTCAACTGGGCCGTGGGCGATATTGCGATGCGCGGCACCGGCGAACTGTTCGCCTACAGCATCGACACATCGGGCCCCGACTCGCCGAACGACGCGGAATCGGGCAACTTCCTGAAAATCAACACCGGAGACGGCAGCGCGGTAAATCTCCGCGACGACGGTATTGAAACCTACGAGTTGGACGCCAACGGCGCTCAGGTGCGGACCCATCCGTTCCCAGACGCCAACGGAACTCGCATTGGTCATGGCATACAGTTCAACGCGATGGCGTTCAACCGCACGGCCACTCGTTTGTTCGCGGTAGGGAATCGGGGCGGCAACTATCCCGGCGGTGCGGACTATACCAGCAACATTCTGTTCCGGATGGTTCCCACGAACACGCCGGCGGGCGGCCTCGAGGGGCAACCCAACAGTCTCCGCCCGGCCGCCGGGAACACGCCGTTCGTTGGGCGCGCGGGAACGAATGCGCAGGACCAAGGCGAGATTCCTACCGCGGTCGATCTGTTCACCGACGAGTTCTCCGTTCTGGTCACTCCACGCGTGACGACGGTTCCCGGCACGGGCGGCGCTCCGAACATTACCGGCCTTCCGGCGGGCCTGACCGAGGCGACGATTCGCGATGGAGAGCGGTTTACGGTGGAAGTGACCGATGGCAACGGCGTGACCACCGTCTTCGGGCCTTTCGAAATCAACACCGGCCCCGAAGCGCTGGTGAACTTCGATGTTTCTGCGGGGCAATTCATTCTGGATGGTGAGTTCTTCACGCTCACCACGCCCGACAACGTGGTCCATCGGTTCGAGTTCGACACAGGCGTCGTGCTGATTACCGATGGTTTCCAGACGGGCGATCAGTTAGATGAAGGCGCCCTCATTACGATTACGGACAATACGGGGAACATTCAGCGGTTTGAGCTGGACACCAATAACCAGGTTCAAGCGCCGAATATCCCGATCATGGTCGACGACAACATGACGCCCTTGGAGTTGCTCCAACGGATAGAAATGGCGATCAACAATGCGCCATTTAATGTTGTGGCGACCGTCGATCCAATCAACGGCCGATTGTCTCTGCTGAACGACGCCAACGTCGTTCTTTCGGCGCCGCAGCGCACCGGTTTGCTCCTGTCGGGCGGCTACGGCGTTTCCCGCGGTTCGACGGCTATCCCCGTTGAGGAAACCTTTACGGCGGGCGAGGTGCTGCAACGGATCCAGTT
>CAYWIS010000165.1:0-13444 GCA_964458385.1 uncultured Pirellulaceae bacterium
GATTACAACAAGATCAATGGCCTGGTGCGTTGGTCGGTTGGCGACGATCAGGAAGGCATCGCCATTACCGGAATGGCGTACCGCGGCGACTGGACCGCCACCAATCAGATTCCCGCCCGCGCAGTGGCCGCGGGTCTGGTGGACCGCTTTGGTTCGCTCGACCCCAGCGATGCGGGCCGGACCACGCGCGTGGGCTTCAACGCGGAATACTGGCGCGACGACGGCGACGCGGTAACGCGAGCCAACGCCTATGTGACCTACTACCAACTCGACTTGTTCTCGAACTTCACCTTCTTTTTGGAAGACCCGGTCAACGGCGACCAGATTCAGCAAGTCGATGAGCGCGTCTACTCGGGCGTCAACCTGAGTCGGACGCTACGAGGCGAAGTGATGGACCACACCATCGGCTTCCAATTCCGCAACGACAACATCTACGATTTGCAGCTCAACCGCACCCGGCGCCAAGAGTTTCTCACAACGGTCCGCTCTGACGATGTGGATCAACAGAGTTACTCGCTGTATTACCTGAACGAAACGCAAGTGGCGGACAAGGTCCGCTCGTACCTGGGTGTGCGTGGCGACTTCTATCGTTTTCACGTGGATCCCAACGATCCCACCGCCCGCTCCGATGAAGAATCCGATAGCATCTTCAGTCCCAAGGCGGGTCTGGTGTTCGGTCCGTGGATGGAATCCGAGATTTATCTGAACTGGGGACGCGGGTTTCACAGTAACGACGCGCGCGGTGTAACGGCGGCCGTCGACCCCGCCCGGCCGCTGGTCCCGTCGGAAGGCAGCGAGATTGGCGTTCGGTCGTGGCTCACGCGCAATTGGAACACGACCCTGGCTCTGTGGTATCTAGAGCTCGATTCGGAGTTGGTCTTTGTGGGCGACGCAGGAACGACCGAACCAGGCCCGGCCAGCCACCGCGTAGGCGTCACGTGGACCAACCACTGGCAAATCTACCGTTGGCTGACCCTCGACGCCGATTACGCCTGGGTCCGTCCTCGCTTCACCGGCGGCGAGCGGATTCCTAACGCCGTCGAGAACGTGCTGGGAGTTGGTCTCATCGCGCGTGAGCCCGAAGGCGGCCTGTTCGCCGGGTTGCGACTACGCCACTATGGCCCCGCCGCGCTAATTGAAGACAACAGCGCCCGTAGCAGCACAACCACACTAGTGAACCTGACGGCGGGCTACGACGCCGCGCCCTTCGGCCTGGCGATCGAGATATTCAACCTCTTCGACCGAGACGACAACGACATCACGTATTTCTACGAGTCGCAGCCTGCCGGCTTGCCCGCAGCGGAAGACTTCCACTTCCATCCGGTCGAGCCGATTATGGCCCGCGCTACCGTGACATGGCGATACTAACCGTGGCTGCGGCGCTCGTAGCGGTCAGCTTGCTTGGTGATCGAAGCGGCTTACGCTCGCGGGCGCCAGCCGGCGTCGGCCCACAGTTCGCGGCCGACGACCGCATTGGAAATCAGAAAGCAAATAGCGTCGGCGATTTCCTCGGTGCGGATTAATCGGCGAAGCTGGGTGAAGGGAAGAACATGCGTGGCGATGTACTCATCGCCCAAGGATCGCACCATGGCCGTGTCGGTAAAGCCAGGGTGAATCAGGGTGCACCGCACGCCGTAAAAGATCGCCTCTTGGGAAAGCGTCGCAGCGACGCCTTCCAGCCCCGCTTTGCTCGCAGCGTAGGCGATCTGTCCTTTGTTCCCCTGAGACGACACCGACCCAATCAGCTCCACCGCACCTTGCTCGTCTTCTTCCGGCTCCCAGCGCTTCAGGCCACGGCGGTGACGGTCCTCGGCAATGCGAGCCACCATCTCGAGCGCCCAGTAAACGGGAGCAATCAGATTCACCTCGGTCACTTCCCGGAAAGTGGCCAGCGGATACACGTTGGCCCGGCCGGTGGTCTTATCCACTTTGACCGCCAGGGCGTCGCGGAGGATTCCCGCCGCGGGGACGCAAATGGTCACAATGCCATACCGGGCGGTAACGTCGTCATACACTTGGGTGCGAAAGCTCTCGTCGATGGCGTCGCCCACGTAGGCTTCGGCAAGCTGCCGGCCATGCTCCGCGTTGAGCGCATCGGCCACTTCCCGGACACGCTCGCTGCGGTCAACCAACGCCACCATGCGGGCGCCGCGACGAATCAGTTCTCGCGCCACGGCTTCGCCAATGCCGCCGGCCGCGCCGGTCACCAATGCCACTTGATCGGAGATTTTCATCGAGTTGCGCTCCTGGTTGGCTGCACGCGCTGCAAGGTGTTTGCTTCGCGCGGTCGGATCGTCGAACCGTTCCCCATCGGAGGATGCAGCCGAGTATGGGGCTACTTGCGGCGAATGTCACGCCCTGATTGGCGGCCATAAACACCAAGCCACCGCAAGGGGCAGGCGTTGTCAAGAGCCCACGCGCCAACACGCCGCTTTCGGTACGGCAAATAGAATAGCGCACCCGGCGCAACGCAATTGGGCGCCGCCATAAACCGTTTTAGCAACCGAGCCAGTGCGGTTATTGGCCGGTGCGGCTCATCGTTCGCGGGGCGCCAAGCGTGGCGGCTTAGGAGCCGGGGGCTGCGTCGCCGAGGCACGACGCAAGCCCATCTTCGATGAGAGGAGCGTTTGTCAGAAAACGACGCGCCCCGCGTTGGGAGCGAAGCTCGCTCCCTTGTTAACAATCGTCTGTCGTTCTCCACCCGCCCCACGCACATAGGGCGCGTGGGGCGAAGAAACCAAACGAAGCGTTAACGCTTGGTGGGAGGCGCCGGAGCAGCGCCCGGCGGCTGCGGCCCGGCAACGCGCTTGCCAATTTGCGAGCTGCCGGTCAGGAAGTTATCAATCTGAGCCGCTTCGACCAGCCGGTCAAACTGCTCGGCCATGGCCAGCCGCAGCTTCTTCTCATGGATGTCTTTGTACAACTCGTCTTTGACGGCGTTGAAGTCGGTCACGGTCGGCTCGGTCCGGCCCAGGCACCGCATGATGATACTCTTGCCGCCGATGTTCACAATGGCCGAGAGTTCACCCGGCTTAAGGCGGAACGCTTCCTCCTCGAGCGCCGGTTGTCCGCCGTGGCGACGAATCGGAGGCACCACGCCGCCATTCGCCTGCGACACCGGCTCAATGGAGTATTGCCGGGCCAGTTGCGAGAAGAAGGCGTCGGTCGGGTTATCGCGAGCCATTTCCCACACGGTTTGAGCTTCACGCTGGGTGCCCAGCACAATCGCCAGCACTTCGACCCGCTCGCCGTAGTTGGCTTCAAAACCTTTGCGCAGGTCCTCTTCGGTTACTTGGACGTCGCCGCCCACCAGCTTCTTGAGCGCCACCGAAGGCCAGACCGCGTCGCGAATGTAGATGTCAATGGCGCGCGCGTCGCCGCCGTCGGTCATATCCTTCAGCCAGCGGTCGACATCGGGGGTCATGTCGGGCTTGAGGTAGCCAAACGCGTCAGCCGCCCGGGCAATTTCTGCGTCGATGTCTTGCTGCGTCACCGTCAGCCGACGGCGTTTGAGTTCCTGAAGCAGAATCTTGCGGTTGATCTCGCCTTGCAGCACTTCAACGCCGTGCCGCGCGATGCACTCTTCGGCCAGTTGCTGCATGGTGAGCTTGCGGCCGTTGATCATGGCGGCCACGCCCGGCATTTGCTGTTGAAGTTTGGCGTCGTTGTAGACGTTGACAATCTCGGCGTGGTCCTGCAGCTTCTTAAACAGTTCGGTGGC
Source organism: uncultured Pirellulaceae bacterium (assembly GCA_964458385.1). Taxonomy (GTDB): domain Bacteria; phylum Planctomycetota; class Planctomycetia; order Pirellulales; family Pirellulaceae; genus JAHWKS01. The sequence goes on from CAYWIS010000165.1 coordinate 3,722, forward strand.
GGCGTCGCGCAGCTTCTGTTCTTTGATGCGCTCCACCAGCGTTTCTTCGGCCTGCTGCTTATACTGGGGCGCCACAAACGTGGCAGGAAGCCTGCGTTCGCACTTGAGGATGATGTGCTGGTCGCCCACGGTGATGATCGGCGAAATTTCGCCCTTCTTGAGCGAGAACGCCACACGCTCTAGCTCGGGATCGCCCACGTGCTTGCGGATCGGCGGGATCACGCCGCGAGCGCTGGCGCTGGCGCGGTCTTCGGAATGGTTCTTAGCCAGTTCGCCGAAGTTCTCAGGATCGGCAATCGCCTGCTGGCGGAGTTGCTCCGCCTTCGCCCGAGAGCTGACGGCGATCAGCCGCACCTCGACCCGCTCGCCAACTTCCGACTCCCAAGCCTTCTCTAGCTCTTCGCGCGTGACCTGAATCTGATCGGCCACCAGCCGCCGCAGCGCCAGCGTCGGCCAGATGATGTCGCGGGCGTACTGATCGCGGGAGATGCGTTTCTCGTCTTCAAACAGCTTGAGATAGCGCTCGGTCGTCAGGCCGAACTTGGCGGCCATGCGCTCGATTTCCATCTCAATATCTTTTTCGGTGATGACGATCCCCTTGCGTTCGCATTCTTGGAGGATCAGGTGCTTGTTCACCACCGCTTCGATCACATCGTTGGCGTGACGGCGAAGCGCTTCGTTGGCCAACTCTTGCCGAGTGATCGGCTCGGCGTTCACCACGGCTGCAATCTTGGCCTGGTTCGCCGCCTTTTCAGCAGCAATCGACTCCACCAGCGTCGGATCGGCCGGCGCTTGAGCCGGCGCCGCCGGACCCGCCTTTGGCCGCGGCGCAGCGCCCGCTGGCGCTTGAGCGATCGCCGGCGCACCCGCCGCCACTAGTGCAAGCCACGTGGTCAGCGCTAGCGCAGCGCGACCGCGAGTGATCTCCCAGGCGACGCAACCGCCGCTACGAGCATCCATGCCGACCATGAGCAAACTCTCCTCCACGCGATGAGTCAGCCAAAAGCGATCGTCCGTGTGATCCTATTGGGGCGGGGAACTATAAACATGCTCCCAACCCACCGTCAAGGCGAATCCCCCACCGACTCGCCCTCTCGTTCCTCCAACCTACTTGTGCGTCGCCGTCGCGTTTACGACGCCTGGCGCCGCTTCGCCGATCGGCCGGCCGTCGCCAACTCCTCTTGGCGACGGCTCAGGCGGTGCGAAGTGGGATACTCGGCCAGCGCCTCTTGGAGCGCCTGCCGCGCTTCTTGAATCTGGCCGATTGCTTCGTGGCAACGGCTGAGACTGACCGCGGCGATCTCGCGAATGTCGCTTAGGTGCCACACCTCGGGGTGCACCTGGCCATAGCGCCAGGCGGTATCGAGGGCCCGGATCGCCAAGTCGGTGTGCCCCTGCGTTTGCAGGTAGCCCCCCATGGCGCACAGCAGGTGGGCGTCAAGCGGAAACTCGTCGAGCGCTTCCAGACACAATGAAATCTGCGCCGGGCGACCTTTGCCCAGCGCTTCCAACGCCACTAAGAGGCCGTAGTACGCCTCGAGGCGGTCGGCGTCGCTTGCGGCGCCGGCTAATACGCGGCGATAGAGCGCTTCAGCTTGACGCGCGTCGCCGAGCGTTTGATGGGCTTCGGCCATGCAGTTCAGCAGATGCGGCTGTTCGCCGGTTTCGCGCACTTGCAGACCCGCCAAATGCAAATTGCGTTCAGCACGGGCAAGACGGCGTTGTTCGTCATGCTCGGCCGGGCCGCGACGAATGCGGTAGGGGAGCCCTTCCACCGGGAAGCCGCGCTCCTCGAGCGACGCGCTCAGCGACTCGCGCACGCGCCCCGCAAACTGTAAATCGGGGTGATTGGGAACCAGGCGGATGCGGCCCACCTGTTCGCCCGAGATGTCGCCCTCGCCCGCTGGCGTGGTGACCAAAAGCATGTACGCCGTGGCGTGATGCGCCGAGCCGGTGACGAACTCCTTCAGAGCGGCGGCGTCTTCGGGCGAAAGGGTTTCTCCCGCGTCGAGCCACAACACCCATTGCCCGCGCACGTGCGACCAGCACTCGTTGCGGGCGGCGGAAAAGTCGTGGTCCCAAGGGCGTGTCCTGAGCACCACTTCAAATTCTTCGGCTATTTCCCGCGTGGCGTCGGTCGAGCCGGTGTCGAGAACCACAATTTCGTCGGCCGCCTCGCGGATCGACTTGAGCGTTTCGGCCAGCAGGTCTGCGGCGTCACGCACCACAAGCGCAACCGACAAACAAGGCAGTTTGGATGCCATCGAATCGCCTTCCCTGGCGAAGCCGACGGGGCGCGCCCGCCGACAAGAAACAAAGTTCCCAGCGAAGCGCGGGAGTGTACCCCAACCACCCAACCCACGGTAGAGCAATTGTCGCGATTGTCGGCGCGCTTTTCTTCGGCCAAAAGAGGCCGCAATTCCAAGCGTTCCCTCAAGAAGAAGCGGGAATCGTCTTGACCACACGCCTTACCCACTTCGCAGGCGCAGGGCGTGGGAAAACTTGGGAGATTCGCCAATCAGGTGTGGTAGTCGGCGTTGAACTTGACGTAGTCCACGGTCAAATCGCTGGTCCAGTGGCGGCAACCGGCGGGGCCCTTGCCGACGCTTAACACAATGGAGGTTTCGCGCTGGCTTTGAATCGATTGCGACACCGTCTTGGCGTCAAACGCCACCGGAGCGCCGTTCTCGTAAATCAGATATCCATTCAGACGGAGCGAAACTTGGGCAGGGTCAAACGCAACGCCCGCATACCCGGCCGCCGAGACGATGCGTCCCCAGTTGGGGTCGCCGCCCGCAACGGCGGTCTTGACCAGGGCGCTGTGGGCGATGGCGTGGGCAATGCGCTGAGCGTCTTCGCGCGTGGCGCAGCCTTGGACTTCGATGGCGATCAAATGCGTGGCGCCTTCGCCGTCGTCGGGAATTTGCTTGGCTAGTTCAATGCACAGTTCGGTCAACGCGGCGCGGAAGGTTTGCAGGTCGGCGCCGCTGAGAGGCTCGCCGCCAGCCGCGCCGCTGGCCAACAACAGCAGCGTATCGTTGGTGCTGGTGTGCCCTTCCACACTGATACAGTTAAAGCTTTCGTCGGCCGCGGCCGAGATCGCCGCTTGGGCGGTTTCGGGCGTCAGAGCCGCGTCGGTGGTAATGACCGAAAGCATGGTGGCCATGTTGGGGCCGATCATCCCCGCGCCTTTGGCCATGCCGGCAATGCGCACTTCTCGCCCTCCTAGCTGCAACGTGCGCGAGGCGTACTTCGGCCCGCGGTCGGTGGTCATGATTCCGCGCACGGCGGCCAGGAAGGCGGCTTCATCGGTTCCTAGCTTTTCGGCGGCCGCGGCGATTCCTGCGGCGACTTTCTCCATCGGCAAGAATTCGCCGATCACGCCTGTCGACATGACCAAGGCTTTCTCGGCCGGCGCCCCGCAGGCGGCGGCGGCCAAGCGAGCCATTTCGTGCGCGTCACGCATACCGCGCTCGCCGGTGCAGGCGTTGGCGTTGCCCGAGTTGGTCACCACCACACGAATGTCGGCCGAAGGGGTTCGCTGGCGGTCGAGCGCCACGGGCGCTGCAAAGATGCGGTTCTGCGTATATACACCTGCCGCCACGGCGCCGCCGCGGCACACGACGAGCGAAATATCCTCCTTGCCCGCCGCCTGTTTGATGCCGCACGAGACGCCCGCAAACTCGAATCCCAAAGGAATGGCAACCGACATTGGAATCATCCAAAGAAATGAATGGAGGACAGCACCCACCAGCCGTCGCATATTTTGTCGTTTGGGCAGACAACCAAACCGCCCCCAACCTGGCTGGCGAAACCTTGCCGGGCTTTGTTGGGAAGCGGCAAAACGAACAGCGACGGAATCTATGATCGGCGTCGACTTGGCCCTAACCGTTACAACAACGCGGTCGTTTCGGGGAAATCGTACATCACGTTGAAGTTCTGCACCGCCGCTCCCGAGGCGCCTTTGACCAGGTTGTCTTCCGCGCTAATCAAGAGCAACCGACCCCGCACCACGCGGGCGGTTATGTCGCAAAAGTTCGTGTGCGCCGTGTGTTTGGTGGCGGGCAGGCGATCCACCACGCGCACAAAAGGTTCGTTCTCGTACTTCTCGCGCAGCACCTGCAACGCGGTTTCTTGGTCCAACTCGCGCGTTGGCCGGGCGTAGATCACGCTCAAGATGCCGCGGTCCATGGGCACTAGATGCGGCGTGAAGATCACCCGCGTCTCGCGCCCGGCGATACGTCCCAGAATCTGGTCAATCTCGGGAGTGTGGCGATGCACGCCCACGCCGTAAGCCGAGATGCTTTCGTTGCACTCGGGGTAGTGGAAGGCCAGCTTAGGATTGCGGCCGGCGCCGCTTACGCCGCTCTTGGAGTCCACAATGATGTCTTCGGGCTCGATCAGTCCCTTCGCCAGAAACGGCGCCAGCGGCAGGATGGCCGAAGTCGGGTAGCACCCAGGATTAGCCACCAGTTGCGCGCTGCGGATGGACTCGCGGAACCATTCGGGCAGACCGTACACCACCTGGCCCAATCGCTCTGGGTCGGGGTGGTCTTCGTGATACCACTGGCGGAAGGTGGCGGCGTCGTTCAGACGGTAATCGGCGCTGAAGTCGATCACGCGGGCCCCGCCTGCCAAGAGTTCGGGCGTCGCTTTTGCAGCCGCGCCATGCGGCAGGCAGCAAAACACGCAATCGGCCCGTGCGGCGACTTCCGAAGGCGTAAGGTTCTCCAGCCGCAAGTCCAGACGGCCTGTCAGTTGCGGGTGAATCTCGGAAAGGTGGGGGCGATCTTCCTGGCGCGTCGTCAAAGCCGTGATCTGCGCCTGGGGATGCCGCAAAAGAAGTTTAATAAGCTCCAGCGCCGTATAACCCGTGGCGCCGAGAATGCCGATGCGTACCATTTCGCTCGCAGGGTAAGAAGGTCGAGCCAAGGACACGCCTCAGGGCGTGAAGGTTCAGTATATCGACGACGGTTTTCTTGCCAAAGGCGGCAGCAGAACGCAAAACCGTCGGCCCTGAACAGCGGGCGCGGCGCAATTGGCGGGTTACTTACGGCTGAAAAGATACAACGGCAGACCCAGCGCCAAGGGCACAAAACCTAACAGCGACAAGCCCTTGGCGTACGTCCAACTGGAATAGAGCATGTAGCCGCACATGAGGCAAAACACCAGCGGCGTCAGCGGGTAGAGCGGAGCTTTGAACTTGCGCTCGCGGGTGGGATCTTTCCAGCGGAGCACAAAGAGCGACACCCCCGTAAGGAGAAAAAATATCCAGAACACCGGCGCTGTGCCGGCCACCAGCGTATCGAAGCCCCCAAAGTATTGCTCCCACGGCAGACCCCGCAGGCCGATGGCGCGCAAGCCCGCATCGACCGTGTTGCGTCCCCCTTCGGTCCCAACCGCCATAATGAGGACCAGCGTAATCACACCTTGCGTAATCAGCGACCACACCGGAGCGCCCAGCCGCTGATTCCAGCGCCCTAACAAAGCAAACACGCGATGATCGGCGCCCAGCGCCGCGTACACGCGAGCGCCCGTGAAAATCAGGCCGTTGATCGCCCCCAACGAGGAGATCATCACCAGCAGGCGAATCGCCTTACCGCCCCACGGCCCCACCACGTTTTGAAGTACGTCCGCCGCCGGCGCCGAGGAGCCTCGCAGCCCTTCTAGGCCCAACCCCTTTAAGTAGGCGATGTTAATCAATAGGTAGAGCAGCGTGATGCCCGTAATGCCCAGTAATAGCGCCAAAGGAAGGTTACGATCGCGATGGCGCACTTCGGCTGCCACAAACGCCGCGTCGTTCCAACCGCCGTAGGCGTAGAGCACGAACACCATCGCCAAGCCAAAGCCGGGACCGCTGATCGGTTGGGTCGGCTCCCACGAACCGCTTCCGAAGGCAAGTCCCGCCACCATCAGCCCCAACAGCCCCAGCACCTTCGCAAGGGTGAGCACGTTTTGCATCACCTTGCCAAACACCACGCCGCACAAGTTGAGCAGCGTTAGCGTGGTCACGGCGGCGACGGCCAGCCACGCCGTCCAGTGCGACGCCAAGCCAAACAGCGGAACCGCGTAATCGGCAAAGGCGTAGGCCATCGCTCCGATGCTGCCGGTCAGAATCACGGTCAACTGCGCCCAGCCAAACAAGAATCCTACCCAGCGGCCGTAAGCCCGCGAGAGATACACATAATCGCCGCCGATGCGCGGATAGGTGGTGGCAAGCTCGGCGTAACACAAAGCGCCGATGAACGACAACACACCTCCTAGCCCCCACGCGGCCAACCCCATCCACGGCCCCGACACATTCTGAAACACCAGCGGCGAGGCGCGGAAGATCGACACCCCCACCACAATGCCCACAATAATGCTCACGGCGTCGCCCAGCCCTAGGCGGGCGGCCGGCGCATCGGTGGATGGGGCAGGATCGTGCATAGAACGGACTAGTTAACGGAACGTTGCTATCTACCCCGTAGGGGCGCTTCGTGCTTTAGCGATGTATCCAAGCGGCCGCCATTCGCGGTGCTCCACCGGCGGCGAGCGTCTTGCGGGCTGCATTCTGCCCTAGCTCAACGGCATGGTTGGAACTGGCGCTCGCCCTGTGCTCGGCATGGCGCCCGGCGCCGACGCCCGAATCCCCCATTGCAACCCAAACACCAGCGAGGATAAAGCACTAGCAGCGTCACATGGTACGCTACCTGCTTCCGGTTGGGGAGCGGTTCAGCGCCGCGCCGCCTCAAAATCGCACGGCCTCGCCAAGAGGTGGAATGTCTGGCTGTTCTAGCCGGCCAGCATCTTCCAGCGTGTGCCGCGTTGGCTCCGCAACGACTCTCCGCCTTGGCAAGAGCGGCTTGCCTTGGGTGGTCAAAAGCCTGCCGCTTGACCAGCCACGCGGGGGTCGTGAACGCCGATGAACTTCCCGTCGGGCGTGACGCCAATCGCTTGGGTGACGCCCACCCCACCGCCTTGACGCACTTGGTGGCCAAAGTCTCGCAGGCGGTCGACCAAAGAGGGAGCAAGCGTTCGCTCAACCGCCAGTTCGTTTGGCGACCATTGATGATGGAAGCGAGGCGCAGCGACCGCTTGGGGCAGGCTCATGCCCAGGTCCAAGTGGTTGACGATCGCCAGCACCACTTGCGTAATGATCCTCGGCCCGCCCGCGGCGCCCACCGTCATCACCGGCCGGCCGTCCTGGAGGATGATGGTGGGGCTCATGCTTGACAACGGCCGCTTTCCTGGGGCCACGGCGTTCGCCTCGGCGCCTACCAGTCCAAAGGCGTTGGGCACGCCGGGGGAGATGGCGAAGTCGTCCATTTCGTTGTTCAGCACCACGCCCGTACCGGGCACAACCACTTTGGAGCCAAACGTGGTGTTGATGGTGGCGGTAATGGCTACCCAGTTCCCCTCGGCGTCGGCGGCGGCAATGTGCGTAGTGTGGCGAAACAGTTCCGTTTCGTGACCTGGCGGAACGCTGTGCTTTTCGACCACGCTGGCCCGCGTCGGATCGATCCGCCGCGCCAGTTGATCGGCGTAGCCTTGGTCGACCAGCCCTCGGGGCACGTCGGCGAAGTCGGGATCGCCCAGCCAGTACGCCCGGTCGGCAAAGGCCAGCTTCATGGCCTCGGCGATAACGTGGATCATTTGGGCCGGGTCTTCCTCGTGCAGCTTCTTCAAATCGAAGTTTTCAAGGATGTTGAGAATCTGCGCCACATGCACGCCGCCGCTGGAAGGCGGCGGAAAGCCCACCACGGTATAGCCGCGGTAGTCGGTGACAATTGGCTCACGCTTTACGCAGCGGTAATTGGCGAAGTCTTGAACAGTAAGGATGCCGCCATGTTCGGCCATCCACGCGGCGACGCGCTCGGCAAAGGGTCCGCCGTAGAACCATTCCAGGCCATGTTCGGCAATCGCTCGATAGGTGCGGGCCAGATCGGGTTGCTTGAGGACTTCGCCTTGCCGGTAGGGCGTACCGTCGGCCTTGAGGAACACCTGCCGCGAACCTTCAAAGCGCGCCATCGTTTCGGCCACCACCGCCAGACGGCTGGCGTAGGCGGCGTTCAACGTAAAGCCTTGTTCGGCGACCTGGGCCGCTTGTCGCAGTAGGTCGCTTAGCTCGGTTTTGCCGTGCGTTTTCACCGCCTCTGCATAGGCCGCCAGCGCGCCCGGCGTACCCGACGCTAACGGACCGGTTACGCTCCACGACGTTTGTGGCTGACCGTTGCGAAGGAACATGTCGCGCGTGGCGGCGGCTGGCGCCGTCTCTCGGCCGTCAATTGCGTGAAACTTGCCGTCGGCAGTGCGGATCAAGATGAAGCACCCGCCGCCAATGCCCGAGTTGTAGCCGTCCACCACTCCCAACGTGAGCGCCGCCGCCACGGCGCCATCAACGGCGTTGCCGCCTCGGCGCATGACGTCCAGCGCGGCTTCGGTCGCCAATGGATGGACCGTAGCCACCATCGCCCGCGGCGCCTCGGCAGGATCGGCCAGAGTCAAAGCAGGGAGCCAAAGCGCCGCAACCAGCGCAAGCAGCGTTGTTGAGAACTTCATTCCGGGGCAGCCTTCTACGAACCGTGGGCCAGGCGTACGTGCTTTCCGCGCCGCCGCATTACAAGAAATGCTAACCAGCCAATCGTTGCATGTGTGGCGCTACGGATGCAAGCCTTTTCCTACGGGCAAACACATTCTGCGGCCCAAACAACGGTCGTCGGTTCGGCGCCATCGTCGACGACCGTGCTCTTTTTCTATTGGCTCTTTGTCTTTCGCTTGCCCTGACAGGTAGGGCAATAGAATGTCGCTCGTTGTGCCTGTACGATCCGCACGATGGCCGTTTGGCAGGTGGAGCAGGGTTGGCCCTCACGATCGTAAACGCGGTGGTGGTTCTGATAGCCGCCCGACTCATTCAAGGCGTTGCGATACGTTCCATCGGATAGCGTGGAGCCTTCGTAGCGGATCGCTTCTTCCAACACTTCACGCATCGCGGCGTGGATGCGGCGCCACTGGTCGCGGGTTATCTGGTCGCAGCGCCGCGCCGGATGCACTCCCGCCCGGTGCAGTAACTCCGAGGCGTATAAGTTCCCCACTCCCGCCACGGCGCGCTGATCCAACAGCGCGGGCTTGATTGGACGTCGGCTAGTGCGTAGCCGTTCGCGCAGTTCGTCAGCGGTGATTGTCAGTGCGTCGGGCCCGAGCTTGTGCGGACCGAAGGTCTGTTGGAATTCGTCGGGCGAGAACAGCCGCACCGAACCCAGGCCCCGGCGGTCCCAGTACCACAAGTCGGAAACGGCGCCGCCGGTCAGCTTGAGATGAAACCGCAAGTGTTCCACATTCGGCGGATCGGCGATGAGCACGAGCCCCGTCATGCGCGGCTCAAAGACGAGCGCATCTTGGTTATCTAACCGCAGCACTACCCGCTTGCCGACGCGGTCGACGGCCGTAATCCGCCGGCCAATCACCCGCCGAGCCAAAGCCGGCGCCGAGGGCTGAATGGTAATCGGCCGGCACGCGCACACCGCGGGCCGAGCGTCCTCAATGGTCGCCCCGACCACTCCCAGCACCCCGCGGCGCATCGTCTCAACTTCCGGCAACTCGGGCATTGCCTTCCTTTGATTTCAAGAGTTACCTCACGCGGCTGGCGCGGTCGCCTTGTCCGCCGCCGCCGAGCCAATTATTTCCACCTCCCCCGGCCTCGTCACCCGGGGCGCTACGCGGCGGCGTGATTACATGAAGTCC
>CAYWIS010000166.1:0-943 GCA_964458385.1 uncultured Pirellulaceae bacterium
GCCATTGTCATGCGATCGAACTTTGGCTAACCAAGGCCGAGTCGTATATCGAGCAAAATTCCATTGACGCGGTCCGGAAGCTTCTTGCGGATCACGAGGTTTCGGCGCCTGCGGCTTCCTATCAAGGTGGCGTACTCGCCAGTCAAGGCGAAGCTCGCCGCGAAGCGTGGGAACTCTTTAGCCGCCGACTGAACCTTTGTCGCCAACTGGGAGTGGAGGTTCTCGTCGTTGCCTGCGACGTGCCATTCCCGTTAGGGCAGCAAGATTTCGAACGTGTGCGTATGTCGCTTGGCCAGGCCGCCCAACTTGCGGAGGAGCATGGCGTTCGAATTGCGCTTGAGTTTCAAGCTCGGTCGGCGCTGGGAAACAATCTGCAAACGGCCGTGGCGCTCGTCGAAGAAGTCGGCAGTAGGGCCCTTGGTTTGTGCTTCGACGCCTTTCACTATTACGTCGGACCGAGCAAACCAGAGGATCTGGGGCTGCTGACGGCGGACAATTTATTTCACGTTCAGCTATGCGACTTAGCCGACGTTGCCCGCGAGTTTGCAACCGACGGTGATCGGATCCTGCCTGGCGACGGCGATATCCCTTTGACGCCGGTTATTGATCGGCTGCACGAGATAGGATATGAACGCGCCGTCTCGGTCGAACTGATGAATCCGCAAATTTGGCGCATTCCTTCGCGCCAATTTGGCGAAATCGGAATTACTGCCCTGCGAACAATTTTGGGGCAGGCTAGCATGGATGGCTCAGCCTGAGAAGACTCCGCGATTGGATCGTGCGGTCGCCGTTTTGTTGCGTTCTTCTCGCCTGAAGTATTCAGGTTGATGATACGCAATAGTCGACGCTTTGATGATGCCCACCAATGGCCACGGTATTTATCCCCGCGCCGCTCCGAACCCTAACGGGCGGCGTCGAATGTGTTGAGATTTCCGCCTCTACA
>CAYWIS010000166.1:953-13317 GCA_964458385.1 uncultured Pirellulaceae bacterium
CCGGTATCAAAGCCCGCCTCTGCCAAGGCGAGGAGTTGTCGCCGAGTCTTCAGGTAGCGATCGACAGCGTAATGACCTCACAGGGGATGCGGGCAAAGGTGGGGCCCGATAGCGAGGTTCATTTTCTGCCCGCTCTCGGCGGAGGGTAGTGACGAATCAGAGCTATCTAGCCGCTTGTTATTGACCGTGGCTTGATGCTGATTTGATCTCATACTTCAATGGCAAGTTTTGCTCGAAAGCCGTAAGGCTTTCCATCGTGACACGGGCGATTTCTGTTAGAGCTTCCCGTGTAAAGAACCCTTGATGGCTCGTGATAATCACATTGGGAAAGGTGAGCAGACGTGAAAATACGTCGTCGTGAATCACCCGCGACGACAGATCTTCAAAGAACAAGTTCGCTTCTTCCTCGTAAACGTCGAGGCCAAGGTAGCCGATTTTTTGCTCTTTGAGTCCGTTAATGACCGCTACCGTGTCAATCAAGCCGCCTCGGCTCGTGTTGATGAGCATTACGCCGGGGCGCATTGTTTCAATTGCAGCGGCGTTGATCATGTGGTGGGTTTCGGGCGTCAAGGGTACGTGAAGCGTAATGATATCCGAATCCGCCAGGAGTCGTGTGAGCGAGACATATTCGCCGAACGCGTAGCACTCCGGGTTTTCGACAACGTCGTGGAATATAACCTTGCAACCGAAGCTAAAGAGAATCCGTCCGACAATTTGCCCAATCTTACCGGTTCCCACTACGCCAACGGTTTTGCCAGCCAGGTCGAAGCCGAGAAGGCCATCTAACGAAAAATTCCCATCACGCACACGAAGATACGCCTTGTGAATCTTTCGGTTCAGAGTGAGAATCAGCCCCACGGTGTGCTCGGCGACGGCGTAAGGTGAGTAATCGGGCGCCCGCGTGACACGTATGCCATAGCGGGCCGCCGCTTCTAAATCGACGTTGTTGAACCCGGCGCAGCGCATCGCAATCAGACGCACTCCTCCTTCCGCCAATTGCCGCACGACCTCTGCGTCTAGTTCATCGTTGACAAAGGTGCAAACAGCGACAAAACCCTCGGCGAGTTTGCATGTTTCGATTGCCAAGCGAGGATCAAAGAATGTTAACATATGGCCCGTCTTATCGGCCGCTGCACTGAGAAACTCTCGGTCGTATCGCTTGGTGCTAAAAACCGCCGCTTTCATGAAGTCGTCCGAAGAGGCTACTCTGGGAAAATGGTAGATGACGAACTCATCATACGTCACGTGATCTATGACCTCGACGGGACGTTGGTCGATTCAGCGCTGGATTTTGACCGAATGCGGTGCGAAATGAATCTCCCGCGCGGGGCGCCGATTTTAGAGACGCTGGCCCAGATGCCGCCCGGAGAGGCGCAGCGCGGTTGGGAGATCGTTGAACGGCACGAACTACGTGGCGCCGAGCGAGCTGTCCCTTATCCTGGCGTGCTGGAATTTCTCGCCGCTTTGGCCAAGGCTCATGTGCGACAAGCGGTTCTTACACGCAACAGCCGGATCGTCGCCCATACGATGCTAAGGCTCATTCCTTTTCCCTTCGATATGGTCGTGACACGTGACGACGGTCCCGTAAAACCCGACCCTCAGGCGGTTTGGCGAATTTGCGAAAGCTGGAAAGTTGCGCCCGGAGAAGTCGCCATTATCGGCGATTCACGATTCGACATGGAAACGGGCCGCCGTGCTGGCGCGTGGAACGTTCTTTATACGCGACAGCGCGAGGTAAATGCCCTGCCATTTGCCGACCAGGCGCATTTTCACCTTTCGTCGTTTAACGAAATCGAGCGGTTCATCGCATGGCTTGCCCAACCGGGCTAGGGCGCAACGACGATTCCTGCTAGAATCCCGCGCCCTCGAAAAACTTGCTTCACCCAAGTCAGGAATGGAATCCATGACTGTTGCGCTGCGCCGCATTGCGGATGGAACGGTATGTCTTGCATTTCTAATCGGGGCGGCGTTTCCTGCCGCGGGCCAGACGCCGGCGTTTCCCCAAGGGCAGTCGGCAACGAATCCGCAGGCAGCGGGGCCGCAACAGGGGCCAGTTCCTGCAGGAGCCAACCCGGCCTACGGGCCGCAGCCCGCCAATGTGCAGCAAGGCGGCGCGCCCCAGGGACCGGTCCCGCAAACTGGTGCAGTGGCGACTCCGCCCGCCCGCGTTCCTGTCGCGCCGTTTCAGCTCACGCCGCCTCAGGAAGAATATCTAAACCAAGTGCTTAATTATTGGGAATTCAAGAGCCGGCAGGTTGAGCGATTTCGCTGCAAGTTTACGCGGTGGGAATACGATCCCGTTTTTGGCCCTCGAGATCCCTATACGGCCAAGACCGAAAGCACTGGCGTGATCATGTACTCTGCTCCCGACAAGGGGCTGTTCCGCGTCGATAAGACGTTCCACTACACAGCTCCTGCAAATCCCGGTGAACAACCCCGGTACGTGGAGCGCGAAGGCGAGGTGGGCGAGCATTGGGTTTGCGACGGGCAGTCCGTCTTCGAATACAATCATCAGCAGAAAAAGCTTATTCAGCATGAATTGCCGCCGGAAATGCGCGGCCGCGCGATCGCAAATAGTCCCTTGCCCTTCATCTTTGGCGCAAACGCTAGCCAGATCAAGGAACGCTTCTGGATGCGGGTGATTACGCCCCGCGATGCGAAAGGTGAATATTGGCTCGAAGCTTATCCTCGCCACCAGGCTGACGCGGCGAACTACCAGAAAATTGAGATCATCCTGGACGAAACCGATTATCTGCCGAAGGCCATTCAAATTTATGATCCGACATACGACGCGCGGCGCAATCCGAAGCGAACAGCGTTTGTCTTCGAGCAACGCGAAGTTAATTGGAACATCACGCTACAAAAGCTGAACTTGTTCCACAAAGAGTTCTACGAACCGACCTTGCCGAGCGGCTGGAAGAAAGAAGTGCAACGCTACAATCAAGGGGCGCCCGGCGGACAGGGCCCTACAGCTCGAACCGTCTCGGCGACGACCGAGTCTCGGTAGCGTTAAAGCCGATACGGCGCGGGTGAAAGTATACCCTGCAGCATTCAATGATCCGATGAATGGAACGCCCGGTGATGTAACTCCCCGGGCGTTGCTATTTGGTAGCGACCTCTGAGATATCGTTGCTGCGGTTTGTACGTCTACCGCACCCATAACGTTGCCGAGAGCTCCGTTTGCTGATTATCCCGCGGGAACTGTGGCCCAAATTGCCGTTTCGATAGCGAGGGCGGTATCACAATGGGGCCCGCCTCGCGCCTTCTTTGACGTGGGTATTGCGGGCCCAACACACGATCGCTGGATTACGCGGTCGATCTATCGCGACGCCCACGAGAGCAGATTTTTTCTTTCCCTGAACCTTGCTAACTCCTCTGCGTCTAAGAAATTGCTGCACGGGATTATCGTAATAACGCCGGTGAGGTTGCATGGCCGGGTGACGCCTAGACGGCTGTTTTGACAGCGCTGTAAATCTCCGTAGGTAACGCGCGAGAATCTGGCTGCGTCTTGTGAAGCGAAGCTTGGCAGACAAGTAGCCGGCCATAAAAACGGCGCGGCACAGGTCGGCATGCTTTGGCCGTAACTTCAGCTCAGGGACGATTCAGCCGCATTTCGTATTGGAAATGTCGCTCGGCTTCGACACATTCGGTTGTAGGGGCTAAGCTCTCGTCGCGCATTTGGGAATGGAACCACATTGCGATACAACAATCAACCGGTGATGCTGCGCCTGTGACGGAGTTCGGCAAACATTAAATTGTGGGGGAGCCGGCGCTCAACCGGGCCTCATAAGCCTGGGCGGCTGGGTTCGACTCCCAGACCCACAACTTGCGTTCCTTAGGATTAGGAGTTCAGAGAGTGTTGCGGGGCCAAGATAGGCGACGTGCGATTATCTCTAGAGCTTTGCTTAAGGGTGAAGCGTCCCGTCACGCGACCGTGATGTTTGTCGCGTTTTGCAGGGTGCAAATACGGATTCGTCTGGCGGCGCAAGAGATATTGGGGTACGCTTTGCAAATCTTACAAAGGCCCCTCGGCGCAGTGATCCACCGTAGTCGTTCTTAATCGGCAGATCTCTTGCGTTTCTTTTGGATTTTTTGCAAATTTTTTCGTCATTTGCGCTGTGCGGCTGGTACTGGCGCAGCGTTTGCGAAGCCCCATCCAATGTGGCCGTAGGATATGGCCGCAACCGTACCTTTCCCTAAGAGACCCAGAGCATGGATGCTCGATTGATTCGCCCGCTGGTAGTATTGTCTGCCTTTCTCTCGCTGGGCGCCAGCTATCGAACGGAACATTTCATTGTCACAGCCGCCACACCACAATTGGCGCAAGAGATCGCTCAATATGCCGAGCATTATCGCCGTACCTTGGCGATTGAATGGCTTGGAAAAGAGCTCCCGCCTTGGAGCGAACCTTGTCCGATTCAAGCACAAGTCGCTCCGAACCTGGGGGCGGGCGGAGCTACAAGCTTCATGTTCCGCGGAAATCAGCCGTTCGGATGGCGCATGACCATCCAAGGATCACGCGAACGCGTGCTGGATTCGGTCCTGCCCCATGAGATCACGCATACAATCTTCGCCACACACTTTGGGCGTCCCTTGCCGCGTTGGGCGGATGAAGGAGCGTGTACCACAGTGGAACATCCGGCCGAGCGCCGCAAACAGGAGCAGCTCCTCATTCAATTCCTGACAACCAATCGTGGCATTGCGTTCAACAAGATGTTCGCAATGATGGAGTACCCATCGGACATGTTACCGCTGTATTCGCAAGGGTACGCGTTGGCGGAGTTCTTCATTGCGCAGGGCGGGAAACGTAAATTCGTCCAATACGTGGGCGAAGGAATGCAAACGAACAATTGGACGGCAACAACACGAAAATACTACGGTTACGAAAGCCTTTCAGACCTGCAGGTTACCTGGGTTGAGTGGATTCGCCACGGCCGGCAATCTCCCATTCCCGCAAGATTTGTCAAAGCCCCGGATGTGCTAGCCGCATTGCAAGCGCAATCACAGAGCACGGAATCGACCTCGCCAACAACCAGTGAACTCACCCCAGTCCGGCCAACGTCTGCCGTTGTGGATCTGGCGGAACGTTCGAATAACGGCGAGCAGAATACGTGGACCTCGGCGGATCGACGCGACGTTCGGCCAACTCCTTCTACAATTGCTGTGACGAGCGACAGTGCGCCGACAGCTAGCGATCAATCGCTTAACGAAGAGTCAATTGCAGGACCTCGTTATGCCCCCGGCTCCACGTCGCGCGTGGGATTAATCGAGCGGTCGGCTACGCGTCCCCAACCGATCGGTCACCCGGAACAACGAGTGATTGAGTGGGAACGCGGCGCGCCGCTTGATGCTCGGGCGCCAACGGGAACTTTTCTGCGATAAGACTCCATCAAGCCAGAATATCGGTGACGACCCTCGCCTCTTCAACGCCTGTTAACCGCATCTCCAGTCCCTGATACTTTACGCTCAGGCGTTTATGGTCGATGCCCAAAAGGTGTAGCATCGTGGCGTGCAGGTCGCGCACGTGGACGACATTTTCCACCGCGTTGTAGCCGAGTTCGTCGGTGGCGCCGTACGTGAGGCCGCCTTTGATTCCGCCGCCCGCCATCCACATCGAGAAGCCTTTAATGTGGTGGTCACGGCCAGGCCCACCTTTTCCTTGAAACATGGGCGTGCGCCCGAACTCGCCGCCCCAAATGACGAGCGTTTCATCGAGCATTCCACGCTGTTTCAAGTCATTAATGAGCGCCCAAGTTGGCTGATCTGTTAATTTGCAACAGATATTCATATACCGCACCAGGTCGCCATGGTGGTCCCAGTCGCGGTGGTACAGTTGAATGAACCGCACCCCACGCTCAGCAAGCCGACGGGCCAGTAAACAATTGGATGCAAATGATCCGTCACCGGGTTGGGCGCCGTAACTGTCGAGAATATATTGTGGCTCATCCGACATATCCATTAGTTCGGGTATGGACGTTTGCATGCGAAACGCCATTTCATACGCGGCAATGCGCGTTTCAACTTCCGGATTGTGGACAGCGGTGTTGGCGTGGCGGTCGAGTTGCTGGATCGTGGCAATCAGTCGCTCTTGTTGCGGAAACGATATGCCGCGCGGGTTCCGTAAGTAGAGAACCGGATCGCCGGTCGCGTTAAACTCCACTCCCTGGAAGCGACTTGGCAAGAAGCCTGCACTCCATTGTCGTGATGCGATTGGTTGAGGGTTGCGCCCGCCAAAGCTGGTCATGACGACAAATCCCGGCAGATCATCGGCTTCGCTGCCTAATCCGTAGTTGATCCAAGCGCCCATCGAAGGCCGGCCGCTGATGGCGGTTCCCGTATTCATGAAGGTGTGCGCCGGATCATGGTTGATCTGCTCGGTCACCATCGACCGAATGATACATATGTCGTCCGCCATCTTGCCGTGCCAGGGGAGAAAGTCGCTGATTTCCTGGCCGCTGCTCCCATAGCGTCGGAACTTGGTCATCGGACCTTGAATCTTGAGGGGTTGGCCCTGTAATTGGGCAATGGGTTGGCCCTTAGTAAACGATTCGGGCATTGGCTGGCCGTCAAGCTTTTCCAATTGCGGCTTGTAGTCGAATGTCTCCAGGTGCGAGGGACCACCCGACATGTACAGGAAGATCACCCGTTTTGCCTTGGGGGCGAAGTGCGGCAAACCTGGGAGGCCCATGTACCTTGTCGGCGAACTGTCGCCGGCGGTACCCTCGCGGGCCATCAAGGTAGTGAGAGCCGCAGCACCTAGTCCAACTCCGCTTTGGGAAAGGAACGTTCGCCGGTGAATGAGGTTGATCACTTGTTCTTGCATCGCATGAACCATTAGTTGCGCGTAACAAACTCGCTGAGGTTGAGGAGAACGCGACATACGCTTGTCCATGCGGCGATCTCGCTCCGGTCGATGGCTGGCGGCGTTGGTGCATAGCCGACTGTTAACACCTGCTCCGCCGCAGCCGGATCTTTCCGATAGAGTTCTCGTTCTGTCTCGAGTAACTGTAATAGGGAGCTTCGCTCGTATTCGTCCGGTGGTCGGGAGAGGGCGTATTGATAGGCCAAGTTCACTCGCACAGCGTCGCTTGAACCGCCCTCGCGCAGCACTCGCGTCGCGAGGGCGCGCGCCGCTTCAACAAACGTTGGATCGTTCAGCAGCACAAGCGCCGCCAACGGCGTATTCGAACGCGGACGTTGAGCCGCACATTCTTCACGACTGGGAGCGTCAAACGCTTTGAGCATGGGATGTAAATACGTTCGCTGCCAATGCATGTACACGCCACGCCGCCATTGATGCTTGTCCTTATCAGCGTGATACTTGCGAGGCGGAAAATTCAGATACCGATAGTAGCCATCGGGCTGGTAGGGTCGGGTACTTGGGCCGCCAATCTCATGAACTAGGAGACCACTTACGGCCAGAGCGTTATCGCGAACTAATTCGGCCGGTAGGCGCCAGCGCGATTGCCGCGCCAGCAAACGATTCTCTGGATCGTGCTCTTCCAGGTTGGGAGATACGATGGACGATTGACGATAGGTATTGCTGGTAACTATGAGACGCACCAGGTACTTGATGTTCCAACCGGTGTCGACGAACTCGATCGCTAGACGATCAAGTAATTCCGGATGGGAAGGCGGCTCGCCCTGGCCGCCAAAATCTTCAAGTGACCGAGAAAGCCCCTCGCCAAAGAAAATCGCCCACCACCGATTCACAAATACTCGCGCCGTAAGTAAACCCGCGCCGTTCTTAGCATCCGTTAACCAATTCGCCAAGTCTAAACGCGTGGCGCGACGATCGCCCGTGTCAAGTTTTCCCAAGAATTCGGGAATTGCCGGCTCTACGATGGGGCCGCTCTCATCTAGCCAATTGCCGCGCGGCAAGATACGGATGGTGCGCGGCTCGATGGAGACCGTAATCATCGTGCGCCGGGCGGACGCCTCTATCGCGTCTCGTTGAACTTCAGCAATCCTAATCTGGTTTTCTAGTTTCGCACGCGTCTGAGTATCAGATGGTTCACATTGCGCCAAGAGTCGTCGAGCTTGATCGATCTCGCCTTGCGCAAGGTCTCGTCGTAACCGCTCCAGACGCGTCAAGACGGTGATCTCAGGGTGGCGAACTGTCGGGGAGGTGTCGGAGCCTTTGGTTAAATGTTGGGCTTCGTCGATATCGGCGAAGAATGCTTGCATTGCGTAGAAATCCTTCGCCGTGTACGGATCGAACTTATGGTCGTGGCATTGGGCGCATCCGAGCGTTGCTCCCATCCACACGGCCGAGACGTTCCGCACATGATCCGCTCCATAGATGGCAAGGTATTCTTTGGGTTGAACACCTCCCTCGTGCGAAGTTTGTAGCAGGCGGTTGTAACCCGAGGCGATCTTTTGATCGACGCCAGCATTTGGAAGTAAATCGCCTGCTAGCTGCTCTTGGGTGAATCGATCGAAAGGCACGTTTTCGTTGAAGGCGTCAATTACCCAATCGCGATAGGGCGAAATGTGATGTTCTTGATCGCCGTGATAACCTACCGTGTCTGCGTATCGCACCAGATCGAGCCAGGCAATCGCCATTCGCTCGCCGTAGGCAGGGGAAGCCAAAAGTCGGTCGACCAAACGCTCATAGGCATCGGGGCGGTCGTCAGCGACGAACGCCGCCACATCTTTGGGCGAAGGTGGAAGGCCGGTTAGATCGAAGTACAATCGCCTGGCGAGCGTAACGCGGTCCGCTTCTGGCGAAGGGGCCAGGCCTTCATGCTCCAGACGCGCAAGAATGAACTGGTCGACAAAGTTTGCGGGCCAGTGGGAATTCTTTACTGTTGGGCTTGGCCAATGCTGGGGCGCTTCATAAGCCCAATGCTGTGACCAGCGTGCACCCGCATCAATCCAACGCCGAAGTAGGTCGATCTCATCGGACGTTAACGTCTTACCAGAATCGATCGGCGGCATACGCTCCGAGGAGGCAGCAGTTGTTATACGGCGCAAAAGTTCACTGCGCTCAGAATTCCCGGTGACGATTACCGCATAGCCCCCGCGGTCTTGTTTGGCGCTAGTCTCTTCATCAAGACGCAAGTCCGCCTCGCGATGACTGGCGTCAGGACCATGGCAAGCGTAGCACTTGTCCGAGAGAATTGGCCGGATGTCGCGGTTGAAGTCGGGCGGGGAAATTGGAGATTCGCCTCCCTGGGCAGCGGAGACGACCAGCGCCATGCAGAAAGGAAATAGACAGGTCGGCTTCATAGCGGGTGGGGGATTTACCGACGCGGGGAAGAACCACCTGGCGAGAGGGTCATTATAGCCCTAGTGTTCGACGCGGTGAACAAATCCGCGAAGTTTTCCCTGGCTTAACACGTCCCTAGTGATACATCGATGAACGCACCGTTCTTGTTTTCGATGCCCGGAGTTCCGCCGCGTGGGATGCGAAGGTTACATTGGTCCGCAGGAGTATTGAGGTTCGCCGGGAATAATCGTAATCGCCAGGGGATCAGTTATGCCTCACTTTGTTACGCATTTGGAAAGCGCGATCGATGGAACCGTGTTTCCCGCTGATCGATTGCAGACGGTTCACAAGGGCCGTCCCCTTTGGGTGCGGTATGACTTAGACGCGGTGCGTCGGGCGGTAACACGCGATGCGCTCCTGTGGCGACCGCCTACGATGTGGCGGTATCGTGAGTTGTTGCCGCTCACATTCGACGCAGCTCCGGTAACGCTGGGAGAGGGCATGACGCCGCTACTCAAGGCCGAACGTCTGGGCGCGGAGTTGGGCTTGAAAAATGTGTGGCTCAAAGACGAGTCTCAACTTCCGACGGGGAGTTTCAAGAGCCGTGGACTCGGAATGGCGATAACGATGGCTCGGCAATTTGGGGTGCGCCGTGTTGCGCTGCCGACTGCGGGAAACGCCGGAGGCGCCGCTGCCGCGTACGCTGCACGCGCCGGCATCGAGGCGTACGTGTTTATGCCGGAAGATACCCCAAGTATCAACCAATATGAGTGTCACGCGGCTGGCGCCCATACATATCTGGTCAATGGATTGATTACCGACTGCGGGCGTCTGGTTCGCGAAGGGCAAGCCGCCATGGAATGGTTTGATCTTTCGACTCTCAAGGAGCCTTATCGCGTTGAGGGCAAGAAGACGATGGGCTTGGAGCTTGCAGAACAACTCGGCTGGCGTCTGCCCGACGTCATTCTTTATCCCACAGGCGGCGGCACGGGATTGATCGGCATGTGGAAAGCATTTGAGGAGTTGGAGGCCATTGGATGGATTCCCGGTGGCAAACGGCCGCGGATGGTTGCAGTTCAATCGACCGGCTGTTGTCCAATCGTTCGCGCCTTTGAGCTGGGTGAACGGTTCGCCGAACCCTTTCCTAACCCGTTCACCATTGCAAGTGGAATTCGCGTGCCGGCGGCTGTTGGTGATTTTATGATTCTTGACGCTCTGCGCGCCAGCAATGGACGGGCGATCGCCGTCGAAGAAACGCAAATTCCCTACTGGCTGCATAGGGCGTACTCGCTTGAGGGCATTGCATTGTGCCCCGAAGCAGCGGCCTGCATTGGGGCTCTAGAAATGCTCGCACGCGATGGATGGATTCGCAGTAATGAACAAGTGGTGCTGTTCAATACCGGTGCTGCGCAAAAGTATCCGGAAGCACTTGAGGCTGAATTGCCGCGTCTGGACAAGAATGCGACCATCGATTGGTCGAAGCTTCCGTTCATGGGCAGTGCTATGTAACTTTCGTTGCGGACGCGTCTCGTTGTCAGGCGAGAGTTACTTTTTCACAATAGGTCTTTGGGTCGCGCCCTACGGTCGAAAACAGCCTTTGGGTCTTTGTACGCCCTTTTACGCTCAAATCGTGTGTCGGAGTCTCACTTAGTGATTCGGATTGTCGCACCCAGCCGATTGCATTTTGGAATGTTTTCTTTTGGCGATGCGCGCCGGCGGCAATTCGGCGGGGTCGGGGCAATGATTTCAAGTCCCACGTTGGAAATGACGGTTTCCGACGCCGATCGCCTGGAGATCATTGGGCCATTGGCCGAACGGGTTGAAGAATACGTGAGACGTTGGGGGCGGTATCACGGGATGACTTCGATTTCACGACGGCTTGCCGTCGTTACGGCGCCGCCGCAACATGTGGGGCTCGGTTCGGGAACGCAGTTGGCATTGGCCGTGGGAGCTGCGCTTAACGCCTCCTTCGGTTTACCTCCGATGTCGGCCGTCGAATTGACGCAATGCATGGGACGAGGTCAACGATCGGCCGTTGGGACCTACGGGTTTTTCTTCGGTGGCTTGTTAATCGAAGAAGGTAAGTTCGCTGGGGAGAAACTGGCGCCGCTTCGCGAGCGTATTCCACTTCCCGAGGATTGGCGTTTCGTCTTGGTGCGTCCCCAGAGCGGCCAAGGGCTTTCCGGCGAGGCGGAGCGCATGGCGTTTCGTGATTTGCCGCCCGTTCGTGAGTCGGTCACGCGACGATTATGGGAGATCGTCGAGAAGGAACTTGCCCCGGCCGCGCGGCGCGGTGATTGCGAAGCATTCGGCGAGGCCGTCTATCAGTTCGGTCGCGAAGCCGGAATGTGTTTTGCTGCCCGCCAGGGAGGGCCCTTCGCTAGTGAACGCCTCGCTCGCTGGGTCGCAGCACTTCGTCAAATGGGCGCGTTAGGGGTGGGACAAAGTTCGTGGGGGCCGACGCTCTTTGCTGTAACCCCCTGCCAACACGCGGCCGAAATGCTTGTAGAGCGGTTTGTCGAATGGGTCGGTGAGGAATCGTTGCGATGGGGGATTGCCGCGCCGAACAATACTGGTGCAAGGTGCGAAATTCACCATGCGTCGGCAACTTGAGTACATAGTGAAAGTCCGCCTTGTTATGCGGAAGCAATTCGCGCATCATTACTAAGACGGCGAACAATCTCCGCCATATCGCCTGTGTCGCGCAGTATCTGGCGTTGTCGGTCGGCCCAGGTGGGGCGCTCGGCCATGATTTGCGTATGACGCAAGTAATCGAGGCAGCCCAACTCTTGTGCGAAGGGAGTAAGACGGTCAATTAAAAGTTTGACGATATCTTTAACCGACCGGACCTCGTGCGTGTCGGCATTCACCAACATGGCCCGATTGCCAAACCGGGCGGCGCGCCATTTATTCTGCCGCACCATCATTGGGTGGCTTTCATGCACGTATGCGCCGTCGTCAATCTTTTCGGACAGCGCATAGACGAGACACTGAGCCAAGGCGGTCAGCGCAAGGACGTCATTTAAATTACCGGGCATATCGCAAACGCGAATCTCGACCGTACCAAAATTATGGTGCGGGCGCACATCCCACCAAATTTCTCGTATGGTGTTAATGAACCCGGTCTCGATCATATGATTCACCAACCACACG
>CAYWIS010000167.1:0-13124 GCA_964458385.1 uncultured Pirellulaceae bacterium
CGGCAGCGGGAACGACGCACTCGTACTCGATGATGCGCACGCTTGGCTGCACTTTCTTCCAGCCGTCAGGAGCCGTAAGCGTAAGTTTGCCGTCGGCAAGCGAGATCTTCTCGCCCGCGATGGCCGGAAAGGCCAGGGTTGCCGCCACCAGGCCAGCCGTTGCCACGATCAAGCCGTAACGCATGGTTCGTTTCCAGGTAAGAGGGGATCGATCCAAGAAGCAGGGTTTAGTGTAGTTGCTTCCCCCCACCATGAAAACGCCCCGAATCCATTGCCCCACCCCAACCGCACACCAGGCCCGGTGAGGGCGCAAGATCTGATTGACCCCACTGCCTCGCTAGCGCGCCAGTGAGAGTTGATGAAAGGTTCGTCAGTCCTATCTGGCGCCAATTCATTGCCACCTAAGCCCGCTACCCCGAAAATCCGCGCTGGCCGCCTAGTAAGCCGGCTCAAGCCGGCCTGAAGCTAAATCAAAGGAAGCAAAAGCAGGTCAGCGCAGTTGTGTGCCACTGTGTCCGGGCCGGCTGAAGCCGGCCTTGATGGGGCGAGCGCGGATTGTAGAGGTGGGGACCTTAGATGGCAAGAAATTCGCGCTAGATAAGACCTGGAAACTTCTTGTTCTTCAGTCCACTAGCCCCATGGCTGCGCACGCCATAAGGGAATGCGGAAGCATGGCTTTGCTTCCGCTATCGTTTGCCAGGGTTGTTAGACGATCCCTAGCACCCATAACAGGCCGCCCAGGAGGCCGATGGTCATTAGCACTAGGAACACAATGACGGCGATGGCCAAGGTGGTTGAGTCGCGCTTGCGAGGTATGCGAACGTTGCGTCGTGGGGCGGCTGTGGTGGGAACGCCGGGAAGCGGCGCCACGGCGGCGGCTGACGCGGCGACTGCCGGAGTTGCGCCGAGCGAGGGAAACACTTTGCCTGCCTTGCGCCAGTCGGGCCAGCCTTCGCGCCACACAAGCGAATCGGCGCTGACGCGGCCTTCGGCCATCCATTTGCGCATGATCTCGCCCACGGCGGGGCCATACTGTCCGCCCGCGGGCGGACGAACGTACCACACGGCTTGCGGCGCTTCGGCAATGGGATCGACCAGCGCGGGGCTAGCGGCTGCGACCGGCTTCACTGGAACGGCCGGCGTTACCGGTGCGGTGACGGGCGCCGCCATCGCCGGTTGGGCGGCAGCGCCATAGGCGCCATAAACCGGAGCTGGACTGGCAACGCTGGCTTGGCCTGCCTGCGGCGCTCCCGTTGTTTGCGGCGCGCCGGAATAGGCTGCACCCGGGGCGCCTTGCGGGCTGAGCGGCCCGCTCGAAGCGACCGCCGCGTGCGTAAACATGACCGGCGCCGCGCCGTGCGCGGCCGGTGCGTGTCCATTACGCGATGGAGCACTGACGCTTGGCCCTTGCGCCGCCGGCGTCACTTGGGCGGGGTTCGCGCTCGGCTGTTGCGAGGAGACGGTTGACGCGCCCGAGTCGGCGGCGCTAGGCCGCTTGGGCTCGCTTTCCAGGGGAATTTGGATGCGAGCTTGGCAATGCGGACAAAATCCCCCCTTGCCGGCCAGGAACGACTTGACGTTGAGTCGTTTATCGCAAGAAGGGCAGTAAAACTTGATTCCCATAACGGCGCCAGATTGTGGCTAGAGCGGCGAGCGACGCTAGTCGCCAAAGGGGCGCGGCGCCCTCTTAAGAAACGTATCGGCCTTAAAATCTATTATACCGCACGACAGCGCCCGGGAAAGTTTCGCAAGATTCGCCGTAAACCTTTGACCCGATGGGAGTAATCGCCGGAAAATCCAGTCCAAAACCCAGCCCCGTCAAGCCTCGAGCAAGGCTTAACAGGGCAGTCCTGCGGTTCTTCCAAGGCGCCTACCGCCCGTGGGTCGAGAACGGGCGGTGAAGAAATATCGGGCACAACCCCTTCATGCGTTGGGTTAATGGTCACCCACGAAAGGAAGTGAAATCGTCAAGCCTTAGCCGCCTGCGGCCGAAGCTTGTTCCCGAACCAAGAGTTGCCCTGCGCCGTGATCTTTGGCGATGACCACCACGCCCCCTTCGCTAATGGTGAATCCACGGCGGCGGTCTTGCTCCAGGTCGTAGCCGATTACGGCGTCTTCGGGAATTTCGACTCCCTTGTCGATAATCGCCTTGCGGATCTTAGCGCGCCGGCCCACATTGACCCCTTCAAACAAGATGGAGTCTTCTACATGGGCGAAGCTATTGATTCGCACGCGCGGGCCGACCACGCTGCGCTCCACCAGACCGCCCGAAACGATGGAGCCTTGGCAGATGATGCTGTCGAGCGCTCGACCCCGCCGGTCGCTGCTCTCGCCGCTGCCGAACACGAACTTGGCGGGCGGTAGGTTCGGCTGGTAGGTGCGGATCGGCCACTTTTCGTCGTAGAGGTTCAAGAGCGGATCGACCGCCACCAGGTCCATGTTGGCTTCCCAGTAGGCGTCGATGGTGCCCACGTCGCGCCAGTAGGCGGCTTCCTTGCGGTTCTCGTCACGGAACGGGAAGGCGTACACGCGGTGTTCGCCAATAACCGCGGGAATGATGTTCTTGCCGAAGTCATGCGAGCTGTCTTGCCGATTGGCGTCGGCCAAGAGTTGCTCGAACATAAATCGCGCCGTGAACACGTAGATGCCCATCGAGGCCAAGCAGTGGTCGGGATCGCCAGGAATGGGCCGCGGATGAGCCGGCTTCTCTTCAAAGCCGATAATGCGATCCTGCGCATCTACTTCGATTACGCCGAACTGATGGGCGGCCTCAGCCACTGTGCTGCGCAGCGCTCCCACCGTCAGATCGGCGCCCATCTCGATGTGGTAGTCGAGCATCTGGCGGTAATTCATCTTGTAGATGTGGTCGCCCGCCAGAATCAGCACGTACTCGGGCCGTTCGCGCTCAATGGCGTAAATGTTCTGGTAAACGGCGTCGGCGGTGCCTTGGTACCAATGCTCGTCGATCCGCTGCTGCGGCGGCAGCACGTCGACAAACTCGCCCAACTCGCGGCAAAAGAAGTGGCGCCACCCCAGGTTGATGTGCCGGTCCAGGCTCATCGCCTTGTACTGCGTTAGCAGCAGCATCTTGCGGATACCGCTGTTCAAACAGTTCGACAGCACGAAGTCGACAATGCGGTACACGCCGCCGAAATGGACGGCCGGTTTGGCGCGATCGCGCGTGAGCGGCTCCAGCCGCGTTCCTTTGCCCCCGGCCAAAATCACCGCGAGTACATTTTGCATGAGATTCATCCTTAAAGTCGCAAGCTATGGCAACCGGGGGACGTCAACTTCCCGATGACTCGGCGCTCGGCTGTTGGCCGCGGCCGTGTCGGCAGGAGGCTGACGTCCCCCGGTAACCTGACATGGTTGGCAAGGGTTGTGCTACGTGGCGACCCGTTGGGAAGGGGCATCGCGGCGCGGCGGCGCCCCGCGCTCCGTCCATTTCCGCAGCCACAATTCGAGGACCAGCAACGCCCATAGGCGGTAACTATGATCGAACGCGCCGCTTTGATGCTCGCGGGCCAGTTGCTCTACCGCCTCCGGGCGGAAATACTCGCGATGCCGGGCCTCGCTTGCTAACAGCACGTCGCGCGTCAAATCGCGCAGTTCGCCCCGAAACCAATGGTCCAGCGGTACGCCAAAGCCCATCTTCGGCCGTGTCCAAATCGGCCGCGGCAACAGGTCGCGGAATGTTTTGCGGAGGATCAGTTTACCGCGCCCGAGCCGATATTTGAACCGCCGAGGCATCTGCGCCGCCAATTCCACCACGCGGTAGTCCAAGAACGGTTGGCGGCACTCCAGGCTGTGGGCCATCGAAGCGATATCAACTTTGGTCATCAAATCGCACGGCAGGTAGGTCGTCAAGTCGGCGAGCGAGGCGGCGGTCACGGCGTCGCGACGGCTTGCCCGCCGCCAGGCGCGCTGGAGGAACTCCAAGGGGTCGGCGTCGGGAAGGGTGGCCAAGAACTCCTCGCGGTAAAGCGCCGCTCGCCGCGCTTCGTTAAAGATCGCAATCCACTCCAAGTAGCGACGCACCGGCGAAGCGGCCGCCGCTTCGCTGAACCGTTTGAACCGCCGCACAAGCCCTTTCTGCCGGGCGCTGCCGGGAAGCCGTTGCCAGAACCGGGCGGCCAGCAACGAACGCACCGGCCCCACTCGGTCCAGCAAATCTCCCAAGGCCACCGCGCGGTATCGGGGATAGCCGCAGAACAATTCATCGCCGCCGTCGCCCGTAAGCGCCACGGTCACATGTCGCCGCGTCATCTCCGACACATACCAAGTGGGAATGGCGGAGCTATCGGCGAACGGCTCGTCGTAGTGCCAGACCAGTTTGTCGAGGATCTCCACACACTGCGGCGTGACCGAGAACGTCTGATGGTCTGTTCCCAAGTGCTGCGCCACGTGCGCCGCGTGCTGAGATTCGTCGTACTCTTTGACCGGAAAGCTAATGGTGAAGGTCTTAACACGTTCTCCGCTCTGCTGCTGCATGAGCGCCACCACGAGCGACGAATCAATTCCGCCCGAAAGAAACGCTCCCAGCGGCACATCGCTTTGCATGCGCAGCGTTACGGCCGAGGTAAGCAGCTCACGCAGCCGCTCCATGTACTCGGCTTCGCTCAGCTCCACTTCCTGGTTGAAGTCGGGCGTCCAATAGGGAGCGACCTTTTTTAGCTCCCCTTCCTCCCACACGGCGTAGTGACCGGGCGGCAACTTCTTCACGCCGCGAAAGATCGTATGGGGGTGTGGGATGTACTGGTACGTCAAATACGCATCGACGGCGGCCGGGTCGACCTCGCGCGGAGTCTGGGGCGCCTCCAGCAGGCTCTTTAACTCGCTGGCGAACAGCAGGCGGTTGGGGTCGGCGCGGTAAACTAGCGGCTTCTTGCCTAGCCGATCGCGGGCCAGCACGAGCCGCCCGCGGCGCTGGTCCCATATCGCCAAGGCGAACATGCCGTTGAGATGCTCAAAACAGTCGGTCCCCTCGTCTTCATAAAGATGAACGATGGTTTCCGAATCGCTGTGAGTGCGAAAGCGATGCCCCGAGCCTTCCAGTCGCCGCCGCAGATCATGAAAGTTGTAGATCTCGCCGTTGAACACCAGCCACACGGAGCCATCTTCGTTGCACATCGGCTGGTGGCCGCCCGCTAGGTCGATGATCGACAGCCGGCGAAATCCCAACGCCACGCCGGGCAGAGGCGAATACGGCGGGCGCGCCAGGTATTCGCTTCGGTAACGTCCTTCGTCGTCCGGCCCACGATGCCGCAGCGCCTCGGTCATGCGGGCCAGCGTTGAGTCATCCAGGGCCAGCGCGGGGTCCGACCAAACGCCGCCAGTAATTCCACACATTCAGGAGATAAACGGAAAGCGGTAAATGGAACGGCGCCAGGCCAGCAGCGGAGTTTCGGGCCGCCTTGGCGCCGCCCAGGGGATTCTTCATGAGAATTGCATTGTACAAGCCGTCGCCAACGGGGTAACCTGTTGAGGGCGGCTGGGGGCGGTTTGATTCTTCTTCGGAACATCGCAATTCTGCCGTGCTGCGCTTCGTTTTCGATCAACCCGGTAAGCGGCGGTCTTGGACGCGCCGCGAGTGGCTGCGAATTGGCGGTCTGGCGGGATTAAGTTGGCTTGGCGCTTGCCGGGCGCCAGCAGCCGAAACCAAGGGGCGAAGTCCGGGCTTTGGCCGCGCAAGGTCGGTGCTGTTGGTCTTTACCAGCGGCGGGCAAAGTCACTTGGACATGTGGGACCCCAAGCCCCAAGCGCCCGAAGACGTACGCGGCGCCTTTGGGACCATTGCAACGGCGATTCCCGGCGTCGCATTCGGTGAACACCTGCCGCGGCTGGCGGCGCTGGCCGATCGTTACACGATCGTTCGCAGTATGTCGCACGACGATCTAGACCACGGCTCGGCGGTCTACTTGGCTCTGACCGGTCGGCGTCACGATCAGCCATCGTCCAACCCCGACCCGCGTCCGACCGACTTTCCCACCTACGGCGCCGTGCTGCGCCGTGTGCGTTCCACCGACCGCTTTGTGTACGATGCGGTGCATCTCAACGCCCCGGCGCAAGTACCCGTGAAAGTGGCGCCGGGACAAGACGGCGGCTTCTTAGGAAGCGAGTATCATCCGTTGGTGGTCGGCGATGTGACCCAAGGCGTGGCCTTGCCGGGTTTGGCGCCGCAGCCGCAATTGCCGCCGGTGCGGCTGGCCGCGCGGCGGTCGCTCAAAGAGTCGCTCGATCGTTATCAGCGCCACCTGGCCGAAAGCCCGCTCGCCGCCGAGATGAGCCATCTCTACGCGCAGGCGCTGGCGATGCTTTCTGATCGGCGTTGCCGCGAAGCCTTTGACCTGGAAGCCGAGCCGCCCCAGGTGCGCCAGCGGTACGGGCTTTACCGCAGCGGCCAGGCGTGCTTGCTCGCCCGGCGCCTGGTGGAAGCGGGCGTTCCGCTCGTGACGGTCATGTTCAACCACACGAACCGCGGCCAAGACTTAGCCCCTTCCGACACCGACGCCTACGGTTGGGACACGCACAACGACATCTTCGAAGCCCTGCGCGTGCACCTTTTGCCCCGGTTCGACTGGAGCTTTTCGGCGCTCTTGGAGGATCTCGACGAGCGCGGCCTCTTGGAGCATACGCTGGTCATCTGCATGGGCGAGTTCGGCCGCGCGCCGCGCGTGGCGTACGAAGCGAGCTTCGCCGGCAAGTCGCCCGGCCGCAAACACTGGGCGGCGGCGTATTCGCTGGTCATGGCCGGCGCGGGCGTGGCGCGCGGAGCCGTGCTCGGCGCTACCGACCGCCTGGGCGCCGAGGTCGTGACCGAACGCTACGGCCCCTGGGACATCGCCGCCACCATCTACTCCGCCTTAGGGATCGACCCCGCCAGCCACTACCACGATGCCTTAGGCCGCCCCTTCCCTCTCGCTCTCGGCCAACCCATAACCCAGCTCTACCGCTAACGCCCTTCGAAACCGCAGCCCACACAAAAATGCCACAAACCCCAGCGAGCGCCCCTCCACCGACAATCGCCGGGTAAACACCACCGCTACCGCGGCCATGCGGCTTGGCGATTGCTCTCGGCCATGTCGCTCCAACACTCTAGCGGTGGTCGCTTTGGCGGGTGTGCGGCGGCGTGACACGTTTGGTCATGTGGGGGCATTCTTGAAAAAAACTTTTTTCGCCGCTGCGCCTGGGGCAGTTTGTGGATACGTGGCAAGTGCGTTTGCTGCTAGCACCGCGCGCTCTGGAAATAGTCGCTTCTTGTGATAGCCTTGAGATAGTGTACGTGTGTTCATATTTCAGGAGCGCGCTTGTGTCTCACCAACGCACTGCGACGGCCTATCACAACCATGTGATGGCTCCTGGTCGCCTGACTTTGCCTTTTACCGACGAACCCATTGGCGATGTGCTTTCGGGCCAGGCGGTGCGCCATCTGGCGGCGATGCTTCGCGAGGCGGCTCGTACCCGGCAGCCGCAGATTGCGAGCCTCGCCTGTGAGAGCGACGTGTGGGTGGTCGATGTGCGACCGCTCCGCGGGAGCCGTGTGGCGTGTGAAACCACGTGGATTCTTGCCGCTCGCGGCCGTTGGCAAGCAGCCCAAGACGCCGTGCAAGAAGCCTTGGAAGCTCGCCAGCGCGCTGCGGAAGCCGAAAGCGAAGCGTTGCTTGCCGCGGCTTCGCACGCTGCGGCCCGTTCGCGGTTGCCTGCCAAACGGCGAACACACTCGGGCCTGCGGCCCTACCGGGCGGCCGCCGCCAGGCCGCGGCCGACGGAACGCCGGCGGGTGGTGACGCTACGGCTTTCGCCCGCAGAACATGAACGGTTGCGAAGCGAGGCTCTCGCTTGCCAGATGTCGCTGCAAAAGTACCTCCATACGCTAGTGCTGAAGGCCGGCCCTGCGGCAACCTCACCCGCGAAGATTGGTTAAACCGCCACCTGAACTCGGCTTGCTCCTCAACCCTTTGAGAATCCGATGAGACGACCCATCAAACGCTACGCCATTCGCGAGATCGGCAGCGGCCAAGTGCTGGAGGTCGGCCTGCCGCCTGACGAAGCCGAGGCCTACGTGCTGGCCTACAACCGGATCATGGCCGCACGGGGCCAGAAGCGGGCCGTGGAGCGCGTCGAGGTGGCCTGGATTCTGGCCACTATGTTCAGCGTCGATTCAGCGCCCTGCAGTTTTCGCTTGAACCGCGATGACGAGCGTTGGAGCCCACCCTTCCCATAAACGCAAGGAAGCGGTTGCGGCGATTGGAGGGGCTTCCTCAGACTGGCGTTTTCTCTCGATCATTTTGGCAAGGCCGACTAGCGATTCTCCAACAGCGCTTGCAACTCGCTACGGAGCTGCGCTCCCACTTCGGGCCGCGCCAGCCATTCGTCGACGGTCAATCGGCCCAGCGCGGACGAATACGGCAGCGACTCGGCGGCCAGTTGCGAAAGCTCGGCGTCCTCGTGCGCTAACAGCTCCAGCAAGCCCGAAAACGGCATCTCCACCAGCGCCCGGGGATGATGCCGCCGAAGCATCTGAACCGTCCATTGCCGCACCGGACGACATTGCGCCTTTTGGAGCAACGTCAACAGCGGTTCAGCCGACGCCTGCCACAGCGGCTCAAAGGCGGGCGCCGCCGTCAGTTCGGCAAGGGAGCGTCCTTGGGCGAGCGTCCAACCGCTGGCCTTGGCTTGCAGCACCGGCGGGGCGTGGAACAGGGCGTGCATCAGCCGCCAGTTATCCAGCAGCGCCAACCCGTCGGACACATCGTCATCGGTGTATTGCAGGAGCGCTTCGACCACGGCCGGCGCGTAACGCTCGGGATGTTCTTTTCCTAGCCGGCGAAAGTACCGCCACGCCCGCCGCCGCAGGTAGTTCCGCGTGTGCACCGAGAACAACCGCATTCGTGCTGTGTCGATGAGGAGCGCAGCGGACAACGGCGCCCGTGGACGAAGAGCGCTCAAGATTCGCTGCTTGTCGGGGCGCGGCATGACCGTTCCCAAAGGCACGCACAGCGAATCTTCCGTCCGAGTTTGGAGGGCGTCCCCGTCATAATACTCGCGCCGTCGCAGGACGCGCCGCACCGAGCGATCGAGCGCCGCCAGGAAGTGAGCCATCAGCTCGTCATCCTCGGCGCGTTCGGCCAGCTTGAATAGGCGTTTGAATAGCGCCTCGTGCCGATAAGCGTTGAGCGGCCGGGCCAGATATTGCTTTAGCAACCTACGAGAAGCCGGGCGCGAGTCGGCATACCACTTGGCGGCGAAAGCGCCGAGCCGTTCGGCGTCGTGAATGCGGCGCAGTTCGTCCACAAAGGCGGAATCGCCGCGGTTTCAGTATTCTTCGGCCAGCAGCCAGGAGCCGTGGAGGGGTTCGTCCTTCATCGCCGCCCAATTGCCAGGAGGCCGGGAGCCGTACTTCCGTTACAGCGCGATTGTGCGGCTCGGCTTACGCCCCTGTCAAGCAGCTTATGTACGAATTCTTTCGGATTTCCGTCTTTCGAAAGCTCAGAGAACGTGCATAGTTCAGGCCCATGGCGAATAAGGCGAAGTCGGCCAACCGCCGATGAGGTTGCCTGCTTGGGCCATGATGCAGATTCACTGGCCCTCGGGCGGACCGGCCCGAGAGAAGTCGGGGTTACGGAGGCCAACCAACAGGCATGTGCCCGAAGGGTCGACTTTATACTCACCGTAACGGGCGCCGGCGTAGTGGTCGCCGTGGCCTTCTTGGAAGAAGAAAGCGTTGGAGCCAATCGTTAGGCCGTTCCGCGTAACGCGGTAACGCAACAAGTGTTCGCCCGGCGCCAGCGGCTCGCCCTGATGGAACCGCACAAAGTGGGCGACCTTTTGTTCGTCCAGCGTTACCACCACGGCGCCGCGGTTCTTGGGTGGGCCGCTGCGCATGGCGTTGCGCTCAAGTTCGTAATCCAGGGCCATGTAATCGCCTTGCATGAGCGACCGCGGATCGACCGGCGCCAGTTCCAGGTACATCGTGACGCCGTTCCGCAACGTCGCTTCCTTTGCGGCGATCATCGCATTGACGACGCCAAACACAGCGAAGGTGGAAATCCAAAACGCTGCGGTCTTCATAGGGAAGTCTCCAGTTTCGCCCAGCCGCGCCGGTTCAAAAACGCGCGGGCCAAGAGCAACACCGCGCCGCTGCCCATTAGCAGGTAAGACTTGGTCAGCAGGCTGGTCTCTAGTTCGTAGTAGAACACCACTAGGAACACGGGGAAGAACGCTCCGCCCATGGTTAGCAGCAGAGCGTCGCGCCGTGCGTAACCCAGCACAAGTAAACCAATGGCCGCCAGCACGCCCGGCGTGGTGAAGGTGGCCAGGCAGACCGTCGCCACGACGGCCACCACGAGCGGTTCTTCCTTCAGACGCGCTACGCCTCCTGCGGCCCAGGCGTAAAGCCAAATCAGCGCCGCCGCCAGCACCACGTTGGCCGGCCACCAGTGCGTTTCGGCTTGAGTTTCGGGAAGCAGCACCAAGAACAGGTTCGCGGGAATCGACAGCGCCAGGGCGTATCCCAACGGCCGTAGCCAGGTAAGGTCGGTGCGGTACATGAACACCAACCCCAGGGCGAGGGTCTTGGCCAGGATCGCTATATGGATCAACTCCGTGACGCCGTCGATCATGATCCAAGCCGTTACACAGCCCGAAGCCAGTAAGCACGACAGAAAGCGATGCAGCGCGTCGCGGTAGAGCGGATAAAGGACAATACACAACAGCAAGGCTGCCGAAGTGACGCCCGCCACGCTCTCGGCCAGCATTCCGGCGCCGGTCAGGATGAAGCCATGTCCCGCCACACTGACCGCGAGCGCTAGCTGCGCGGGGAAGATATGGTCGGTCAAACGTCGCAGCACGGTGGCGGCGACCACCAAGCCGGCGCCCCAGGCCAACAGTCCGATTTCTTCGCCACGAAGAAACCCCGCGATGCCCAGGCAGGCAATAAAGCAAACCGCCGCAATCCAAGCGCCGACCGCCAGTAGAGCCTGCACAAACCAAGGCTCGCCTTCGCCGTCTGACGCTTGCGCCAAACGTTCGACAATTTGGGCGCGGGCGGCTTCGTCTAACAGGTCTTGCTGTTGGAGTCGATCGAGAAGTTGTCGCAATGTCGGCTGGTCAGGCATGGCGCAGCACCTTGGAAAGAGAGCGCAGGTAGAATGCCGCTGCGCTAGAGACGCCTAGCACAAGCAAGCCGAACACGAAGAACGCTGGGGCGTCTTCGCTCACCTTGAACACCAGTTTCCCCAGCAACGTGATCACCGCCACACACGCGGTGGTCACCGCAAACGCCAGGCACGGTAAATCGGGAATGGCGTGGCGATAATATCCGTAGCCCGCCCCCAAGGCGGCCAGGAACGCCAACACGCCCAAGAAGGAGCCGTTGCCAAACTTCAGGTCGAGAATAAACGCCACCGTGGGGATCGTTAGATACGTCAAGATGCTCAGCCACACCAGATGGCGAATCCAGCGCCCTTCCAACCAATCCCAGCCGCGCCGGACGCCGTACTCATAACCCGCCAGCGCCAAACCATTGAGGCCCGCCAGCAACAGGAACAGCCCATAGTAGAAGTTAAAGTCCTGGGGCGGTTCGACCTGGACCCAGAACAAGATCAGGGCCGTGTTGGCCACGACCAGCCACAGCACCCACAGCGCGCCGAACTTGCCCAGAATCACCCACGGCAAGATCAAGAGCCCCCAAAGGGCGTAGTTCTCGTAGGCGTTGGCGCCGGTTTGATACACCTGCCCATAGACCGCCAGCAAGACGCCCACGAACACGCAGGCGGCCAAGAGCAGCACCTTGCCGCTTAAACGGTCCAGGCCCTTGCGCATTGCGCCGAGGGTGCAGACCCACAAGCCGGCTTCCACGACAGAGAACTTCGCCACGGCCGACATGCGGGCCCAGTTATAGGCGAAGAAAAACACCACGCCCGATAACATCAGCGCGGCGCCCAGGAACAATAAGAGCCGGTTGGCCCACCGCCACCAGTGATGCGACGGACGCAACACCGCCAGCGCTTCGTCGCGCGCGGCGTCGGTCAGAAGCCCCGCGGCGTGCAGGTCGAAGACCGTGCGTTCATTCGCCGGCTCGTCAAGCGCCGAATCGTAGCTACCGGGAGCAGGCGACGTTACGGTGAGCATGCAATGCGTCCTCTTCTCGATCCAAGGCAACGCGGTATGGGGCGCCACAGCGTTGCAGGCGGTTTTCTCGTAAGCCGCCGCGTTATAACCTTTGGCCTACAAAACCTGAACGCGGGCGCTTCCAGATAGCAACTTACGTTCCACCAGCCGATATGCAGCGCCAATGCGGGAAAATCCCAGGGAAAGGCAAAAACGAAGGTTTCGCCCCCGCTGGCCTTCCGTACAACTGTTGCACGGTGGCTGTGCAAAGAATGAACAGGGCGAGTTGCCCGTGGCGGCCTTCCTGCGCTGGTCGGAGAATGGCCAGGCCGTCGCTCTTACGGCGAACGAAGGCCCATTCTCCCTTCTTTTGGCCAGCCTCAAGAGCGGTAAGCACGCTGACCAGGATGGACGGCGCCCGTTCGGTCAGGCGGCGCCGAGAAGTAGGCTATTGATAGAGGGCGTGTTCCCATTGCGCCGGGGGGCAATTTCGCCCTCTCGTATGAAAAGGACACCCAGCCAGAGTTGCGCGGTGGCGGGTTGTTCAGCCGTGCATGCCGCAGTAGAATTCAAACCGCGGGCGCTTAGCTCAGTTGGCTAGAGCGTCGCCCTTACAAGGCGAAAGTCACAGGTTCGAGTCCTGTAGCGCCCACTTTGCCCGGTCCTCAGGACCGGGCTTTTCTTTTGCAACCGAGACAAAGACCGCCCCCGCCTGCGGCCCACGAAGCTGTCCTAACTTCGGTTGATGAGAAACCGGCCAAACGGGTAGGTTGCGCCGGCGGCGACCGCTGAGTGTTGGGTTTTCTCGTTTTGGGGGGCTCGCAATTGGTCTTGTTGACCTTGGGAGCTTTCTTCTCCTCCTTCTTCGGACGCTTGGCGACGTTCCCCTTTGGGGCTGACGGTGCTCTTTGCTTGGGTCATGATCGATCTCCCTGAATGAAGGGCGGCCCTCATTGTGAGACACCCGTTCTGAGGCCACGCGCCCGCTCCAAGCCATCTTTCCCGCGGGCGCG
>CAYWIS010000168.1:0-775 GCA_964458385.1 uncultured Pirellulaceae bacterium
CAAGATCGATCCCGACAAGATTGGCGCACTGATCGGCCCGGGCGGCAAGAACATCCGCCAGATTCAGGAGTCGACCGGCACCGTCATCGAGGTGGACGACGATGGTTGGGTGACCGTCGCCAGCACGAACCGGGAATGGGCGGAAGCGGCGCTGGCGCAGGTCGAAGCCTGCACCGCTACGGTCCAGATTGGCAAGATTTACACCGGCCGTGTCGCCAGCGTCAAAGACTTTGGCGCTTTTGTTGAGATCCTGCCAGGCCGAGATGGGTTGTGTCACATTAGTGAACTCTCGTCGGAGTATGTGTCGTCAGTTACCGACGTATGCAACGTCGGCGACGAGATCAAGGTGCTCGTCATTGACATTGACGAACACGATCGGGTCAAGTTGAGCCGCAAACGGGCCTTACAGGAGTTGGGCCTGCCCGACGACCGCGTTCCGCCTGGCGGCCGACCGCGCGAAGAACGCAACGAACGTTCATCCCGCGGCGAGCGCTCCGGACGCGGCGAGCGCCGTGACCGATCACGACGCGAATAAACCCGTCGCGGCAAGGTAATTCGCACAAATATAGCCAGGAGAGCTGAATCAGCTTTCCTGGCTTTTTTGTTGTGCCTTATTCTGTTGACGAGGACAACATTCAGAGATTCGTTTCCGTCAAGCTCGCCCCGTAGACGGGCCCCGGCTTCTGGTCTTGTGCATATCGTGCATGAAGGGCCATAGCCAAGGTCAATCATGCCGTCATCGTCGAGCTAGCTGCTTGAGATATTGGTATCAGCC
>CAYWIS010000168.1:785-13078 GCA_964458385.1 uncultured Pirellulaceae bacterium
GGGTGTCAATCGCAACGCGGCTCGCTCCGCCATGTTTGTAGGTAAACACCATCGCGGCGCAAGGTGACGCGAACGGCCCCATCTTCGGCGGTGTGGAAAACTTGGCTTCCCGCGGCGCGATACGTGTCGCGCACTTCTGTGGAAATATCGCTGCGCGAACCGCTTATAACGATCCACTGCGGCTTAGCCCAGGTGGCAAAACCAGGCGGCGTGCTGCGTTTGCTGCCATGATGAGGCGCCAGCGCCAAATCGTATCCCACCGGCTCATCTTCCAGCAGGTCCAACAACGGTTTGCCTTCCAGGTCTCCGGGCAGCAAGATCCGGCGTCCTAGAACTTCGACGTGCAGAACGAGACTGTTGGCGTTATCGCCGCCGGAGACGCCTTGCGGCGGCGGGTGCAAAATCTCGATTTGAGCCCCTTCGCCGCCGAATAATCGATCGCCCGCAGCGATTTCCTGCAAGGGAACGCCCGCCTCAAAAATTCGTTCACGTAGAGCCAATAAGGGAGGAGACGCATCCTTAAACATGACGGGCGAAACATAGACGACGCCAATGGAGAACCGCTTGAGAAGCTCCGGAAGTGCGTTGTAGTGGTCGGCGTCGGCGTGCGAAAGGACTACGGCGTCGATATGACGCAGGCCGCGCGACCAGAGCACCGCCGCGATGGACCGGGCGCTCGCCGTTGGTGGGCCAAGGCCGCCCGCGTCATACAACAGCGTCTTCCCACCAGGGAGCTCAACTAGCACACTGACGCCGTGTCCGACAGCAATGAAGGTGCAGGCGGCTTGCGAGTTATCGCTTTCCTTTCTGCTCCAGGCGAGCAATTCTGGGGATTGTGGTGCGGCTGCGTGCAAGGGGGGTGGCGGTCTTGAGAATCCCCAGTCGGGCGGCGACAGCCCTAGCGTCATCCAGACCGACGCAAACGCGATACGCCATTGCCAACGGGGCCAAGATTGTGGAAATGAGGCCGCAAACGCCAACGCAGCGTAGCTTCCTAACACCCACCAGGCCGCTGGACCAGGGGTCCAGGCATGCCCCGGCGCTGTGACATGCGCGGTATGAATGATCCCTTCGAACAACGCGAGACTTGCATCGCATGCGGCTCCGGCCCCCTGGGCAAGCGGAGGCGCCAGATCGGCAAGCAGCAATACAGCAAAACCCGTGAAGAGCGCCAACGTCACCGGCGCCCACAGCACTAAGTTCAGCAAAATGGCTTCCGTCGATACGATATGGAAACGGTGCATGGTCAGCGGTAACGTCGCTAACCAGACCGCGGCGCTGATGGCCAAGAGTTGTGCGAGTCGCCGTGTGAATCGGCGCCATAACCGCTGTGGCCAAGGTCGTGTTTGGACGATGAGGCGATCAAGCGGATCCTTGGGCAATTGGCTCCACGGCGCTACATGCGCTGCCGCGAGCGTCAGAGTCGTTACCGCCACAAACGAAAGCTGGGCGCCGGTATCAAACAGTTCACAAGGATTAATGGTCAGCACGACGATTGCCGCCGCTGCCAGAGTATTGAATGCCAGCGCTGGTCGCCCCAAGAGCCTCCCAATACACATCATGACAATCAACACCGTCGCTCGCACGACAGGCGGTTTCGCGCCGGTCAATACCGCGTAGAATACAAACAGTACGATTGCCGCTACGAGCGCGGTGCGGCGTCGCACCCAGCCCAACCGCACCAGAAGAAAAAAGCCCATTGCCAGGATGCCGACATGCAGGCCCGAGATGGCTAGCACATGCATGGCGCCGGTGACAAAGAACGGCTCAAGTTCGGCTCGGTCCAACTGTTCTCGCGAGCCGAGCAGCAGCGCCGAGGCCAGGGGCGCCCGGTTGTGTCCTACATATCGCCAGAGCAGGCGATCGCTGCGGTCGCGCACGGCATGGACCATCCGGCGCGGGTGAAACGGTGAGCCACGTTGAACGATCGTAACCGCATCGGGATGCTCCACCCAAATCCGGCACAACTTGCGCTCCGAGCGTTCGCGGGCGGCGAAATCAAACTCCCCCGGGTTGAGCGGTGGTTGCAGACGTTGGCCCTGGCCGAAGATCCGCAAACGGTCGCCGGCTCGCACCAACATCAGGTGCCCCTCGACGATCACGGCGGTCCGGCCAGACACTGGTAGCCACTGGTCGCCATGCCGCACTTGGACTACCCGTGCGTCGAACTGTGTTTTGTCGCCCTGCTCTTGCACCGTGAAGGTAGAAGGCGCGGGGGCTGGGCGCCAGCGAGGGTTTTCCAGTACAACCGCCTCAATCCCCAGTGGGCTGGGCGTTTCGCTGACGAGCCGCCCCAAGTCGTCTTCCGCAAAGACGCGCCATCGTCCATGGTGCCGAGCGCCTCCCAGAGCACAAATTGCAAGCAAGATCAGGCAAGCGGAAATAGCGAATGATCCCCGCCGCCAGGCAATAAACCAGGCGAACAGCGCCGTCAGCGAGAGGGCCCACCACAGTCCCAGAGGCAACGGCGCGTAGCGATCGATGGCGATACCCGCCATTAACGCCACGGCGAGTGTCGTCAATGGTTGATACGAAGGCGCTAGGGGCGCCGCCATTTCGTGCCGAACTGAGTTGGTTGTCGCCACAGGGCATCACAAGCCAACGGTGACAGTAGGAGTCGCGTGGCGCGGTGCGCACGCTGGCCCTTTGCGCCGGCGCTGGGACGCCCATTAGTCGCAAGTCTTTGCTACGTCGAAATTACGCTGCGGGCGCCATCGGCAGCACACTTGCCAAAAGGAGCGATACGGAGAAACCGATCAGTCCCAAGATCACCAGCATAATGGTCCACGACTTGAGCGCCTCGACTTCCGTCAACCCGCCCATCTTGGCGAAGATCCAGAACCCGCTGTCGTTCATCCATGAGCCAACAAGGGAGCCAGAGCCAATCGCCGTCGCCAAATACACCGGATGATACGTTAGATGCATATCACGGATAATGGCCGCAATCATCGCTGAGCCGACAATCATCGCCACCGTGCTAGAGCCCTGGGCGATTTTCAGTACCGCCGCAATGAGAAAACCGAGGACCAAGAAGGAAAGCCCTGCCGTCGCGCTGCCAGCGGTCGTTTCGGTTACGGAACCACCAAAGAGCGTTTGGATTGCCGGGCCGACTTGGGCCGCTTGCAGCATGGCGCCAAACGCGCCGCCCGCGGCTGTGATTAAGATGATCGCGCCGCCGCTCATGAGCGATACTTCGGCTACTTCGGCCATCTCGGCTCGGCTCAGGTTGCGCTGCACGGCAAGCAGGATCATGGCAATCAGGGTCGACATCAGCAGGGCGAAGTTGGCATTGCCGAAGATATTGCTGGCGTCGGCGGCGCGCCGCAAGGTTGTGTTCCACGTGTGAGAGGCAATGAATTGCGGATAAGCCGATTCCAGGAGCGTACGGTTCAACCGCTCTGCTTCGCTTTGCCGCATGCGGGGGCTCCGCGCGGCCAGCAGGGTCTTGGCCTCGTCGGTCAGCGCGACCGTGGCGAAAGCTTCTTCTTGATAGAAATCTTTGTCCTGGAGCGCGGCATTCACCGCCACGACGATCCGTTCGCGTTCGTCATCGGTCAAATTGCGCTCAGCGGCGATTAACTGTTGGACTTCGTTGTCTATCGCTCGATGATTCATTAACGCCTTGCCAGGCGAGGAGCCTTCGGCTGCTTGTTCCTGTTGAAGAGTGCGGAGCCAGGCGGGCCAATCACGCACCTCGGCCGCTCGTAGCAGTGCGTTGTGTTCGTTGTCGGCCAGTACATTGAGGATCGTACTAGACGAGATCAAAATGACCGGCAACAACACCGGCGCCAGTGACCAGAGCAAGGGAGGTAACTCATCGTCGGAAAGTGGTTCTGGGTCCGGCATGTTGCCAATCGACCGCATGGGGGTCTTCATCACGCGGTCAGCCAGTGCGGCGAAAGCGACACCTCCTAACGCCGCGGGCGCCGCGGCGGCCAGGCCGAATATGATCATCCAGCCAATATCGATTCCTAGGGTTTCGGCCATCAAAAGTGGGCCGGGCGTGGGCGGAACCATAGTATGAGTCACTGCGCCTCCGGCGCCGATCGCCAGGATGTACTTGAGGTACTCCTTACCCGTTCGACGGTGGAGCGAACGCGCCAGCGGCACCAAAAGATAGAACACGGTGTCGAAGAAGACGGGAATACCCAGAACAAATCCGCTGCCCATTAAGGCGAAGGGAGACCGCTTCTCGCCGAAGAGCCGTAAGAAGGCCCGCACGATCCGGTCGGCGGCGCCGCTGTCGAGCATGCACTTACCAATTACCGCCGCCAGTGCGATGACAATGCCAATGCCGCCCGCCGTTGATCCGAAAGCGGAGGCGACGCGACCGATCTTGTCGGCAAAGGCGCCAGGCGCCAGAAGGCTGACAATCATCGCCGCCAGAATCAGCGCGATGAAGGCGTTTACCTTGAGGAACATAATTAGTCCAAGCACCGTCGCCACGCCGATGCCCAGAATTCCCAGCGGCCAAACTACTTGCTGCAAAAAGGAGTTGTTTTCCGACGCAGGAGCCGCGGGTGATTGTGGAGGATCTTCCGCCGCCGGGGAGTTTTCGCCCGCAGCGTCGGCCGACTGTGTTTCGGGGCCGTTTGCTGGTTGCGCTTGGACGCTTGGCGGCCATGTCGTGAAGCATACGACGACGAGCAACCAGATTCCCACAACACGCGCCACCGCCATGCAATTCTCCCTGAATCGTTGAAACCGAGTTTTTGTTTCTTTACGACAGCAAGAGCATCGCATAGGGCAACTACTCTCGCAAGTCGCCTCGGCTTGGACGCAAGAGAAAGAGCAAAGAAAGAGGGGCGGTGCGGAGCGCCCCGACGTTTGGCGATGCGACTTGCTCAAAAGTGGACAGCAGGCTTCACAAGGAGTATAGTCAGGCCAGATTTTGCGATGCGTTTTCTTGGGCATCGCCAAATCTTGACCGCTCTAAAGCAGCGCTTGTAGAAGAGCTTGGCTACTGGCGGGTACGACCTCGCTCCATAACATCGAAGAAGCGATTGTTAAGGGTGGTTATGCTATGCGAACCACTGCTCCTGTTCCTAATCACTAAGCGGAAACTCGTCTGAGTTAACCTGTTCCTTTTTGCGCCCATACTCCGACGCGCGCCATACGAGGCAAGCGTGTCGCTGGATTTCTCGTTTCGATTCTGTTTCCTTCCCGCTTTTACAGATCGAGGTTCCGATGGGCAAGTCGAAGCGAAACGCCTTCACGTTGGTGGAGTTGTTGGTGGTAATCGCAATTATTGGCGTTCTGGTGGCGCTGTTGCTTCCTGCGGTTCAAGCCGCACGTGAGGCGGCGCGGCGAAGCCAATGCACGAACAACCTGAAACAGTTAGCCTTAGCGGTCCACAATCACCACGATACGTATCGTTTTATTCCGCCCCAGTACTACTACATTCAAGCCCCAGCTCACGCGCGCGGAGATTGGGGAGCGCTGGCGCGGCTTCTTCCTTACTTCGAGCAAAACGCGTTGTTCGATACTCTCAACCCAGGAGACTTTCTGGGCGATATTCCGCCCGTGAACGCCACCACGCAAACGGCGATCGAGACGTTGCTTTGCCCCTCTGACCCGACTCCCGGTACGACCAATGCGTACGCCAACAACTACGGCAAGTCGAATTATATGATCAGCCACCAGGCGGCCAGCCTCTATACTAGCAACAATGGGACGGTCACCGAGACAAAGGTCAACTTCGCTAGTATCACCGACGGAACCAGCAATACGATCCTGTTTGGTGAACGCGATATGAAGCATAACGCCGCCGGAGGCGTGTGGATCGGACGTGTCGTTGGCAAGACCGACGCCATTACGATCGGGCGGGGAGATATTCCCATGAACACCTTATGTCCGAATCCCAACAGCGATCCAAACTGTAATCGCCACACCTGGAGCAGCATGCACCCTGGCGGGTGCAATTTTGCGTTTGCGGATGGCGCCGTTCGGTTTCTCTTACAGACGATTCCCAGCCATCTCGGCTTCACGACCAGTTGCAGCAATTCTCCGAACACCAATAACTTCCTCTATCAGAACTTGCACCGCCGCAACGACGGTAACCCCGTAAGCAATTTCTAGTTACGCTATCGTCGGCGCGGGCGAAGCCCCGCGAGTCGCCGAGGTTCACACGGTGGTTTTTCTGGAAAGGACGATTGCATGGGGAGTGTATGTCGATATGCCCGCGCGCTTTTGTTGACCCTGGGAGTGGCGATGGTGGTTGGTTGTGGAGGATCTGGAACCGTGCCAATTGAAGGCGCAGTGACGCTGGATGGACAGCCAGTGGAGTCCGGTACGATTGCTTTCTACCCCGTGTCGGATGGCGAGGCCGGTGGCGTGTTGGCGCTGATCGAAAGCGGTAAGTACGCCCTGCCCGCCGACCAAGGTCCCCTTCCAGGCACGTTTCGCGTTGAGGTGAGTTGGCCTAAGAAGACCGGACGACAGATCCCATCGCTTGATCCGGGGATGATGGCTGAAGAGATGGTCGAGGCGATTCCCGCCAAGTACAATCGCGAATCGCAACTGCGCGTGGAGATCACTTCGGGCCAGTCCACATACGACTTTCACCTGGAGTCTTCATAGGAGGACGCCGCCATTCGGAATGACCCGAAGACGCGCTGGCGAGATCGCCGTTGCGGTCCTGGGCCATGGATGCAAGACGCCGACTTTGTGGACCGAAGCGCGCCGCGCTGCGGTGGCATAGGCGGCAAGCGTTTACCCTAATGGAGTGCGCCCGCAGAACGGGCATACCTCTGGATCAAAACCACTGACCAGATCGTCGGCGTCGGAGCGATAGGCTTGCGTTTCGCGGTGACCGCAGTCTGGGCACTTGTGTTCCCAAGAGTCGATCCGCAGGCCTTCGGTTTCAAACAAGTTATAGCTGCACGTATACATTGGTTGGCCACAATGAGGGCAATCGCCCAAGATGCGTCGGTCGCGTGGCATAAGTCATTTAAAGGAAACAGAGGGGGAGGAACAGGAACATAGGTGCAAGCACGATTGCTCCCGGGGGATCGTGCGCGCCGGCGTGGGATAGTGTTCCATAGCTTGAGGCTCTCGTTTTTGCCGATTGCTCGAGGCAATGCTTACCTTCGCGCCGCCCTACGGAAAACAAACAAGGTGCGCAAGCGGCGAGGGATCGCCGCGCCTTCAGGGGTTAACCACGTTCGGCCATTACTTGGAGGATCGCGCGGCAGAACTCGGGTAAATCGTCGGGCTTGCGGCTGGAAATAAAGTGGCGGTCCACCACGACCGGCGCGTCTTCCCATAGCGCTCCGGCGTTGATGAGATCGTCCTTGATGCCGGCCGAGCCGGTCACGCGCACTCCTCGGTAAACGCCCGCCGAAATGGGAATCCAGCCTCCGTGGCAGATTGCTGCTACAGGTTTGCCCGCCTGAGCGAAGTCGCGCACCAGTTGCAGCACCTTCGGATCGCGCCGAAGCTTGTCAGGCATAAAGCCGCCCGGCACAACGACGCCGTCAAAATCTGCGGCCGCCACATCGGCAATAGCGACATCCGAGACACAGGGATAGCCGTTCTTCCCCGTGTATTTGACGCCAGCTTCGG
The DNA here is from genome assembly GCA_964458385.1 of uncultured Pirellulaceae bacterium. Lineage (GTDB taxonomy): Bacteria > Planctomycetota > Planctomycetia > Pirellulales > Pirellulaceae > JAHWKS01. The sequence goes on from CAYWIS010000168.1 coordinate 8,349, forward strand.
GGCCAGCCACGACGACTTCGGCGCCCGCTTCCTGTAAACGTAACTTGGGGTACCACAGTTCCAAGTCTTCGTAGACATCGGCGACAAAAACCAGGAAACGCCGCCCCGCAAGAGGCTGATCTGTTTTCATAGTCATGGTGGAAAAATAGGGCCTAAGTAATCGAATACCGACAACCTAAAATCCGGCGCTCAGTCTGCTTTAGCGACTACATTCCTTCTGGGAGTATACCGCTGCAACTGCCGCCGGGCGACTCAGCCTGTCGGCAACCAGGTCTTACAGTGATGATGATCCAAAGTCGGCGTTGCCGAGTTGATTGCCCGTCGCTCATTGGCTGACCGTCAGGGTACGGACCTTCCCGCTTTCCACTTGAGGCCGTCTTATCTACGATGAGTGATTCGCATACATAAGGGAGAAATGCCTATGCCGACTTCGATGCTCTCCTTCTTGCTATTGACGGCTATGGGGGCTGCTCCGGCCGATGCGTGGCCAGGTTTCCGTGGGGATGGCGACAGTGTTTCCCAGGCGCGTTCGCTGCCGCTGGAGTGGGGGCAAGATCGCCATGTGGCCTGGACGGCGACCATACCGGGCTATGGCCAATCCAGTCCGGTGGTCTGGCGGGAACGCGTTTTTGTCACGTCGGCCGAAGGCGAGAAGAAAGAGCAGTGCATTGTCACGTGTTATGACCTGGAAACAGGCAAGGAACGTTGGCGGAAAACTTTTGCGAGTTCTGAGCCCGCTGAGGTGAGCGATTACATCAGCCGCGCGGCGCCGACTCCTGCCGTTGATGCCGACCGCGTGTACGCCTTCTTCGAGACGGGCAACCTGGTGGCGCTCGATCATCAAGGGAACCTTGTCTGGGAGCGATCGCTTACCAAAGAATATGGCAAGTTCTTAGGCAACCACGGGCTTGGAAGTTCGTTGGCGCTGACCACCGAAGCGGTGATTGTGCTGGTCGATCACGATGGTCCTTCGTATTTGTTGGCAATCGACAGAACCAGTGGAAAAACGCTGTGGAAGGTTGATCGGCCTCAGAAAGTTTCTTGGACCTCGCCCATTGTTAGCGGAAGCCAGATTGTGGTGAGTTCGGCAGGAACCTGCGAGGCGATTGATGCTCAAACGGGCAAAACAGTGTGGCGCGTGGAAGGCTTGGGAGGTAACACGGCGCCGTCGGCCACGGTAACTCCGTCGCACGTCATTGTGGGATCGAGCGAAGTCGCGTCGAACGTGTCGATTCGCCAAGGGGGCGAGGGCGATGTAAGCGACTCACACATTGCGTGGCGAAGCGCTCAAGCTTCGGCGACCTTCAGTTCGCCCTTGGTCTATCAGGGATGCGTTTACCTGGTGAATCGTTCTGGAGTGGCGTTCTGCCTGGACGAGAAGACGGGCCAGACGCATTGGAGCCATCGTCTGGGAGAGGCGTGCTGGGCGTCGCCGCTGGGCGCCCGCGGGCGGGTGTACTTCTTTACGAAGTCGGGAAAGGCCGTTGTGACGGAAGCCAGCTCCAAACTCAACGTGCTGGCCGAAAACGAACTCCCCACCAAACCGCCGGTCTATGGTATTGCAGCGGTCGAGGGACGCATCCTGATTCGTACGGGAAGCCAACTCACCTGCATCGCTGAACCTACGCAGTAATCCAACTTAATGGCGACTTCCGAGGCTCACCGCCAATTCCGCTTCATAAGCGGAAAGAGGTTGTGTTACGTCTCGCCAGAAAGACGCCCAACGCTAGGCCGAGCAACATTCCAATTACCACGCCCCAAACCACGGACGGTGTCAAGGTTTCGATCACCGTTCCCACTGCGGCGCCTATGAGTAGCCCCAGGCCCGCTCCTATGCCCAATCCGGCCAGGACGCCCACCGCGAGGCGATCCTCACGATTTCGCATTTTCGGCTCGTCCACCATGGATTGACCTCCGGCGTAGATGAGGAAACTTCGCTGTTTTTGTGGGAAGCGTGCGAGTAGTTTACCGTCTTCCCACGTGAGAGGAAGCGCCCGGCCTAAACCCCCAGATGATGCACGGACTCTTCAGGAGATTGGCAGCATTCGTGGTGCTCTTGCCGAACTTTCGCGCGTGAGCAAATGTCTTGTTTCTTGGTAGTGAGGCTGCTTTCGATTTCGAGACGCAAGTGCCCGTCGCGACCGCTACTCGGATCAAGGAAGGCGTTGCGTATGTCCAGGGTTCACGTGGCGCTCAAGAGCGCCGTAGTATGCCACGCCCGGCGAAGCGCAGGCCGATTCACGACGTTTTGCGTGCCGACAATGTAGAAATCCCTTGAACGGCATTGAGGAAAGGAGGCGCCTTCTTGGGATGTGAGGGGAGACGGCTGTCGTACATGGACGGTGTCTGGGGGAGGTCCATCATGAAAACACGAAACTGAGCCGAGTGATTCGTGGATGCCACGTTCTCATTTTCGTGTAGACCCGAAGAAACGCCCACACTGGCCGATGATAAAGCCTATAGAACGTAAGCCGCCTTTCTAGATAAGGCTTACCGAGCCTACATTGGCACGCTAAACCTTCGGAGTGCGATGTCGACCCTCTTGCGTGGAGATTGTTACCCGGTTATATCCCTCACGCAAACGAGTCATGCCGTGTTGGCAAAGTCACTTTTCTGCTTTGTTGCGGCAAGTCATTCGTTTCCCGTACTAAGAATGACGACCCACTAGTTTTGGCGTCATTCCCCCGTTGCCACATTTGCGCAACGGGCTCGATTTGCTACCTTAAGCGATGGCGACGCACCCGCCCTCCTCTCGGGGCCGTAGCTCAACGGTTAGAGCAGCAGACTCATAATCTGTTGGTTCTGGGTTCGAATCCCGGCGGCCCTATTTCTTTATTGATGTTGCGATAAGCCGCCGGAATCGGCGGCTTGTTTCTTTGGTGGAACGAGGGGAGCTAGTCCTTCGGATTCGTGACGCGGCCGAGGAATAAGATTGTATCGGTTCGATTGTCGCGAATGACGAATACAAAGGGGTGGTCGGCGCGAAATGTTACCGGTTCTTGAGGGAGCGGCGCCGCAGTGGGGCGAAGAATGACACCCGTTGCAGCCGCGGCTTCGGAGCCTTCTTCGTTGACATCGACATACGCCTGGTGAATGACTTCTGAGATCATCAGGTCTTCGGCTGTCGAAATACCCGAGAAATCGGCCTGATCCGAGAATGGCAGAGTCAGGCCCAAGGCTTGAAGGGTTTGAGATAAAGCAAATTGCGAGGTTAGTTTGAATTTCGGTAAGAATACCTCCACTTGCCGCTTTCGTAGGCGGGAGAGCCAACTCTTGAGGTTCTCGGCGGTGAGCTGGTCTTCCAGTTGGGGAAGTCCATCGACCTGCGTCGGAAGCAGGATGATCATCGACAGATCGCCGCCCGCGTATGGCAGTTCCAGTATCTGCAGATCTTCGATTGCTGCGTAACGGAAGCTGTCAGTCTGGTGCATTAGGTGTGCGGTCGTCCTACGATCAGACGACAGGTGAAAGGCTGCTTCCTGCGTTGCGTTGGGGGAAAATTCCTCGGCCCAGGCGCCTTTGAAGTAGATAGCGTTGGTCAGCACCAGACGCGTCATGGCGTCAAGAACGCCGGGTGGGATCAGGTCTTCAATTTTGCCCCGCGTTTGCTCAGCAACCCAAGTGTTGATCGTTCGACGGGCTTCTTCTGTTTGATCGGCGAAGTCCACCTGGGCTAGTTCCGATCCGTACTTTTCTCGCGTGAGTGTTAAAAAATCTTGTTGCAACGGGTAGCCCTTATTCGCCCAAAGGCGATTCGCCAAAGTCAATTCGTAGCCGGGCTGGCGGCTGTTGAGAATCTTGATCAAAGTTCCATAGCCGGAATGAAGTTGCTCCGCAGGTAGGTTGTAACGAAGCACCTGCGCCATTTGCTTTTCGGTTGATCCAGCGGCTCCGGCGTAGGTCATCGCAAGTGCGGTGGAGATACTGGCGGGCGAAAAGAACAAGTTGCTGTCCTGTTCGCGCAGTCGTTTGTAGAGGTCGAAGGCGAACTGATTGTTCGAGTTCGCGATTGCCTTAACTTCGTTTGTGCTTTCCACGCCAGCCTCTTCAAGCTTCTTGAGAACGTTGGTGGCGACGTACGCCGTAACACCGGTTTCCGTGCGCACTTGCGAGTAGTTGTCGCCCTCCCTAAGTACTTGGACCTTGACGCCGGCAGGTAATTCGCCGTCGGGGGCGCGGCCTTGTTGCGGCCCGGTGGTGTAATACGCTGTGCGTGCGGTAACCACATGCGTAAACGGCTGTGGCTCGGTGATTGGCTTCTTGGGTTCGGCTCCACCGACAGGCCGCGAGAGCGCCGCTTCGGCGCCGAAGACAAGAACCAGGGCCACACTCAATCGCCAAGCACCGTGGAACATGGTGAGGACCTCCGTGGAAATGGGGCGATAAGCAGCGCGTTCTATCTTACCACTCCCCACCACGCGAATCACGCGCTGAGGATGTCCCGGAGGTATCGCTCGGCCGACCGGAGTATTGCAGCAATTGCGCCTCGCGACACGATCTTCCTTCAGAATGTCCCGTCAATGAGAACAAACTCCCAGGGCTGAATTGCTTTCATCATGCGGCGAACTACGGCCGTGGGCAGTCAAATAAAATTAGGGCAGGAAATACATAAAACTGACCCAGCGACGATGGACAACAACCTGTAAAATATCGCCGCGCTTGAACTGGGAGTATTGGCCGCGGTCGTCTAGGTCCATGACTTGGAGCCACTCGCTGTCGGCAGGCGTCAT
>CAYWIS010000169.1:0-12867 GCA_964458385.1 uncultured Pirellulaceae bacterium
GCGGCCGTCGGTCGCTTCGGCAGCGGTTGGGCTTGGCTCTCGGTCGACAGCAATGGCAATCTGTTGATCGAAAGCACGCCGAACCAGGACTCGCCGCTGATGGAAGGGCGCACCCCGATTCTGGGCCTCGATGTGTGGGAGCACGCCTACTATCTCAAGTACCAGAACCGCCGTCCTGACTACATTGCGGCTTGGTGGAACGTCGTCAACTGGGAGGAAGTCGCTCGCCGCTACGCCGAGGCTCGGAAGGGCAAGAGCTAGCTTCCGCCCGGCGCGCCGTTTCCTGGCTCCCGCGCTAAGCGCGGGAACATGCAACGGGAATCGGCGCGGCAGCGTTGGCCGGCGGTCTTATCGCCGACGCATGCAATCCGCTTAGTCGGCGGCGTAGAACCCCAGAAGAATTCGTTACGCGACGCATCCAACGGTGGTGCGTCGCGTTTTTGCTGCGCTAGCGCAGTTCGATCTCCAAGCCGCCGATGAAGTTTAACACCAGATTGATGATCAAGGCGTAGATCAGGCCAAACACAAAGCCGAAGACGCCATAAAACAGCGGTATGGCCACCATCATGGCCAATCCCATGCCAATGCCCATGGCGCCCATCGCACCGCTGCCTTCCTGGCCCGAGGCAGCGCCGAGAATTCCTACCAGAATCATGACGCCGCCGTAGATCACGCCAAAGAGCAAGCCCAACAGCAGTGACGAGGCGCCCATAAACTTGCCAAACGACACCACCCCGACCTGCGTCAACCGCTGCATCTTGGGCGCAGCAAACGACTGACCAAAAGCGGCAGGACCGCTGGCTGGACCTCCCGGTTGAATCCCCGGCGGGTAGCCTGGTTGAGATGTAGACATAACGTCAGCTTTCGCAATAAGAGAGAAACCGCAGCGGCTCCAGCCTAGCTTTTCTGCCCCCCTCCGACAAGATCATCTCGTATAGCTCGCTTTTGTGGCGAGTCGCCAACGTCTTGCCTCAACGAGATTGCTTAACGCTTCTCTGAAAGCGGAGTTCGCCATCGGTCCGACCTACAGGACAAACGTTGAAAGCAGTGCGATCTGCTCAATACACCGTTGAGGTCAGCCCTGGCAGGCGTTTCGCCTTATTTGCTCCAAGCAGGCGTCAAATGTTCCAAAACGCGGGAAACTCGGCGCGGGGGAACTCGGCGCGCACTTCCTCAAGTTGTTCGCGCAGCTCCTCCGAGGTGTAACGATCCGAAACGTGGAACAACACCAGGCGTCGCGGATTTACGCGAGCGGCCAACCGTGCTACGTCGGCCGAAACCATGTGATAACTGCTTTCCGCCAAGGAGCGGTCGGCGTTGCGGAAGTTATTCTCACACACCATCGTCGTGCATCCTGCTAACCACGCAACGAGGCGGTCCTCTGCCGCGGCGTCGAGCCGAAAGTCGGTCAGGTAAGCGATGCTTTCGCCGGGCGTTTCGACCAGAAAACGCTCGCGCAAGTCGGCCAGCCGATGTTCAACACCTTCGATCACAACCGTCTGATCGGGGCTGGGCTCCTCGCTGCGCACCGCCCGCATCCAAGGGCCAGGCTTCAGTCCACGCTGGGTCACGGCCTGTAGATCGAAATTCCACCGAGGCGACTCACGCAGTAGGTACGCCAGGCAGGGCAAGCCGTGATCCAACACACGCGCCTCGACACGAAAATCGGCCTCTTCCCACACACACCCATCAAAGGGCGCATCTTCCAGGAGGTGTGCTATTGCAAACCGCTCTTTGGTGAGAAACGCATGGGTAACGCGCCGCGGCGGAATTATCTCCGTAACATGATACTCGCCCGGCGCATCATCGACCATATTCCAGGTAAAGCCACGAAACCGATGGGCCAGCACATCGGTGGCGCCTTCGGGTCCGACCAGGCGCACCGGTTGGTCTGGCCGACTGTAATTGTGGCGAAAGAACGAATCAAAGCCGGCAATATGGTCGATATGGAAGTGCGAAAAGCACACCGCCCGAATCTGATGCACCACCGAAATCGGAACTTGCGTCAGACAGTCTTCGCCACAATCAAACAACAGTCGGTGAACCGCGTCGCCGGTGTGCACCTCGGCCAATAGCGCGTTATCGCGTCCTGGTCCGCCGAGCACTTGAAACTGAATGGCCATGGCATCAACCCTTGACAAGAGCCACCCGGCGTGGGGAAATGCTACGCATTGCCGCTGGCCCGCTGCTTGAAGTCGGCCGCCCGAGCTTCCTTACTTTGGCCCCCCATTGCGATTGTTATGCCGCGTTCCATTGTGATCCTGACCGAAGGCCACACCAATCCCCATACCGCCAAGACCGCCTCGTGCATGATTCGCTACAAGGGCGACGAGGTGGTAGCGCTCTTGGACAGCACCCAGCGAGGAAAAACCAGTCGCGATTTACTGCAGGTAGGCGATAAGCCCGTGGTAGGCTCGCTAAGCGAAGCCCCACCGGCCGACACGCTGCTGTTGGGCATCGCCCCGCCGGGAGGCAAGATTCCCGAATCTTGGCGGGCGATCATCTTAGAGGCGATCTCGCGCCGCATGAACATCCTTTCGGGCCTGCACGATTTTCTTGCGAACGATCCCGAGTTTGTCGCCGCCGCGCAGCAGTATGGAGTGGAGCTGATTGATATACGCAAAAACAACGAGCGCGATATCGCCCGCCGCCGCGGATTGCGTCCCGATTGTTTGCGCATTCATACCGTGGGGCACGACTGTAGCGTGGGCAAGATGGTGACCTCGGTGGAATTGACCCAAGGACTGCGCCGCCGCGGCCGTGACGCGAAGTTCATTGCCACCGGGCAAACGGGCATCATGGTTGAAGGCGACGGTTGCCCCATCGATTGTGTGGTCGCCGACTTTGTTAGCGGCGCCGTCGAGAAATTGATTCTCAAAAACCAGCACCATGAAATCCTAGTAATCGAGGGGCAAGGCAGCCTGGTGCATCCCTCGTACTCGGGCGTCACCTTGAGCCTTTTGCACGGTTGTCTGCCGCACGCCCTAATCCTGGTGTACGAGGTCGGTCGCGAAACGATTACCGGGGTAGAACATGTTCGGATTCCGCCGCTCGCCAAGGTTCGCGAATTGAACGAAATGATGGCCAGCATCACGCGTCCCTGCCCCGTGATCGGCGTGGCGATGAACAGCCGCCGCATCTCGGCCGAAGAGGCCGAAGTTGAGCGCCGACGCGTGCAAGACGAGCTGAACCTCCCCGTGTGTGATGTGATCCGCCACGGCCCTGACGAGCTGATTGACGCCATTCTGCGGTTTGAGGCCACGGCCGACTGGCGGCGAGAGGATTAGTCCGTTTGCCGGTAAATCGTCTCAGGCGCTGCAAAGCGAGCGGGACGTTGGGAAAGCTGCGGAAAGTAAAAGGAGACGCAGCCGACAACGCGGTGTACCGATCAGGACGACTTCAGGCGTTCGATCTCGGCCTCGACGGCGGCAATTTCTTTCTCTAGGCGTTGGACCTCTTCAGGGTCGTCGCGTTGTTTTTTGGCGCCGGCCAATTGATTGCGCAGCGTCTGAATTCGACTGCGGAGCACTTCGAGCTTCTTCTTCGCTTTCTTGTCCATAGCGTTCCCCCCACATAGCAAGCCGATGCGGCAGCCGGAGCTTATGCCCTTGGCCCCAATCGACACAACGCCGCTGTCCCCTTCACCCTAGCTACGGAAGGAAGGGGCAGCCCGACTGCGTTCCTCGTTACAACCCGCGCCGGCCGAAAAAACGAACTGAAGATTGCGATTCCATCGCGCCGATACTTGGATTTGACGAAGCGGTTGATTTTGCCAACCCGGCTAGTCAACGCCGAGGCAACATGGGGTATCGGTTGTTGGCTGATCGGACGGCGACAACCGCTTTTGCGATTATAGTTCATTCCAGGTTAGGTTTACTGGCAAACCCCACCACCCACAATGGGAAACGAGGATGGGCATCGGTCCTCGTTCACATTTTGGCGGGGATTTGCCGGGCATTGTTTAACCATTCTGTTCGGTTACGTCGAAGACCGCGCAACGAGAAACGATGCATGACGCCTGACCTGTGCCGGTCGGGCGTTTTTTATTCACACTCGCCCCCATCCAAGGACCGTGGGCGATGGAAAGTCTGCTTTCTCTTTGGCCCGTAGCGCTGTTCGCGGCCTTGGCGGCGCTATTCTTGCGTTTGCTGCGGCCGCCTCCCGCTCCGCAGCCGCCCCCTTACGAGCGGCGCGGCTCACTGCTCACCCCCGCCGAGCAACAGTTCTATCACGCACTCGCAGCGGCCGTGGGAGATCGCTTCACCATCTGCCCCATGGTCCGCGTGGCCGACGTTTTACAGGTCAAGAACGAGGCCCAAGATCGAGGCGCCTGGCAAAACCGGATCAACTCCAAGCATGTCGATTTTGTGCTGTGTGACCCGCAATCGCTCTCGCCGCGGGTTTGCATCGAACTGGACGACGCCTCGCACCAGCACCCCGAGCGCCAAGCCCGCGACGCCTTTCTGAACGAATCATTCGCCGCTGCCGGCCTTCCTCTGCTGCGTGTGCCAACGGCCAAGGTGTACGACGCACGGCAACTGAACGACTCCATTTCTCAAGCCGTAGGCTAACAGAGTCTGGCGTGTGACGCTCCGGGAAGCGATGATAGGAAGGCGGCCCGCTTACCCACCGGAGGCGCTCATGCCCGACCTGCAAGACGGCGAATCGATCGAAGTGAAGGGTTCGGCCAAAACGCCATACGTAATCAAAAACGTGGGGGGCGTATACTCATGCACTTGCCCCGCCTGGCGCAATCAGTCGCTCGGAATTGAGCGGCGCACTTGTAAGCACATTCGTGCGCTGCGCGGCGACGCGGCGGAAGAAGCTCGCATCGGATCAGCCGCGGCCCCGCCCCCGCGCACGAAGACCGCACGAGAAGCCAAGGCCGGACCGCCGCTCTTGCTGGCGCAAACCTGGGAGTTCGATCTGGAATTGGTCGGCTGGTGGATGAGCGAAAAGCTCGACGGCGTGCGAGCTTGGTGGGATGGACAACGGTTCCTGTCACGCTTGGGAAACGAATTCTTCGCGCCCGATTGGTTCACCGCGGGACTTCCCGATACGCCGCTGGATGGCGAGTTGTGGTTGGATCGTAAGAGTTTTCAGCGCACCGTAAGCATCGTTCGCCGACAGGACCGAAGCGACCATTGGAAATCGCTTTCGTACGTGGTCTTTGACGCACCAGCAATGGATGCGCCGTTTGAAGAACGCCTGGCCCACGTCGAAGATTATGTGCGGCGTCACAAACCGCCGTTTGCTAAAGCGCTGCCCCACCAGCGCTGCAAGAATCAGGACCATTTGCACAAGGAGCTAAAGCGCATCGAATCGCTCGGAGGCGAAGGCCTGATGCTGCGCCGCCCTGGTTCCCGTTACGAGGCGGGGCGCTCCATGACATTGCTGAAAGTCAAGACGTTCATCGACGCCGAAGCGAGAGTGATCGATTACGTACAGGGCAAAGGAAGACACCAAGGGCGCATCGGCTCGCTGGTGGTTGAAACGCACGCGGGGGTGCGGTTCGCGGTCGGCACGGGCCTCTCCGACGCTCTTCGCAGCGACCCGCCAGCCATAGGAAGCGTCATCACTTACCGCTATCAAGAACTGTCTGACGGAGGCGTACCGCGGTTTCCCTCGTTCGTCGGCGTACGGATCGACGCTTACAGCGACGAAGCGCCGCCCGCAAGAAAACCGCGTCGCAGCGGCAAGGGCGCCAAGTTGACTACCCCCGGCGCCTGCCAACCCGCTGCGTCGGCAACGACCTCGCAGGTTCGGCGGTTTGAACTCAGCGAAGGCAAATCGCATAAGTTTTGGGAGGTGTCGCTCACCGGATGCGACGTCACCGTGCGCTACGGCCGCATTGGCGCCCAGGGTCAAACCAAAACCCAATCCTTCGCCAACGCCACGGCCGCCCAGGCCCACGCCGACAAGCTAATCGCGAAGAAGATCGAAAAAGGGTATACCGAAACGACGTCGTGAACGTTGCCAACCCCATGTTCCGACCGCCAGCGGCCGGTCACGCTACTGGCCCCTAAAGGAAAAGCACATAACCATTAGTCCCATGATTCGATGAGCGAGCCTGACGACGCCCAACCTGAACCACTTTCCGCCGCGTCCGAGGGCGCCCAGCGCTGCCCTGACTGCGGCGCTGAGTTGCCCTCGGGCGCGGTGTTGTGCGTAACGTGCGGGTACCACCTGAAGGAAGGCCGCCGCTTGGAGACGGTGCGCGCCCCCGGTCCGGCCGAGTCGGCGCCGTTAGAGGAGCCACCCTACCTGCCGCCCGATGTGTCGCTTTCGGCGCCGGTGCGGAAAAAAGAACTGGAGAAGAACCTTGACCTAGAAACCCGGATGTTCTGGCTCGAGGAGCGCGTGCGCGAGTTGGAGAAGCGCGTGCGCGGAACTCAGCTTACGGCGCCCGATTTCGCTACCCGCATATTTGCGGTGTTCGCCCATTGGCTGTTCGCGTTCCTGGCAATTGCGTTCTGTCTGGGCTCCATTTTCGCCCTTTTCTACATCTTGTCGCTTCGTTTCTAATCTGACATTGTCTTGGGGGTCATGAGCGATGCCTCCTGCTTCGCCATCGCCGCCGGCGTTGCCCCCCGGCGTAACGCCAGGACTGTGGAACTTTGTCCATTCGGGCCCCATGGCGTTCGATTACGACGCCTGGTACGCCGGGAACCAGTTGTTTGTCTTTGACGAGCAAGTCGTCGCGCGGCACCTTCGTACGCCCGGCCTGGTGGCCGATCTGGGGTGCGGCACGGGACGGGCGCTTCTGCCGTTATGTCGGCGGGGTTTTCGTGGTTTGGCGATTGACCTGTCCGAGCACATGCTTACCGTGGTGCGCGAGAAAGCGGCTCGCGAAAACCTGCCCATCGAATGCCTGCGCCGCAACCTGGTTGAGCTGGACCTGCCGGATCAGTCGGTCGACTACGCGCTTTGCCTGTTTAGCACCCTCGGAATGATCCAAGGCCGCGACCACCGCCAGCGCGTCTTGCAACATGCGCGTCGCATCCTCAAACCCGGCGGCGTATTTGTGGTGCATGTACACAACTACTGGCGACAGTGGCTTGATCCGGCAGGTCCTTGGTGGTTACTGGGCAACTTGCTGCGGGCGAAACTTGTCGGCGATGTGGAGCTAGGCGACAAGTGCTTTGAATATCGCGGTGCGCCGAACATATTTCTGCACGTTTTTACGCGCCGCGAACTAGTTCAATGCCTCAAACAAGCCGGCTTTCACATTCGAGAGCTGATCCCCTTGCACGCCACGCGCACGCGCAGCTTGCGGTGTCCGTGGTTCTTGGGCGGCCTGCGCGCCAACGGCTGGATCGTCGCCTGTGATTAGCCGCGCCAGGAGACGGCCGATCGATCCCTTCGTTGTCTGTTCGATTTGAGGCAACAGCGTTCGGTGTCCTCGAAGCATCACCACCCATGCATTGCGCAATTGCCTTGAAGCGATCTGGAACACCGCGAAAAAAGATTTGACGCATAAGCAAACTTGGATATAAAATCAACGCAACCGAGTTCGTGTTTTGGCAATGGGGAAGGCATACGGGTTGCCGGTCGCACCCCTTGCCAAAGCCCTACCAACGAACGCTGCCCAGGTAAGAGCGGGAAAGTTTCTTCTCGATGTTCGATCGCCCGTAAGGCTCCTCTTGCCCGCTACCACCCGGCGCCTGGCGTAGCTCCATTTTGGTTCGAAACTCACGAAAGGACGGTGCACGATGTTGCGCGTGGAGTTCGGCCGACGTCACGGGAATTGTGGAGGAAGCAGCCGCCGCGACTTTCTGAAAGTCGGTGTGTTGGGAGGAACGTCGCTTCTCTTGCCCGACCTGCTCCGCGCCCGCGCGCGGGCAGCTTCCGAGGGACGAACCGTAAAAGACACTTCGGTCGTCTGGCTATGGCTAGGAGGCGGCCCGACGCACGTAGAGACCTTCGACCCCAAGATGACGGCGCCGGCCGAGTACCGCAGTGCGACGGGCGAGGTTCCCACGGCCATCCCGGGAGTAACCTTTGGCGGAACATTTCCGCAAATGGCCCGCATGGCCGACAAGATGGCGATTGTGCGCTCCTTCGCTCATCGTAATAGCGGCCATGGCGGCGGCACGCACTGGGTCATGACCGGCTATGACAATCGCCAGGCCGACAACGGTGGCGTTCCAGGGCGGCCCTCGATGGGCTCGATCTTGTCGCGGTGGCGAGGCGCTAATCACCCGGTTACCGGCGCGCCAACCTATGTGCGGTTCGGCAACATCTTTGGCGACGGCCCGGCGTTCCTGGGTACAGCTTACGCCCCCTTCGACCAGAACGGTCAAGCACGGCGGAACATGAACTTGACGCTTCCCGCCGAGCGTGTGGAGAACCGCCGCCACTTGCTGACCGCCCTCGACACAATCAACCGCAAAATGGATCACTCGGGGCTAATGGAGGGCCTGGACCAATTCGAGCAACAGTCGTTCGAGTTAGTCTTTGGCAGTGCTTCCAAGGCCTTCGACCTAAAGTCGGAAGACCCCAAGATTGTCGAGAAATACGGCCGGGGCTTGGGGGCTTCGTTGCTGACCGCCCGCCGATTGTGCGAAGCCGGCGTAGGTTTTGTGACCATCAATTACGGCGGTTGGGACATGCACGGCAACATCGTGCAGGGGTTACGGCGCCGGGCGCCAGAATTGGATCGGGCCGTCGCCACGTTCCTGGACGACGTGCATCAACGCGGCCTGTCGGACAACATTCTGTTGGTCATTACCGGCGAGTTTGGCCGCACGCCGCGGATCAACCGCAACGCCGGCCGCGATCACTGGGCCCCCTTGTCCACCTTGGCCTTGGCGGGGGGCGGCTTGCGGATGGGGCAGGTTGTGGGTGAGTCGGCGCCGAAAGTGGACGTGCCCCAATCCAAACCGATCTCACCGCAAGATCTGATGGCCACGATGTTCCACGTGCTGGGGATCGATCGCCGCGTGCAATATCTTAGTCCTTCGGGCCGGCCGGTTTACATGATTGAGAACGGCGAGCCGATTGCCGAATTGATTTAACCGATCCGGATCGCGCAAAACAGAAAGCCCGAACCAAGACAGTTCGGGCGTATAGACGCCAGGCCGTCAACGACGGCTAGTTACTCGTTGTCGCGCTCTCGATCGCGGTCGCGGCGATCTTCAGAAGCATCATCGCGACGCTCCTGGCGACGTTCTTGCCGATTATCGCGGCGGTCGCCCCGCTCCTCTGCGCTCTCGCCGTCGCGGCGTCCTTCGCGGTTGGCGGCCTCCGCAGCCCGACGTTCCTCACGGTCGTTCTCGCGGGCTGCGCGACGTTCTGCGCGATCTTCAATTCGATCGCCATCGCGCCGATCGCCATCGCGCCGGTCAGCGTCTCGATCACGGCGTTCCCCGTCTCGGCGGTCAACGTCTCGACGCTCACCCTCGCGGCGGTCGCGGCGTTCACGATCCAACACGCGGCCGCGCTCGCCGTCACGAAGGGCGCCTTCTCGAACAACGCCGTCGCCACGCTCGGCGCGTAGGGCGGCTAATTCACGGCGTAATTCAGCCACTTCCAACCGCAGTTGACGAATGGCGGAGATCACTTCAACCAAACCGCGCGAATTGAAGTCGATTTCCGTTTCACGGTCGCCCCTTTCGCGATCTTGCCGCACTTCCACATCGGGTTCATCATCAGCTTCGACGCGCGGCGGTCGGGGCCGGTCGGGGCGATCTGGCCGCGCTGGTCGATCGGCCCGAATGGGCCGGTCACCTCGATCTGGGCGATCGGGTCGTTGTACTTGAATTTTCCCTTCGGCGTCTTCCTGGGCCACCACCGCACCCGCGGCGGGGAAGAATACCAGGCCCAGGGCGCCCGCCATAGCCAGCGGCATGAGAACCGCCAGCGCGCCCTTCCTTGCTCCGTTGCGATCATGTTGCCAATGGGCCATTGTACTGCACTCCGTAAATCGCCATTGCCTGGAGCGGCGCCCCGTGCGCCGCCGTCTGCGAACAGCAAGTTTTCACGCCAAACCGCGGTTGACGCCCGCCCTGCGCCGCGGCACGCGGACACGCAGCGAACGTTCGACCCTCCCAACAAGCGCCAGGGTGGCGCATGCACCGATCATGGTGCAAATGCAGGGCCAAACGGCAAGGCCCAACAGCGGCCTCGCGCCCGCTTGTTTCCTATCGCAAAATGCGCCAAGATTCCCCTCAAAGAAAACTCCCTGACATTTCTTTTTCTCCGAAGGACACCTCATGACCGCGTTTCCCGACATTGACGCGATTCCGTACGAAGGCCCCAAATCCAAGAACCCGCTTGCCTTCCGTTGGTATAACCCCGAAGAGAAGGTCGAAGGCAAAACCATGAAGGACCACCTGCGGTTCAGCGTGGTCTATTGGCATACCTTCCGCGGCACGGGCAGCGACCCATTTGGCGCTGGAACCATGCTTCGCCCGTGGGACGATGGCAGCAACTCCATCGAAAACGCCAAGAACCGCGTGCGAGTGGCCTTTGAGTTCTTTGAAAAGCTAGGCGTTCCCTATTACGCGTTTCACGATCGCGACATTGCCCCCGAAGGGAAAAACCTCAAGGCGTCGCACAAAAACTTGGACGCCATTGTCGAAGTGCTCAAAGAGGAGCAAGAGCGGACCGGCATCAAACTGTTGTGGGGCACCGCCAATCTGTTTAGCAATCCACGCTACATGCACGGCGCCGCGACCAGTTGTAACGCCGACGCCTTCGCCTATGCCGCCGCTCAGGTGAAGAAGTGCCTGGAAGTGACCAAAGAGTTAGGCGGCGAAAATTATGTGTTCTGGGGCGGCCGAGAAGGCTACCAAACCCTTTACAACACCGATATGAAGCGCGAGCTGGATCACCTGGCCCGCTTCCTCCATATGGCGGTCGACTACGCCAAAGACATCGGCTTTACCGGCCAGTTCCTCATTGAGCCCAAGCCCAAAGAACCAACCAAACATCAGTACGACTCTGACGCCGCGGCCTGTCTCAACTTCCTGCGAACCTACGACCTGCTGGACCACTTCAAGCTGAACCTGGAAACGAACCACGCTACGCTGGCCGGGCACGAAATGATGCACGAGCTAGAGTACGCGGGAATGCAAGGCGCCTTAGGCTCGATCGACGCCAACACCGGCGACCTGCTCTTGGGCTGGGATACCGATCAGTTCCCCACCAACATTTATCTGACCGCACAGTGCATGCTGGTCATTCTCAAATACGGCGGACTGGCGCCGGGCGGCGTGAACTTCGACGCCAAGGTGCGGCGTGAGAGCTTCGAGCCGGTCGACTTGTTCCACGCCCACATAGGCGGCATGGACGCCTTCGCCCGCGGGTTGAAGATCGCCGCCGCCATTCGTAAAGACGGCGTCTTGGACGAGTTCATCAAAGAACGCTACAGCAGTTGGGACGAGGGCATTGGCAAAGAGATTGAATCGGGCCAAGCCGATTTCAAATCCTTGGAGAAGTATATGCTCAAGCAAGGCGAAATCCGCCCCAACCAAAGCGGCCGCCAAGAGATGCTAGAGAACCTGATCAACCGCTATCTCTAGTTCTCCAAGAGAAAAGCGAAGTCCCAACCGAAACGCGGAGTGAGAAATTGGTTCTTCCCTCCGCGTTTTGCATTCGTTGCTTATCCCACGGCGGCCTGCAAAAGCCGAAACAGCCGGTCAACTTCGCGCTGCGTGCCTTCATCCAACGTATAACCAACAGGACCGCGGACCACAGCGCGAGGAAAGACCCCTTGTTTGACCAACAGGTATTTTTCCACGGCCAGAAAACCATCCAGGCCCGTTTGCAGCGCCACCAAAGCCGAGAGCGGCGGCGAAATGCGGTCAATGGCCGCTGTGTCGTTTTGCTCCAGCGCCCGCCACAGCGCCACGAGCGCATCGATCAGATCGGCCCCCGGCATCGTCCCCACCACGCCTCGCCGGTAGCTATCAACCAGCGCAATTCCGCCCGAGCCTTCCAGAATGTGAGCCCGGCCAGCCGTCGCTTCCCGAAGCGCGGTAATGTTCGGCCCTAGCGGGGTTGCTTCAGGTTTGTAAAGCACGCGGCTCGGGCCGAATTCTTCCAAGAGCCGCGCTTGCAGCGAGATAGGCATGGGCCGGCCGACGTATCCACTGGCGTCTTGAACCACCACGGGAATCGTCACCGACTCAATAAGGCGCCGATAGTACCGAAACAATTCCGCTTCGCCCGCAGCGACCGAAACAGGCGGAATAGCCATAACCGCCGTGGCGCCGCAATCCTGGGCGTGCCGGGCGAGCCGCTCGGCGGCATAAGTGCTTTCCGCCCCCACGCTAATGACGACGCTCCCTCGCCCCGCCATCCACGCGCACACCCGCTCGGCCATTTGCCGACGTTCGTCCTCCGTCAGCCGCAGCGTTTCCGACACCATCGCCATCACGACGCCATCGGCGCCGCGGTCCAGAAGCCAGTGAATTTCTTTCTCGAGTGTCGCCCAATCGATCGACTCGTCCTCGTGGAACGGAGTCTGAAACACCGGCAACACTCCCCGCAACGCCACAAAATTCCCATCCCCCGGCATGTTGTTCACTTTCCAACAAGAATCTCCGCCACAACAGGAAGCCCCAAACCCTCATGGCCCAAGACGAGCCTTCGGCCGCGGGCGATGAAGTCTTAACTTCTGTTGTGAGTTGGGAAGTTTGTTCTTAACCAGCTTGTGAGTTCGGCCACATGCAAACGTGTCGTTTACTCGGGCATGAACTTGGATACGACGGTGGTTTGGCGGACTTGGCGGGTGTCGAGTTCGACGACGCGGATAGTTACTTGCAAGCCGCGCAGAGGGTACGGGTAGGGGGGACTGGTTTCTCGTTCGTCGACGTCATCAACGCCGTTGACGTTGTTGTCGTCAAGGCCATTAGCGCCTTC
>CAYWIS010000170.1:0-12805 GCA_964458385.1 uncultured Pirellulaceae bacterium
TCCCTTCGCTTAGCACGATGCCGTCGGCCTGGGCGTCAAACGGTCGGCAGCGGCATTGCTTGGAAAGGGCGTGCGTCTTGCTGAAGGCCATGTACGAGTAGGGCGTTTGCACGGTGTCGGCGCCCATGGCGATGGCTACATCGCTGGCGCCGGTTTCCAACTC
This sequence comes from uncultured Pirellulaceae bacterium, assembly GCA_964458385.1. Lineage (GTDB taxonomy): Bacteria > Planctomycetota > Planctomycetia > Pirellulales > Pirellulaceae > JAHWKS01. The sequence continues at coordinate 164 of CAYWIS010000170.1, forward strand.
ACGGATGCAGTTGTACAGCGCCGCGAGTGACGAAGCGCACGCCGCGTCCAACGCATAGTTCGGTCCCCCCAGGTTGAAACGGTTGGCGACGCGCCCCGCCGCCACGTTCATCAAAATGCCGGGGAAGGAGTCTTCGGTCCACGTGGGGAGCACCGGCTTCATAATCTCGAGCAATTCGGCCGACCGAATAGGCACGTTCGGCACGTTGTCTAGCAGAGGCAAGCAGGTGCGAAACCCATACGACACGCCAAGCGGGCTGCCGCCGCCGCCGATTCCCAGAATGGCCGCCGTCTTTTCCCGATTAAATGGGCGTTCGGTGTAGCCTGCGTCTTCGATCGCCAGGCGGACCGCTTCCAGAAGGTAAAGTTGGAGCGGCTCGATCACCTCCATAGTCTTGGGCGTAATGCCATAACGGAAGGGATCAAAGGTGATTTCCTCAAGAAACCCGCCCCACTTGGAAACGCACTTGTCTTGGGGTTTGGGATCGGGCGAGTAGTACAGCGTCCAATCCCAATGGCTGGCCGGCACCTCGGTTACGGCATAGTGCTTCCGAAGCACGTTGTGCCAATAGCGGCTCAGGCCGGTAGCGCCGGGGTAGAAGCACGCCATGCCGATAATGGCGATGTCGCAGGGCTTTTCGCCTTCGTCCCGGTCCAGCACTTCCAGCGGCAATTGTTCCAGGCGACGTGTGCCGGCGTCGCACACGTCGGCGTGCAGTTCGGCCATGGTAATGACCCGGTCGCGCATGGCGGCGACTTGGCCGATCATATACATGCCGCGATTGTATTGTTCTTCGGGCGGAATCTCCGCCAGACGCGGCGCGCCATCGGTCTTGATTCGATCAACTCCCTTGGACGCGATCCGCAGGCGGCCGATATTCATCCACTCCAAGGCTTTGACGATTTCCTCGTGCGATTTTCCTTCGGCTCGTAAGCGACGTTTCTCGGCTTCGAATACGTCAAAGTAGGGCGTGGGGACACAGCGGATGGCGTGTCCTGGCGCCGTTTCCAACAGCACGGTTTGTTCGCATTTGAGCGCTTCTTGCTGGAACCGAGGCACGATGGCTCCGGCCTCCACCGCTTCCTGGGTGAAGAGATAGGCGGTCCCCATGAGCGCGCCAACTTTGACGCCTTTTTCAGCCAGCGCCGCCGAAAGAGCCGCAACCATACTGGCCGACAACGCGTCATGAATTCCGCCAGCAAACACCACGTGCAAGTCGTCGCCGCGGCCGGCGCCGATATGGGCCAGGAGGATGTCGCACATGGTTTCCCACAAGAGGAAACTGCTGCGAGGTCCGACGTGCCCACCGCACTCGCGACCTTCGAACACAAACCGCCGCGCTCCATCCTTGAGGAACATCTTAAGGAGCCCTGGCGACGGAACATGCAAGTAGGTGGGTATGCCCACCTTCTCTAACTCCTGCGCCTGGTCGGGACGACCGCCGGCAATCAGCGCGAAAGGCGGTTTGATCTGGTGGACGACGTCAAGCTGTTCCTTGCGTATTTCGGGCGGAAGAAAGCCCAAGATTCCTACGCCCCAACTCTGACCGCGCAGACGCTCTTGGGTTTCTTTTAAGAGCTTCTTCACCTCGGGCTTTCGGAGCATTGCCAGCGCCAGGAATGGCAGCGCGCCTGCCTGGGCGACTGACTCGGCAAAGGCGGCCGTATCGCTCACGCGCGTCATGGGACCTTGGAGCAGCGGGTAACGCGTGCGATGACTCTCGGCCAGCGGAGCGCCCTCCGCCAAGGGACGCAGCCGACGTGCTCCCTCTAAATTAAGACGCACTTGATTGCGAATGGCCTCGATCACGCCTCCTACAGTTTGGAAACGATCGGCCAAGTTCTTGCCCAGAGCAGCGTCTTGACCGAGTAGGAGAGGCGTTCCTCCGCCGCGTGATAAGACCGCTTCTCGCACGATCGCCCGCCATTGGTTTAGACGCTCTTGGGCATTGGTAATGGTTGAGGCTAGCCGCTGCTCTTCGGCCTGGAGACGTTCGATAACGGGGCAACGGGGACGGCTGAGGACGCGGTACGTTTCGCCCGCCCGCTCACCAACGAGGATCATCTCGCTGCCATCGAGGGCCGAAAGCAGGCGGCGGTCGGCGTCGGAGTAGGGCGACTCGCGCAATTGTGCTAGTTGGGCATCGAGCACTATCCCCGATGCTCTGGCTGCGGCGCACGCGGCGGCGGTGTGCGGCCCGATTCCGCCTTGCACAAATACGGCGGGACGGCGGTCTCCAAGAGTTTCCAAGTATCTACTGTAGCGCTGAAGCAGGATGAACGCCGTTTCGGAACCGACCCGGCCCCCCGCTTCTTGTCCTTTCAGCACGACGCCACGGGCGCCCCAGGATTGTGCTGTACGCACTTCCTCGAGCGAGATGCACTCGACCAGCGTTTCGATCCCGGCGCTCTGAAAGCGGGCTACCCAATCAGCCGCCCGTTCATGGGCGCCGCCGGCCAAAAGCACCCACGCGAGACGTTGCGGTGGGGCAGCCAGCAAGCGTTCTACAAGGGAAACGCTATCTGGACCAATCTGAACGCCATAAGCCGTGCGAGTGTAGCGTTCCAGACGCTCGAGCTCGCGCCAGGTGGACGGCTCATCGAGAGCATATTGCAAGTTGAGTAGGCCTCGGGCTCCCGCCCGGCAAGCCGCAATCGCCAGCGATGCATCGGTGCGCTCGGGCGAGGTTAGTACCAAGATATCAAGACTTATCATTCCGTAGTTCCTTTGACATTGCGGCGGGGCGGGGCAGGGTGAGGCGACCCTGAACGCCGCGTTTTGTAGCTCCCTCCGTAGGCGGGGAGTCTAAGGCTGGCGTGAACGTCAGCAGGTTGGTGGATGGGCGATTGGAAGGAAGTGCCCTTAGACGTAACCGGCGCATGGGATGGCGAATTGTTACACCCTGGAAATGCACTTATGAGGAGATGAACGGCCAAAATTTATCGTTTACGCCCCGAACTCACGCATCGTGACATCGTAGATAAGCGCGTTCTTAAACCCGAAGAGGGAGCAGGGGAACCGAACCGCCCAAAAACTTTACAGGATCGTGTATTTTAACAAGTCGGTGCATTTTAACTAGCGGGATTTCGGTATGCAATTGCCACCTGCTCTGTGGATTTATGTGGTCTTGGCCGGAATAAGGGCGATTTCTCCTGCCGCGAGTGGTTTAGGACGGCAACGATTGCGAATCGGCCAAAAAGAGCGAATCCCTCAATGGTCGGGAAGCGGTTTGCCTTGACCTTAGAACCGGATTTCGCAACCATGCACTGAGCGCACAACCGACGGCTTCTCTTTATTCACCGGAGAAATGGAAGTCATGCCGACAGCCAAGGTTTCTGCCGTACTCGCACGATGGATCTTTACGTTGGGTTGGGCGGCTTGCTGGGTGTATGAGGCGGGCGAAACCTTCGGGCAAACCGACCCGACGCTGGCTCGTTACGACGTGACGGCGCGGCCAATCGAACTCATACCGCCGGGAACCGTAATTGACCGGACGGCTCCGGCTCCCTACACCCACCTGATTGTTAAGAGCTATCCGCGGTTGGGCGCTGGCGATTTGCACGCGGTCAACGAAATGACCAAGCAACTAGCCAGCTTTTTGCACACATCACTCGTGGCGCGGACTGGAACGTATACGGTCGGGGGCGAAACGCGCTATCGCCTGGAGGAAGTCGCCACTGGGTTTGGAACCAATATCCGCGGCCGGGGCGATACGGTCATTTCACCCGATACCGAACGCAAGCTGGGCGCCAACCTGAGCTTCTTCCAACGACTGGTGCTCTCCAAGTGCTACGAAGAGCAGCAAAAGAGCCGCTACATTGTTCGCAGCGATACCCTGGCGGTGGTCGATACGCCGTTGATTATCTTGCGCAACGACCAACACCGCCGGGCCATCTTGCGGTATGCCCTGCTGCTTAGCGAACGCTCGGGGCGCCTCGACACGCTGATGTGGATGATCGACCTCGACGCGCAAGGCCGCTACGCCACTCCGGCGGGAGAAGTGCACTGGCTGGCGCCCAATACGCTGGTGGATTGCGTCATGCATGTGGATGCCGACGAGTTCACCTTAGGCGTGCCGTCGGACATTGCCTTTGCCTGCTTGAAGACGCCCCAAGGGAAGCGCGCAGCGTCGATGCCCGATAGTCTGACTCCTCTTGCAGCTTTGCCGCAGTTTACTCCCGAACAGGCCAAGGCTCTGGAAGTGCAACTCTGGCTGCTGCTGCAGCAATTGGTCGCCGCGAAGTAATGCGCGCACAACGGGCTACGGGACGTTTGCGCCTCGATCGGAATCCTCTCTTTGGGCGGTTTGCCGGCAACAAAAGAGTTGACACGCAGGTCTGCGTAGCTAACACTGTAGCCACGATTCTCGCTTGACATCCGTCCTGCGCGTTAGACGCAGGGCGTCCTTACTCGTCCGTGTTCATCTCTTACGGGTCCTTCTTGAGGAGGACTGCGATGGATGGTCAACGAGCGCTGCGCGCGCCACGTGGTTTTACGTTGGTCGAGTTGCTGGTGGTGATTGCCATTATTGGCATTTTGGTGGCGCTGTTGCTACCGGCAGTGCAGGCGGCGCGCGAGGCGGCTCGTCGCTCGCAGTGCGTCAACAATCTCAAGCAACTCGGCCTGGCGATGCACAACTATCACGACACCTTTAAGGTGTTCCCGCCAGGCCAGTTCAACGCCCTGGGGACAAATGCAAGCTCCAATGGGAACGTGCGGCAATGCTGGATGCAACCGATCTTGCCGTTCCTAGAGATGCAGGCGTTGCACGATCGGATTCAACAATATCAGCCGACGACTATTACCTGCCATATTCCCGGCGTGGAGACGGTCATTCCTACGCTGGTCTGCCCTTCGGATCCGAACGGCGGAAAGAACATGACTGCGGGCGCTTCCTCGCCCACGCCTAACCCCGCACAGGGATTCCATGGCAATTATGTCGCATCGGCCGGTTCGACGTTGTTCGGTGATTCGGGACAAGGGACCGCGCTGAATGGAATCTTTTTTTGTCTGTCCCGAACACGCCTTGCGTCAATTACCGACGGCACGTCCAACACTTGGTTGATGAGCGAAATCCTCTTATCGGCGGATACCGGATCACACGATCTTCGTGGACGGTATTACAACACGTGGGAGGGGAACAATTTGTTTAGCGCTTTGGATGGCGCTCCCTTGCCGGAAGGTGACATTCTCCTGCTCGACGTGAATAACGCCGAAGCGCCCGCCGCCGGAAAAATTCAGGACGGCAAATTCACTCTGGAAACTACCGCTGGTACGAAATGCGTTGAGATTCGCGCCTCGCGCATGGAGAAGTTGCCGCCGGGACAAACAGGCGCGATGGGCGAAACCGAAGCTCCCGTCGAATACATCCCTGCACGCTACCACGAGAACAGCGAATTGACCGCCGAAGTGACACGCGACGGCGACAACCACTTCGATTTTGCACTGCAAAGCCGATGAGCCGCTGGCTCGCGGTAATCGCTCGGTTGTTTGTACCCTCTTGCCAACGCTGCGGCGAATTGAATACTCGCCGCTTTGTAGCGACGTGAGGCGCCCGGCGCGTTGTTTAGCTTGCGGTTGACGCTTTCTCGGTTTCGGGGGTGGCGCTCATGCCTTTGGTAAGCGCCATGAAGGCGGCTTCCAGGCTGATTTCTTCTTCCCGGAACAAAGTTAACTTGAAGCCTCGCTCCACCAGCAGCGAGGGCAGGTCGCTGTAGTCCTGGACTTCCGGCTTGAGCATCACTTCCAGACGTTGGCCATTGGTTTCCACGCGATTGACCGAGGGATGCTCCTCAAGCACTCGCGCAGCGCCGTCCAAATTGTCCTTCACTGCCACGTGCAGCACAATGTGCTGCCGCACTTGGCGCATCACGTCGGCCACGTCGGCGTTGATGCTCATCACGCCGTGTTCAATCACCCCCACCTTGTTACAGATGTCGGCCAACTCGGGCAAAATGTGGCTGGAAACGATAATGGTCTTGCCCATTTCACCAAGCCGCCGAAGCAGATTCCGCATGCCGATGCGCGCCCGCGGGTCCAGACCACTAAGTGGTTCGTCCAAGAGCAGCACTTGCGGGTCGTGGATTAACACGCGGGCCAAGCCCAGACGCTGCGTCTGACCGCGGGAAAGGGTGTTGGCGTAGGCGTCGCGTTTGAAGGCCAGGTCGACCAGTTCCAGCATTTCGTCGCAGCGTTTGCGGCGTTCGGGACCGCGAATGCGGTAGGCGGCGGCGAAGAACTCCAGGTATTCCAAAACCGTCATGTCGTCGTACACGCCAAAGAAGTCTGGCATGAACCCGACCAGGCGGCGGATCTCCTTGGGCTTCGTGTAGATCGAATTGCCGCACACGTAGGCCTCGCCCCAACTGGGTTGGAGCAGCGTGGCAAGAATGCGCATGGTGGTCGTCTTGCCGGCTCCGTTGGGACCAATAAAGCCGAACAAATCGCCCTGATCAAGCTTCATGTTGATCGAGCGAATGGCGTACAGGTCGCCGTACTTCTTGGTAAGGTCGTGCGTTTCGATCACAGTGCGGTAACTTGGATAAATCGGCAGATGACAAGCCGCCGCTGCGGAACACACCGCAGCAAAACATCGTAACCGGCGAGGCGCGATCCACCGTCCTTGGGGCGATGGAGGCCCGGACGCCGCCTTCGCCTTACTGAGCAATCCGTTGGCTGTTGTCTCTTGTTGTTCGTCCCCCCTTGGCCGCTTTTGGCGGCGAAGCGGAACGGGCGACAATAAACCATGGTGGTGGGTGGCAGGCGATTTTCGCTTGTCCGCCGGGCCAACACCCTACGGCTTCTGACGCTGTTGCCCGTTAGGTAAACATGGCCCCCGGGAACTCTGCGCCCGCCCCTACTCCACCGTGACGGGATAAATCACGCGATACCAGGTCCAGCGGCGCGCGGTCGCGTCGTCGAGCGGTTGGCCGTCGAGCAACAGCGGAGCGGCTGAATCGGCCACGCGACCAACCAAAACGGCGCGGCCGCTACGCAGGTGATGCGACAAGTCGAGGTCGCCCTGGTAGCGGTGCAAGAGTCCTGTATAACTTCGGCCGCCAGCCGCTTCGTGCCACATCATCATCTCGATGATCCGCGGCACGTCGCGACTGGTTTCATCCCAAGGAGTGGCGAATTCCTTATAATCTTCGCCCACGTACTTTTGCGTCAACCGCCACACCAGGTTCCCGTCGGGCAGCCGCCGCGAGAAACGCACCCGGGCGCCGGGAGCCAACTCTTGCGGCAGCCGATACGACCAGTGATTGTAGGCCAGCACGCATTCGCGCACGGGGACGGTTAGCGGGTTCACAATTTCGCCGCTGATGGCGCCGTCGCTTGTGGCGGTCAGCGGTGCAGCCGTGGTTGGTTCCGACGAAAGCCACCAGCGAGCCCCCAGGCCGCGACTGGAGCGCACCGGAATAGGCATCCCGCGGGGCTCCACGTGCAGCGTCTTATCTTTGTGGTGTGCAACGATCTGATAGGGAGCGTCGATCAAGCGTCCGGTCGTTGAGTTCATCCCGCCCAGCCCGGAGCCGGGAAGGCCCTGCCAGGTGAGAATCGACGCCGCTTCGCCTTGGGCCGGCGGCGCCGCGGGCCGCGGCGAGAGCGAAAAATCGAATGTAGCGGTTTGCGGGCTGTAGACGTGCGCCCAGCTGGCGCCGCGCACCAGGCCAGTGGCGACATCCACATCGACAATTTCCACTTGGTTGACCAGCAGGCGATCGGCTTTAAGGTACCGCACGCCCGCCCATGCCGTCAGGCAGAACAGCAAAACTGTGGCGGGGAATGTGATCCAAGTACGCTCCATTTTTCCCACGAATCGCCGCAGGAAAAAGAAGTCGCCCGGGCCGATCAAGAGCACGTAAAGCACAATCAGCGCTGCAACCCACGAGAACGCCACCAGTGTAACGCCGGGGAATTCATCTAGCGCTGCGCGAAGCTGCCCGACCAAATCCTCATAGCCAATGTGTGAAACGCGGCCCCGTGTGGTTTGCCGATCGGTCGATTCAAATCGTCCTGCCGAACCCTCCAGGAGCCGTCGTACGAGCTTGCCGCGATCGCGCCAGGAGGCGACCGGCTCGCGGTCCAAATCGATTGCTACCAGCGTAACGCGGCCAAAACCGACGGGATAATCGATTACCATGGGACGCTGGGCGGGGCCGGCGGCCTCAAACACTTCGACCCTTCCCCGCACGTCGCCCAGAATGGTCATGGGTAGGTCCGCTGCCCTTCCCTCCCCTGCCCCAACACGCTCTGCGGCGCTAATAAACGTTTCCAAACCTGCGGTGCGGCGTTGTGGCGCCACCCCCAGGAAGCGGCCTGGCGCAAAGTCGGCAAGTACGCCTTCGGGACCGAACACCCGTTCGCCCTGCGCGCCAACGCTTAGCAGCAACCGGCCGCCCAACCGCACCCATTGCCGGAGCGCCTCTCGCTGGGCCTCGTCCAACTGGTCGAAAAAATCGGTTCGGCTGGTGAGGAGCACCAAGGTATCAATGCTGTCGTAGCCGCGAGCAGCATCGGGGAGTAACGCTGGATCGTCAATCTGGGCCGCGATGACCTGCTCGTCGGCGCGGCGGCGCATTTGACGCACGGCGTCGGACACGCCAGCATCGCCCGCGAGCGTAACGATCAGTTCGTGGCTTGCTGGGAGCGGTTGGGGGAACTCATGCGCACGAAATGTTCGGGCGACGCGTACACGATCATCACCACGCAATCGAACGGTCAGGTGGCTACGGACTCGACCAAATTTGACGTACTGGAGAAAAGTCGCCTCGCTCTTGGCGGGAACTTCGACCGGAGGAGCGTCGGGGGCGAGATACGCCACTTCGACTCCTTCGCCATCGAGCACGGTCAGCTCCAAACGGCCCTGGAGCTTTTCCCCGCCAGCCGACAACGTGACCCAGATGGGCGTCCAATCGCCTACTTTGTATTGGCCGTCAAAGCCGACGCGCACGGCCGTGACGCGTGGCGATTCCGCGGCGCGGCCCGGAAGGCCGGCTAAAAGCACAAGCAGCGCGGCGACGCTTCCCAAGAGGGCCGAAAGGCGGAAGGACGTATGGAAGGAGAATGTGCGGCCGATCACGGTTTACCTTCGTTCGGGCAGACACAAACCAACTGGCCGCAGCCGGGGCACCCCGAGCCATACTTGCGCTGGACCGCCTCGCTTAAATCGACTCCCGCCACGTTCGCGATGGTCGCCAACCAGGCCAGCACATCGGCGAATTCCTCCAACTGATCCTGGTGTTCTCCCTGACGCAGCGCGGCGGCTAACTCGCCGACTTCCTCCATCAACCACATAAACGTGCCGTCCACGCCCCGCGCGATGTCCTTATCGTAGTACATCGTGCGGATAAGTTGCTGAAAGTCGGCAAGGGAAACGTCCGGTCGATCAGGGGCCAAGGGAGTTATCCTTTCGTTTTGCGATCCTGTGCAGATTGTGAACCGGGAATGCCGGGGCGTCCACGCGACGGGGAACGCTCCCATTATTCCTTGTGAATTTCACATTGTACAACCCGCATTCCTTTTACTCTAAACTCTCCAGCAGTACATCGGCCCCAGGGAAATCAGGATCGATTTTCAACAGCTTCTTTAGGGTTTCGCGGGCGTCGTCGAAGCGCTTAGCTTGGGTCTGCACGTCGGCCAAGGCCAACCTCCAGGCAAGATGTTCTGGATTCAAGCGAATGGCCGTTTCATACGCGGTAATCGCAGAAAGGTGCTTCTCCTGAGCGGCGAAGGCTTCGGCGGCCGCGGCATGCAACTCTGCATCCGTTACGTCGATCAAGAGCGCCTGGTTCGCCCAGCGTTCGGCGGCGGCGTAATCCTTCCGGTCGAGCGCTTGCCGCGCCAGTTTCTTGCGGATCAAAACGTCGTCGGCGTCGAGCTTGGCCAAGCGTTCTAGCACCGGGCCAAGATTCTCTTCGTCTTGCGACTGCAAATACACACGGGCTAGCGCTTTGAGCCACTTTTCTGGTGTAGAGAAGTGCGCAACGCCCACCCGATATAATTCGGCCGCGCGTGTATAGTCCTTCGCCTGAAGCTTCAACCCGGCTAAAAGCGCCAGCGAGTGCTCCTCGGGAGCGTTTTCATCGACGGCTGCTTCTAGTAGTTCCACGGCCTGACGAGCATCGCCGATCGACAAATGCAACCGGGCTAGCACGTACGCCGCCAGCGGCTCCCGCGGATCAATCTTCTGCGCCGCGAGAGCCAAACGCCGCGCTTGCGCATTGGCTTTGCGCTGGAGGTAAGCGTACGCCAGCCGAGCCACGTTGCGAGCGTTCTTGGGATCTTGTTGGACAGCGGTTTGCAACGCGGCCAAGTCGATTGGTTGGGCGTCTTGTAAAGGACCGGCCTTCGCGATGATTTGGTCGACGTAGGCGCGATAACCCCTTTCGAACTCCTCTTGCTCAATGTTGAAGCAACGCCGCAGCGCCTGGCGAGTGTTCAGGTTATCGGCGTAGGCCGCCAACATCTTCGTAAGGGCGTCGCCGCCGTACCTGTGCAGCAGGTATTCCGCGTATAGCTCGGCTTGACAATAGGCGAGGGTCCAATCGTCGTGGTCGGCGGGACGGACAAAGCCGAAGTTGATGTTGTCGAGGTTAAAGAGTGTTTCGGCGGCTGCTCGCCGGGCCAAAACAGCAGTCCATTCGGCGGGACGGGGCAATTCCTCGTGCCAGACCGCTAGCGCCTCGGTAAACCAGTGGGGAATATTGAAGTTGGTCTGCTGGAGATTCACCACGTGGATGAACTCGTGCTTGAGGATGCGGCCCCAGTTGAACTTCTTGGGCATGGCGTCGGGCGACACAAACGCTACCATCTTGCCGGCGCACGCTCCTACGGTGCCTACGTAGGGCAGACCAATCATGCGGGCGCTAAACCAACCATGCCCGCCGGTGTTGCGGGCGCGGTTGAAGATTTCAAAGAGCGTTTTGCCCTCGGGTTCAAAGCCCATTTGGCGGACCACCTGGGGATAGACCGTCTCTTCCAAGTAACGAGCCACCGCTTGGGCAAGAATTTCATCCTGCCCGCGATCAAACTTGATAACGAAGTGCTCGGTTTCCAGCACGGCGTAATGGGAAAGCACATCGAGCACTTCCAGCATGTTCTTGACGCGGACGTTGAACGGGTCGTCGTCAAAGGATTGTTGCAGAAGCTTGGCTGCTTCCGCTTCCTCTCCAAGCCGCATCAGCACCAGACCTCGCTTGCCGCGAGTTTGGATCAGTTGCGGCATGCGACGCTCGGCCTCCGCGTAGAAGTGCGCCGCCGCGGGATATCGCCGCAGAAGATCAAATGCGTCGCCCATGGCCAGAAAAAAGCGGCCGCAATGTTTATTAGCGGCCTCGGCTTGGGCAATAATCTTGGCCATGCGCGTGCTCGTGGGAAGCTCGCTTCGCAAGTCAGTGGGCAGGCCGTCGAGCGCGCCGCAGGCGGCGGCCAGCCGGCCGAGCGTTTCTTCCTCGCGTGGGTTGAGCTTTAAGGCCTCTCCCAGCACTGTAATGGCTTCGGCCAATTGAAAGTTGGCCATATGGAGATCGGCCTGAAGTTGATGAGCCGCAATAAGCCGTGGATTGAGACGCAGGGCCTGTTCCAGCGACAATTTCGCCGCCGCCAGATCGTACCCTTGCAGCGCCAACCCGGCGCGGGCGGCGTGGATCTCCGCCGCGTTGGGATTGATGGCTAAGGCGGCGTTCAACTCGGAGACCGCGGCCGCCTGATTATACTTTTCCAAGAATAATTGGGCCGTCGCCAGCCGTGCGGGCCAATAGTTTTCGTCCAGTTCTAAGGCGTCGGGGTAAAGCTCGTTTACCAGGAAACGGAACTGGTTGTTGTTGCGCGTCCAGCGAGCGTACTGCGCTGCCGCCTGGCCGATGAGGTATAGATCTTCTGGATTGTCAATCTGAGGCGAGCGATTGTAGAAATCGATGAACCACGCATACGCATTTTCCGCCTCTTCGAGCCGCCCTGCCGCTACGTGTGCTTCGGCGATTACATAACGCGCCAGGAGTTGCTCATCGTCGAGAGCCAATGCCTGGGCGGCCAATTTCTCGGCCTGAGCCACATCGCCACGATCTAGCGCCAGACGCGATAACTGCGCGATGAGTTCAGTAGACGACGGATGCGCTTCGGCCGCAGCCGTGAGAATTTCTCCTGCCTTCTCATCGTGACCGTGCGCGCGAAGGCAGGCGGCTTGCCCTAGCGCCGCTTCGACCGGATGTTCGTGGGCCAGTTGCGGGTACAACTCTTGGGCTTCTTCGTACCGCCCCGTCATCCGCAATGTGTGGGCCCGCTCCAACGTTGACGGCTGACTTTCGTCGCAATACGCTGGCGCCCAGAAGGCCATTGCCACTATCGCAAGGGCCAGATGCAGCCAACCTTGCCAGGCGATTCCACGCTGTTGACGCATGCTCACGGTGTCACTCGGTAGAACCGCGCGGCGATGATGTCCGTCGTCATGCGGCCAGACGATGGTGGACGAGGCAAGGAACACGTCGCCAAACTCCTACACGTCGACCACAACGGTTTGGGCGATCAGGTCGTGAATGCAGCGACGCTCTTCGTTGAAAATCCACAGGGCGTCGATCAGGCCGAATAAACTGCACGCCTGGTTGATAAGCGCGGGGACCCAACTGCGCAACAGGACGCCAT
>CAYWIS010000171.1:0-12779 GCA_964458385.1 uncultured Pirellulaceae bacterium
TGCGCCGTGAAGATGTGGCCGCTCCTTATCTAACCGACCTTCAAGCCAAGGGTTTGCTAACAGAAAGTTGTGCTTTGACCATTGACGAAAGCGCCACAGCTCACAGCGCTGAGAGGTCAACCACGGCGCCATCGGAGCCATGGCCGAGGCTATTAAACACAGCGAGGTCGATCTGAAAGCGGATCATCCGCACCGAGCCATCGCCCAGGACGAACATCATGCCCACGGGATGCGCTGCGCCAAATTGATAACCATCTTGGCCGCCCACTGTGGAGCGATCAGAGCGTGGTTGGTAACCCGTATAGCGGACAGTGTCTGGGTCCCAGCCATCGGTCCAGCCGCAGTCATCATGCCAGGCATTGCCTTGGTACTCTGTATTCCGTACCCATTTTTCTCCAACGGCAAGTGTGTTGGAAAGGCCATCTGTGATGTTCGATTCCTTGCTGATGCGCGTCGTTTCGGAGCGTACCAGCAGCCCATGGTATGTTGCGGTGGTTGGCACAGACCAGGTTTCGCCATACCAAAATTGATCCCATGAATTGGGCGCGTCGGCTGGTGTCGCGCTCGCGTAGTCAATGAGGGCATTCCCGGCCGGCGAAACAGTCGGCGCTCGACGGCTAGGGCAGAAGTAGTACGAGATTGTCTTGTTTCGCACGTTCGGATCCGCAGCACCCAACGTGGAAGACTTGATGGCGTCGTACAGCGATTGCTGTTCGATATACGGAAGGATTTGCACGGCCCAACCAGGACCATTTTTACCCGGCGGACCGAGGGGCAAATCGGCCCACGGAATCGTGCCCGCTGTAGGAAATGTCTTGTAAGCGTCAAGGTGGCTATGTAGCGCCAGGCCAATTTGTTTGACGTTGTTGCTGCATTCGGTGCGTCGCGCTGATTCGCGCGCGGCTTGAACCGCTGGGAGTAGCAGCGCAACGAGAATCCCAATAATGGCGATCACGACCAGGAGTTCGACCAGCGTGAACGCATGTTGACGGGTACAAGGCGCTGTTCTCATGAGAACGAACTCGACGTTAAAGGATCAATTCGTCGGCCCGATTGATCGCTCGGCAAACGACCGCGGGTATGCCGAATTTCAAAGAACCGCTGTTCCTTAGGAGTCGGGAACGAGTTGCTTGAAGCGGGCCTCATCCACTTCCTCCACGGCGCCCAATAAGTTGGCGACGTACCGCTTGCCTTCAACACCGGTCTTTTCATACGCGACAACAGGGGCGCTTGGGCCGAAGGTCGTTTGTTTCAGGTTGTAACGTACGACGTAAGGTTCGTTATCGCGCGGCGAAACGAATAACGATTCGAGGTCGGTAGACGCTCCTGGGATCTGTTCGCGCGGGAGTTGTTCGACAAAGGCTTTGAACTCGGCTTCGGTTCTCGGCGTTTGTCCTCGGTGACTGGCCAAGTACTTTCCATAACACACGGCCAAGGCTTTGAGATGAATCTCTTGCTGCGTTGGCGGCGGCGCTTTTTGGGTGCATCCGGCGATGGCCAGAATTGCAAACAAAACGTGGAGGCATGCGACCAAGCGCCAAGGAGTCCCAGAAAATGCCATCTGAACCTCAAGCAGGCTTGACCGCAAAACGCCAGCTTCGGCTAGCAGGGGCGTACCGTCACGTGCTTCTAAGAAATCTCTCACTGATAAAGCAACTCACTGGCCAGCCAAGTAAACCGATTCGCATTGACCACAACACCAACGTAACATTAAGGCCCTGCCGAAGGGGTGTCAATTGCCTGCAGGTGTTGGAGCGTTGTGTGTCTGAGTCGACCTTTGTAATCCAGAAGTATTCGTTGTTTTCTGCCTAGGAATGATCCCTCAATGCTCGTGTCTTATGGAGCCAACCGCCAACCGTCGGCGACGAGTTTTGACGCACCGTTGAGGTCAATCGGCCCGAAGGCGATGCACCAAAAGGGCATTCTTCTTGTAGCAGGGCATGGAAGACGATGCTTCAGAATCTCACTTGCTAGAGTTTGGGAATGGGAATCAACTTGCCCGTCACTTGAGGGTACGGCTTGTGGTAGTCGGGATACAGTTTCACTCCAAAGCCACGATTGATTTCTTGCTGCGCGAGAGCGGCCCAGGGCGTGCCGGGGTGATTTTGTATGACGGTCTCGTAGAGCTCTCGGGCCCGCTCAATGTAGGGCTTGCTTTCTTCGGTGATGGTTTCCTTGCGCGTTCCGATATCCCATTCAACGAGCGTCAAATTGGGCGGCTTGGTCATGGGGGCGATCTCCGGATTGCGAGCAAACGCCCTCAGGTAGGCGCCATATTCATAGACCCGCGCCTGGTACGCCACGAGATGAGCGCGGAGCAGGTCATAGTTGGCTTGCCAACGCGGCTCCGGTTCTTGCTCTCGCTCGTATTGCAGTTTCTCCAGCATCTCCGAGGCTTGCGCCAGTGCCGTCAGATATGGCGGCAGTTTCTTTAACTCGTGATCAAATTGCTTAAGCATGGTGGCCAAGTCACGCGAGAATTCGGTACGGAGTTCGATGTACTTGGCCGCTTGCGGATTGTAAGGATTAAACGTGTAGACAATTTCCCAGATGGTCGAACGCAACGGGCTCTTATCGCGGTCGAGGAAGCATTCGGCCCGGCTCCGAAGGTCGACTCGATACGGGCGCATGATGTCCAGCTCGTAACGCCGCTTCTCGCCCCGAACGATGTTCGTCTCGACGCTGGGGAGCATGAAGAAGATGCCTCCCGTCTCACGCGCCATGCGGCATTGCTCGTAGGGACCAAATCCGCTGGGGAAGGCGTCATGTCGGCGGTGAAAACCGTTGGTTTGAATTTGTTCGACAAATGCAGTTTCAGGCCCCCGATCAATACGCAGCCAATGGATACGCTCGGTTTGTGGGTGTTGCCATCGCATGAATGCGTAGGGGTAACCAAATACCGCTTCTCGTCCCAAGGTGTAGATCTTGCATGGAGCAGCCTTGGCAATAGCGATAGCGCTTTCCAAGTATTGGTCGTTGTCCTCCCGATCGCCGCTTTCGTCGGTGACGAGTATGAGCATCATTCGGCGGCCCGTCTTCTTGCAGTACTCACGATGGAGGTTGATGGACTTGCCGACCGCCGAACACATGGACTCTTTGCCCGAAGGATCGGTCGGAACCTGTTCAATCGCCAACTTGATGCGGTTGACATCCTCGGTAGGCCGCTGGGTATGTACGAGAAAGCCCTCGCCGTAACTGGTGACGGCGGTCACCAGGGCGTCGTTGTTGGTTGCGTTGACCAGGCCAAGTTCTTCATAAACGCGGTAAATACGGTCGCGAATTTCCCGCTGGTCGTCCTTCATGCTTTCCGACTGGTCGAAACACCAGATGACCAACACGGGACTCTTTTGCAGGTTGATCAGGATTTCCTGCGTGATGCGGTCCATCGCTTCTTGGTAATCGTCGACGATCGCACGCGGATCGCCAAGAAAACCTTCGGGAACCTCTTCGATGATTCGTTCGCTTGGAGGCGCCAAGGAGTCAATGCCCGAGATTGCCACTTCGGCCACTTCGGCGCGTTCCGCCACGGCTTGATCAATCTGGAGCGTGGCCTCCGTGGTCGCCGCCACCCCAAGAGCGCCGACCGTGGGGACTGCGCTAACGACCGAAATTGCTTGCTCCACGGCGGCTTCAATTTGTTTGTCCAGTTCGACCTCTACGAATTCCTCGGGCTGGTCCTCAAAAAGTTCGGCAACAATCGTTTGGAGCGTTTCTTTGGTCGGCTGGTCCACCATGACTAAGGCAAGCGATACAAGGACAACCAGGTGGACGATCATCGACACGAAGACCGAACCAAAGCTTTGCACAAATCCGCCCCTGAGAAATGACCGACGGTAGTTCGGCTCTGTATCCTCGGGGGACTCGGCCGCATCGACTTCGGCGTCGCCGGATTCTTCCAGAAGGTCGTCATCCAAGGGAATAACGTGCTCGGCGGGGCCGGAATGCGCGGAATCGGGACGAGTTGAACTCGAACGCTGCAGACCCGAGTCTTCTGCCAGCGTGGCGCTGTCGCGAGCCATGCGAATTCCTCGCCGTTAGTTAGAACCAAGAGAGATAAGAAGAGGAGCGGTTTCAGTATAACGCGTGCCAGATTCGGTTCCTATGATCATTTCTTGATTCGTATTTTCTGGGCCGGGTATTCCCGCAAATCTCGCTACTTTGGGTTCCCAGACGTTCTGGTAGGAAGTCTCCAATGGGGGAACTCGCCTGGCGTGAATTGACAGACTCCAACGCGCCCCGGATAAAGAACGTCTACGATCCGGACGAATTCTCTAAGAGTTGTTCCATCGAATGGCAGAGGGTGGCTTATGGGCGGTGTTACTGTGGTCAATCACCCGCTGGTTCAGCATCATTTGACGCGGCTGCGGGATGTCGCGACGCCGCCGAACGAGTTTCGCACCCTGGTCCACCGCATTGCCGGTTTGTTGGCGTACGAGGCGACTGCCGATCTGACCACATCGGAGGTTGACGTTGAGACTCCCTTAGTCAAGACCGTTGGGCTGCGTGTTACGCAGCGGGTTGGACTCGTACCGATTCTGCGCGCGGGTCTTGGAATGGCCGATGCGGTGCTTACGTTGATTCCCGACGCGGAGGTGTGGCATTTAGGGCTATATCGCGATGAAACAACCGCCACGCCGGTTCGTTATTACAGTCGGATTCCCGACGTTGACCCCGTTGATGTGGCGTTGGTCCTTGACCCCATGTTAGCTACGGGCGGGTCGATTATTGAGGCGCTCGAAATTCTTTATGCCTGGGGAACCCCGATCGTTAAAGTTGTCGCGATACTGGCTGCTCAACCCGGAGTAGCCGAGGTGCGTCGCCGTTTTCCGCAAACGCCGATCTACGCGTGCGCTGTCGACCCCGAACTGAACGAGCGAAAATTCATTGTGCCAGGACTGGGCGACGCTGGCGATCGAACCTTCAATACCTTGCGGTCGTAGACCGTAGGGAGCTCCATGGCCGTCGAGGATTGCTGGGGCCGACTCGTCCCGTCCTGCGCGCTGGAGGGCTAAGTGCGCTTAGCCCCAAAGCGGGATTGTCTGTTAGTGATTAAAACGTAGGATACCAATGAAGACATCGTAACGGGATTATCCATCATGCGGCATGCAATATCTTTCAAAGAACGATGCGTCGCCGCCACTCCGCGCACGATCCTGTGCCGGCGTGTGGATCCCGTTGTGTCCCTTGCTGCACGCCGCCAGCCTGGGCGGGAATTTTGTCCCGCTCCGGGAAAAATGCCTGCGGCGTTCATTTCTGGAAGTACGCCGCCGAGGCTGGAGCAACGACCATTAGCTCTCGTGCTCCAGCGGGTGGATCGCGCTTGGGGAGCGGCAAAGACGGGAGCTTGGGCGGATCCGGCTCTTCTTTGCCATCTCGGCCGGGCGCCTGATCCGCTCTCACGTCGCTAAACCATTCTTCTGCTGCCCTGACTTTTGGTCGGGGGTTCTCGAAGGCGCGGCGGCGATTGAGTTGCAAGTCGCTTCGCGCTTGAGTTCACAGTTTCAGCGGTCGTAAGTGTTCCGTCCGCGCCCATCTCGGTTTTCAGGAGGATTGCGATGCTCATCGACACTCGCTCGACGCGTCCGCAAGCACATTTTCCCATCAACGTGATGGGTCGGGATATTACTTTGAGCGACGAATTGCGCGAGTTCGTCCAACGGCGGCTCACGACGGCGCTAGGACGCTTTGCGGCCAAGCTGCGCGATGTCGATGTGTGGTTTGAAGATGTGAATGGGCCGCGCCGGGGCGTGGATATCCGCTGCCGGGTTGTACTGCGGTTGAAGTCGGGCCGTCATGCGATTGCGACCGCGCATGCCGCCAACGCCTTCGCGGCGATAGCGCGCGCGGCGGATCGCGCCGGCGCGACACTTGCCAAGCGGAGCGAACGGCTGTGGATGGCGCGACAGGGACGTACTCTCCGGAGAGGGCTCGGATGAACAACGGATCCCCCTCGGTGATGTACCGGCGCATGCTCTTGGTGCTGCGAGCGCACCTGCGCGACGAAATGAACCTGCTTGTTGACGTGGCGCAGGATTTGGCGCTGGGATCTACCCAGATGCAGAGCCCCGGGGTCTGTCGCACGTGCCGCGCCACATGGCGTACGCTGCTCGCCGGGATCCTGGGTGCGTTTGTCAACGAATTGATCTTGCGCAAGGAGCAAACTATCCACCAGATCGACATGGCCTTGGAGCGACTGGACGACGGAACGTACGGCCTGTGCTGGGAGTGCGACGCACAAATTCCCGACGCCTGGCTCATGGCTGTGCCCTACGCCGAACGATGTGCACGTTGCGAATCGCAACGAGTCATGCATCGTCGGATTGCGTGACGTCTTTCGCATGCTGCATCTCCGAAGGATGCGGCTTATACGCCCCCTTTTACCTTTCAATTTACTAGGAGAATGCTCATGTCTCACAACGATAACTTCACGACTTTGGATTCGCCCCGTTTTGATGCGACTTTGCCTTCTGCGCATCCTCCTCCGAACGGAGATCGAGGCCGCAGCGACAACTGGCGCGGCGGCGATCGTGATGCTGCGGCGAAGAAGGCTTGCGATGCGCAGCACGGAGTAGTAGCTATCGATTCGACGATTGTCATTCGTGATCTGGCGACGGACGAGGTTGAGGAATATACCCTGGTCCACCCTGATCACGCAGATATCTTGCAGAATCGCATTTCGACGTTTACGCCGATCGGCAATGCCCTGTTTGGCCGCTCGGTTGGCGAGGTGGTGAATGTCGAGGGGCCTAATGGGCCGGTGCCGATCCGCATCGAAAGCATTCGGTGCCGTTGTATGGAGGAAAGCTCTGCCGCAGGGTAACGCAAAATACTGCGTGGAAGACGATTCGACCACAAAAGAGCGGGACGAATCGGTCTTCTCGTTCCACGGCAGTGGAATTAGATGCCCACGGCATACCCTGGCTAAAGCGAAGAATCGTCTGCACGAAAGGCGCCGCTACTTTCGATGTGGTGGTGTGCGATGACGAAGGTGTGCTCGTACTTCGCGGGCAGGCTCCCACCTATTATCATACGCAATTGGCGCAGGAGATGATTCGCATGGTTGCCGTGGGTTACGCAATCGAGCGCCGTGCCGATGTGCATAGCCCGCCCGACCCTGTGCGGGCGCGTGATTTGTCTGTGACGCCCCGCTGATTGAGTTGACTTACCATGGATTGCAATTAATCAGCGATGCGGTTTTTGGCCCTTGCGACCGACTATGACGGCACAGTCGCCAACGATGGGTGCATGTCGCCGGTCGCCGTTGCGGCGATTGAGCGCTTACGAATGTCGGGCCGCCGCGCATTGTTGGTCACAGGAAGACAGGTCAGCGATCTTGTGGCGGTTTGCCCCTACCTTGGCCTGTTTGACTACGTAGTCGCCGAGAACGGCGCGGTCGTCTACGAACCGCATACGCGAGAATCCATTCTCCTGGCTAAGCCGCCGCCTCCTGAGTTTGCGCGGCGGCTTGAGTCTCTGGGAGTTTCGCCACTGGAATTGGGCCAAGTGATCGTCGCTACCTGGATGCCGCATCAGCATGCGGTTCTTCAGGCGATTCAAGAACTGGGGCTAGAGCTACAGTTAATCTTCAATCGCTCGGCGATCATGGTGTTGCCTGCCGGGGTGAACAAGGCCACAGGAATGGACTTTGCCTTGCGCAAAATGGGGTTATCTCTCCACGAAGTTGTCTCGGTGGGTGATTCCGAGAATGACCATTCGCTGTTTGAAGCTAGCGAGTGCGCTGTCGCTGTCGCCAATGCGGTACCCTCAATCCGCGCCGCCGCCGCGTGGGTCACGCGTGGCGAAAACGGTCACGGCGTTGCGGAACTGATCGATGAGTTGATCCACGACGATCTCTGCCGTGTTTACGGACAACTTACCAAGCATCTGATTCCTATTGGACTGCGCGAAGATGGAACCGAGGTGACGGCGCCGCCTTATGGAATCAACGTTCTGATCGCTGGCCCTTCCGGGGCGGGAAAGTCGACGGTGGCCGCAGGAATTGTTGAACGGCTGATCGACCGCGCCTATCAACTTTGCATTGTCGATCCGGAAGGCGATTACGGGACGCTCTCCGACATTGTGACGCTTGGCAACCAGAAGCACGCCGTCACGGTGAATGAGGCGCTTGCACTGTTGGAGGATCCCAAGATTTCACTCAATGTCAATCTCTTGGGGATCCCGCTATCCGACCGACCCGCGTTTTTCAGTCAGCTTTTTCCCAACTTGCAGGCCCTGCGGACGCGCACCGGGAGGCCGCACTGGATTGTTCTGGACGAAGCCCATCATATGCTGCCGGCCGAGCGCACCTACTTTGACCGAGTGGTGCCGCAACGGATGGGAGAAACCATTCTCGTGACGGTGCATCCCGACCATGTAGCGCCCGAGGCGTTGGCGTTGGTGGACGTGGTGATTGCCGTTGGCGCCAATCCTGAGCAAACGCTACAAAAGTTCGCCACGGCTGTGGGCTATACGCTCCCCTGGCCGGAAGGGCTAAATCTTCAGAGGCAGCAAGCGGTGGTTTGGTTTCCGCGTCGTTCGGAACCGCCGTTCCCGATTCGCATAATCCCCGGCCGCGCCGAACGCATTCGGCATCACAGGAAGTATGCCGAGGGCGATATGCGGTATCACAGTTTCTTTTTCCGTGGTCCCGATAATCGACATAACCTCCGCGCGCAGAACTTATCGATTTTCGCGCAGATTGCTGAAGGAATCGATGAGGAGACATGGATGTTTCATCTCCGCCGCGGTGATTACGCGCGGTGGATTCGCGACGCCGTCAAAGACAGTTATCTGGCCGACCAGGTCGAATTGGTCGCGAACCGTACGGACCTTACACCGGCGCAGACGCGTACTCTTATACGTAGTTTGATCGAAGCACGATACACGCTCCCTGAGTAAGCCCCGATGCGCCCGGGGCCCGCTTTCCTACGCCCTAAGTGAGTTCATTACGCATCCGCCATGCAAATGCCAGCCCGCCGTCTTTCCTCCGCTCCGAGCGCTGACTCGTCGAAGGAATCAGCGTTGAAGCGCCAGGGCGTCTCAGAGACGGCCCCACTGACGCTGGTCTGGCCTGGCGAGCAGGAGGCCAATTACACCGAGCGGCAGAGTGCAGCGAGGCCGTCTGGCCTTACGTTACCGAGCTTTCGCTCGTTGCTGGTGCCGCTTGATGGATCGGTGTTTGCGGAACACGCATTACCCCTCGCGTTGGCGCTTGCTAGGGCGTGCGGCGCCCAGATTCGCTTAGTCCATGTGCACTCGTCAGCGGACTGGATGGAAGATCCTCTCCGATTCCAGACGAACATCGGTCCGGATTTCTGGCGAAAGTATCAGCGGCAAGTGTATCTGAATAGCGTCCTCGAGCGGTTGGAAAAGCAGGGAGGCGCGCGCGGCGTGGCGGTTGTGGTCGAAGGGCGAAAGGCGGAGGAGGCGATCGCCGCCGAAGCGCATGCCAACGCCGACCTGGTGATTATGGCCTCGCAAAAGCGAAGTCGATGGCGGTGGTATTGGCCTCGGAGCGTGGCGGCGGCTCTTCTGCGGCAATTAGCGGTTCCGCTGGTCTTGGTGCGAGGTTCCAATACGCCTCCTGCTTGGGCGTCGACGCCACGGCTACAACGCGTACTGGTTCCCTTGGATGGCTCAGAGGCTTCCGAACGCGCCTTGCCTGTGGCCCTTGCGATGGCGGACGCTGTGCGCGCCGAAAGCAAGCTGTTACGCGTCATTCCCCATGCCGTTGACAAATGGCTTTGGTGTGGGCACGCGATACGATCGAAATCGCTGGCCGAGAAGCAACACGCAGAAGCAAAGGCCTACCTGCGCCGGTTGATCGATCGTTGGGAAGGACAGCATCGAGGATCGGCTCAAGGCGTGGTATTGGACGATCCCAACATCGCGCGAGCGATTCTTCGCTTCTCGGAGCAGCAACAGTGCGACTTGATTGCCCTTACCGTGCGACAGTCCAAGGGTATTATGCGACGGTTCAGGCGTCAAACAATCCGTCTGTTACAGACCACGTCCACGCCGGTCATGCTCGTTCCCGCTGGCGATGCGCCGTGATGGACTTGGATTTGTCGCTGACGATCCATACGCCCATTGGGTTAGCATCATTTATCCGTCGCGCCGACCCGTGATGAGAATGATCCCCTAATCGGTCGCAGTGCTCGGCGGCCAAAACTCGCTAAGTTGGATTGCGCTAGATAAGGGCGACGAACGGCCTCGCTTTGCACCGGTAGGGTATGCTTTCGGCGTGGCGCGTCGTATCAAATGCTGTAGCCCTAGATGTTGACGAGTACTGATGCGGCCAAATTATCGTGTTGCCCGCTGATGTTTCTTTTGACGGCATCGAATTCCGTTCTAGAAACGGCATGACCTCTCACCGCCCGGCAAGGAGATAAAACACGGGTGCGCTGATCGGAAGAATTTCCTATTTCCGGTAGACAACCCGTCTGGTGCTGATTTACGTTGCTGGAATACCCGCCCTGCGATTCATCCGGGAACTGATTTCCCCTCGGCGACTACCCTGAGTTATGGCAACGTTGCGATCTTGTTCACCTCCGAGATCGGCGGTTTACGGCCTGAGTGGATGTGTTGGCGTACAAGTAGGTTGCGTGCCGCTGTTTTTCGGGTAGCATGCGCCTTGTCCGCGTCGTCAAAGGTGCAGGGCAATAATCAACAAGCATAACCATGATGCTCCGTTTACACGGCATTATTCCGCCCTTGGTCACGCCGCTTTTGAGGCGCGATGAACTTGACCTCCTGGGGCTTGAACGACTTGTTAACCGAGTCATCGAAGGGGGCGTTCATGGGGTATTTCTGCTTGGCACCACGGGCGAGGCGCCAAGTTTGAGCTATCGTCTGCGCCGTGAGCTGATTGAACGGGCTTGTCGCCTCGTCGATCGCCGCGTTCCGGTTTTGGTGGGAGTTACCGACACCGCATTTGTTGAGTCGGTCACCTTAGCGCATGTTGCCGCCGATGCAGGCGCCGATGCCGTGGTTTTATCCACCCCGTACTACTTCCCCGCCGGCCAGACGGAACTGCTGGGATACATTGAAAACATCGCGGCGCAATTGCCTCTTCCCCTTGTGCTTTATAACATGCCGGCCCTGACGAAGGTCCGGTTTGAATTCGAGACTCTCGAAAAACTGACGCAGCTAGAGACGATTGTTGGCGTCAAAGATAGCAGTGGCGACTTGGAGTACTTTGCCCGTTTGACCATCCTGCGGCAACTTCGCCCTGACTGGTCCATCATGATGGGGCCCGAGCATTTATTATCGGAGGCGATTCGACTTGGCGGACAAGGCGGAGTGGCCGGTGGCGCCAATGTGT
The DNA here is from genome assembly GCA_964458385.1 of uncultured Pirellulaceae bacterium. Classification (GTDB taxonomy): domain Bacteria; phylum Planctomycetota; class Planctomycetia; order Pirellulales; family Pirellulaceae; genus JAHWKS01. The sequence goes on from CAYWIS010000171.1 coordinate 11,324, forward strand.
TTCCACAACTTTTTGTCGCGTGCTACGAAGCGGCAGTGGCCGGTAACGATCACCTGGTGGCCGAGTTGAGCCGCGTGATTGATAGTTTCCAGCGGATTTACACCGTCGGCAAATACGCTTCTCGGTACATTAAGGCGACCAAGTGCGCACTGTCACTCCTTGGGGTTTGCGATGATTTCATGGCTGAGCCATTTCATCGCTTTCGCGCACCCGAACGAGAACGCGTGCGGGCGATCCTTGACGAACTGAAATTAGATGCCTCGCGTCATGGGTAATCGGCACATGGGGCCGACGCGATGCTACGCCCGTCTCGCGGCGCTTTAGGGAACACGCGGCTTAATAAGGCTGGACTGCGTTACGTTTGGAAACCGAGCGCAGATCGGAGTCGGGGAACACGCCTGCTGCATCGCGGCGGCGTATAGGGTCGGTGGTTAATGCTTTGTCGCTGCGCGACGTGCTAACCATCGTCGGTGAAGTTTGAGCCCGGCGGCGTTCGACGAACGCCCGCGTTCTGCCAAGAAACGCGGCCATTCGGTGTGGACGGGGCAACGATCCGACAAATTCACAGGCGAGACATGCGGCGTGGAGGACGATCGAACCACGCCAACCACGAGCCTTAGCGTGTTTCCAGAATAGCCTTTCGGCGTACCGCCCTTCCCACCAAGGGGACTCATGCTGAGCGAGCTCAAACGTCTGGACCAACTGGCAGCTTGGTTCCACAACCGCCGTATAGCCCAACCGCTTTAACGTGAGCGCCAAGTCCACATCGGCGTACCAGTCGCCGAAGGTCGCATCGAATCCTCCCGCTCGCTCCCAGGCCAATTTCCGCCAGAAACCGCCGAGCAGATCGGGGCCGTCGCATCGTACGTTTCCCGATACGGCCGTTGGAGTCTGATCTGCCAACACCGTGCGACGGAGCCCGGTCAAGGTGCTTTGAACCCCTGCAGAAACAATGCGCCCTGTAGAATGACGCACGATGAGGGGAGCTACGGCGGCTACGGCTTCGTCCTCAAAGTGTTGTAAGGCTACTTCCGTCCAGCCATCTTGCACTTCCAAACCGCAAGACAGCAAATGGACTATTTCGCTGTTGCTGGCGCGGATGCCGAGGGTGACCTGCTCAAGGAGGCTGCTCTGAGCCGGAGCTGGTACAAAATGAACTTCCTCGCGCAGGCCGTAAGGATCGCCATAAGGCCCGGCATGGACCACCACGACGTCGCAGTCGTTGGGCCGATTCTGGAGGACCGAAATCAACGTGTCCTCAAAGGGGCCCGCGACTCCGCGGAACGGAACAATAATCGAAAGGCTCGACACGGGCATTTATCCAAGGGACGCCACGAACAACGCATCGCCCCGCTGCGGGACACGGCGCCCACGTGCGAACGTGGTGGTTGTGATCCGCCTGTTCACCTCATAATTTCGGCCGAAACGGTCGTGGGACTTGATCAAAACTCGGCAG
>CAYWIS010000172.1:0-12610 GCA_964458385.1 uncultured Pirellulaceae bacterium
ATTAGCTTCGCAAATGCGCCGCCGCGGGGGCGGAGTCGTGTTAAGTCGGCAATCTTGGCGTTCTCAGGCAGGTCGATGTAAAAGGCCGCATTGGCGGCAGTGATGTTGTCGGCTAGGTTGTCGATCTGCCGGTGCAGGGCTTCGATCAGCAGGGCCGAGGTGAACCCGACGCCTTCCGCGCCTCGCTCGGCGGCCTGGAACGCGATCCGGTCGATCGCTTCGCTTACGGCCTGCTCCACCACGGCGCCGGTTAACAGGTGCCGCCGATCCTTGCGGATCTTGGAGCCGTCGCGGAGTGTGATTTCGATGATCGCGTCGTCCCCGTTGGGGCTGCATAGGGTTGCCACGACCTCGTCAATTAACGCATCCCGCAATTCGGCGCTTGAGTGTCCGTTGCGCGAGGCGAACGGGAAGTGCGCCTTGAGCTTCTTGTTGAGCACCGCCGTTAAGCCGTCGCGGTCCAATCGATGGAAGCGAGCAACCACCGTGGCCAGCCGGCGCCACATTGCCACGTCGATCATCGAGGGGCGATTCGAACTGGCCACAATGATCAACGGCAGACGCGACAGGTCATCGTTCGGGTCGTCCAGCCGCTGCAACAACGTGCCAATCACCCGGTCGTAGACGCCCGTGCCGTCTTCGGCGCCGCGGCGACGAGCCAGGCCTTCAATCTCCTCCATCAGCAGCACGACAGGCAGAATCACTTCTTCGCCGTCGGCGGTGCGCTCGGGCGTGCTGCCAATGGCGTAGACATCGTCGAACAACCGCTCGAAGTTCTGGTCCGTCTCGCCGAACCAGGGCGAGAGCAATTCGCCCGCCTTGACCCGCACCACACGACTCCCCAAGTCGTCGCGTCCGGTGCGCTCGCGCAACATGCGGTGGAACTCGTGCAAGTACGCCTTGATGGTAAGCGTCTTGCCAGTTCCCGACGGGCCGACCATCAGGATGCCCACGCGGGGCCGCACATCGAGCAACTCCAGAATGTCGGGCCGATTCAACAGCAGATCGGTGCGCCGCAGCAGCCACGCCAGCGACCAGTGAGGATTGCCGATATCGCGGTTGGCCACCACGTTGGGAATCCGCCCTTCGTCGACAAAGCGGTACTTGCGATCCTGCTCGGCGGGCACGGCTTGGAAGGCGAACTCGCGGCGAGGACAGAACAGCACCGGGGCGCCGCGCTTGAGGCGGCCTTCCTCTAGGGCGTCTAGCACCGGCTGGGCCATGTGCAACACGAACCGCTCGTCGCGAACGGCGACTTCCGCGTAGTTCGTGCCAGGCAAGCGACGCTGGAACTTCGCCTCTTGCCCTACGTGCGGCATGGTCTTGCTGTACGCCAGCACCACCGCTCCTTCGGGATCGAGAAACACGGTAACGCCGGGATCCAGGTCGTCCACCGACATATTGGGCGCCAGCGCTGGGTAGCGATGGACGCCGTCGGCCGTGACCACTTCGACCCGCGGCTGCGGCGTGTCCAAGGGCCAATCGACCGCTTCGATAAACGTGGCCGGCCGCAGCGGTCCGTGACGCAGTTCGGCGATGGCCTGCTCGTACAACTCCTTGAGTTTCATGACCACCGATTCAGGATCGGCGTTCTTCTTCATCTCCTGCGCCTGATGGAACAGGTCGGTTAGCAGGGCATGCACAACCTGAGGGTTGGCAATTTGCGGCATCAGCACATCCATGTAGGTCTGAGCGCAAACATCGGGGGGCTTACCGCTTTCGAGTAACTTTTTCGCCACGCCGCTTGGCGCCGATGTATGCGAATGCGAATACGCCGACAGCCATTGATTCAGATCGAACGCCATAGGAAGCTCCTGGAGGCAGGAAGAGGGAGTGAGGAGTTGGGAATGAGCGTTGAGGCGAAGCAGAAGGCATGGCGGCGCCGCACGCGCGGCAGCCGCTCGTGCGCTGCGCACAACTTGCCACTGCCTACGCCTCTTGGATCCGGCGGGCGCTGCGCGGGGTGAGCGTAGCGTCGTTCCAGTGATACAACCGCCAGTCGTCTTGAGTGCGGGCGGTGTAACCCCAAATCAACGATACGGCCCACGGTTGGCCGCCGCCGAACACCGAGGCGTGCCACTGAGAGTCATCCAGGCTCGCCAGCGCCGTGGTGCGACTGCAATACTTGGCGATGGCGCAGACTTCGCAGGTGCGCACGCCGCGGGAATCGGCCGTCGGCAGAAAGTTGTGCCCGTGCACCGCGCCCAGAATCCGTTCGTTGGGCCGGTTGAGGCGTGTGCGGCGGAAACGCAACACCTCTCGAATCTTTGCCCACGACTCGCCCGAAAACGTGACAGATAGCTTCTGCTCGTCGGCAAACTCGGCGTCGATGCAGGCGTCGATCATCAGAAAGATCTCGGGCGAGTCCGTGTCGCGCAGGAGGCGGCCGGTAAGCACGCCTCCCGATTCGTTCTCGCCGCCGCGCCGGGCGCATTCGTACGCCGCCTCCCACACGCCAGACGCAAAGAAGATCGGCAAGGGCGGTTCAGGTTCGTCCAATGGCTCGGCTGTGTCGCAGGGGATCGGTTCGCTGGCCGCCAAATGTTCTTGCAGCGACGCTTCTTCGAGCACCAGCGGCTCGCTGTGCTGGATTGCTTTGGCGGCCGGGGGAGGCGTTTCGTGACCATGGTCGCGCGGAGAGCGAGGAACCGAAGTCAAGCCAAAGTGATACTCGCCGCCTTCGGGCAGCGCCTCGGCTTCCAGCAAAGCCGCCGCCCGCCGCCGAGCGACCGGCGCCAGGCTCCACAGCGAAAAACGCCGCTGGTATACCTGCTCGCCGTCGGACAACTCCAGCAGGTACCACTCCATGCGGCCGCTCTTGCTCAGCTTGCCCGGTAACACGCGCATGGCGAACTCGCTGGGGTTGCGCTCGTTGAGCTTGCGTACGCGCAGCGCCTCGCGCCAGGTTTCGTCGCGGGCAATTGCCAGGTCGCCCACGGTCACCGGTTCCCGGCCGAGCAGTTTGGGCTCCTCGGCCTTGGAGTACAGCTCGACGGCCAGATGGTCGCCGTTGGTCAGGATAATGGGTTGCATGGACGAGCAGAGATTCAAGGAAGGGATCAAACGTGCAAGGGCAGGCGTTGGATCAAGGCCCCAAGCGCGGGGTTGCGCGGTTCGCTCAAGGGGACATGCTCGCCCTGGTGTTGAGCCTTTGGGCTGGCGGCTTCGGGCTTCCTCCAACGCTACAAACAAAAATGGGCGGCGCCGCGCGATCGCGACGCCGCCGTGGCTCCCGTCCCCGGTGGCGAAGTGATGGCCCGCAACTTCGCTTACCCAAGATGGGACCGGGGAATCACTGTCAGACGCGCATCTTGCTCAACCTGCTGGCCAAGCGGGAGATCATCGTCCAACATGCGGGCCGACTTTTCGTCCCGAATGGCCCAAGGAGTATTCAGGGGGAGGTTCAACTCCCCGGCCAGCGACTGGGCCACATCGCTGGCTTTGCGATGCCCATCGATGCCGTCTAGCTCGATGAGCTTGCTGCCCGTTACGTCCTCGGCGAACACGCGCAATGGATCGATCACGGGCTTCTCCGGCGCATGCACGGCGCCCATTCAACACCTCCTTCCCAAGGAAACAGGGAAACCACAACGCCAAGACCTGGCGCCGAACGAACAAGAGACAAGCAACGAATCGCCAGAGTCGAGAGATCAAAAGCATCTGCGCGATCACAACAGGAACCTGGCGAGTTCTTGCTCACGATCTTCGGCCAGCACCGCAAGCTCCATAGCCAATTGCGTTACCGCCAGATCCAGAGCGGTCATCGAAAGGCTAGTCATCGTTTGCCAGAAGTTTTCCATGCGGCGGCTTTGCTGTGCCGTGTAGGGGAGCCCGCTCAAATCCACACGCGCCTCACAGGCGTGGACCGCGTCTTGAGACTCCCACACGATGCGCGCCAAGCGGCAGCGGGCATTGGCCAGCGAAGCTAACTTCTGCATCGCGCCGCGATTCTCGGCCGGCAAGTCGCCCCAGCGCCCCAGCGGCATGCTGAGACGCAAGCGGCCTGGTTCACGCACCAGCTTGACCTGACCCGTGGCGCCGCGTCGACGAATACTTAGCCGCAAGTGGTGATCTTCGTCCTCGGTCGGCTCATACCCGCTTTGCCGTAGCCAGCCAATGACTGACTCCAAAGGAGGCGGCGACCAGTCGTCTATGTGACTCTGCTCGGCAAACGCTTCGACCTGCGCGGCGAAAGCGTTCTGGAGTTCTTCGTTCTCATGGGCTAGATCGGCGTCGAGGGTGGGATCGCCTTCGTGGCCTGGCGTTTGGTCCAAATAAAAGTCGTACCGAACTTGCAGTCCGCTGTGGGGCGAATCGACCAGCTTGACCGGCCCCGCCCAGTCGGCGTGATACGCCAAGGGATGCTGTTGATTCTTGAGCGTGCACTTCCGGCGATAGGTAATCCAGCCGCCGCGTTCTTCCTGAGTCCAATTGGCGACGCTCCGCGTGCGGGGAACCGTCGGCTGAGAACGACGCGCATGCAACGAACGAATCATCATGGGGTGTCTCCCGGGGTCCAAGGTTCAAGCAGCCCCAAGGGATACAAAGCGGGGGCTTCCGCCCGATGGCGGAAGAACTCCGAAGCGTACGGGTTGAAAACACCGTGGGGATCGGTCTCGTCCAGCATCAGTGCCTGGAGACTGACCAAGTCATGCCCCATCAAGACCAACTGCTTGACCGAGACATTGGGCTGCAACCTACCCAGACAGACCGACACCCGGGGCGCGCTATCGAACAGCGGCACGCCCACAGGCAGCGGCATGGGCGCCGGGCGGCAATTGGGATGGAACACATCGGGCGGGAAGAACATGCCCAGGGGCATCGTGGGGGGCGGCGCTGTGCGGCGCCACGACTCGTCATACAGCAGGTCGAAGACTGCCTCGTGGCCCAATTGTAGTGTGTTCCTCCGTGGCCACCGCGGTACCGGCATCGCAATGCGGTAGACGGCGTAGAACTCGCCGACCAAGTGAATATCGAGCACTTCCATGCGCGACGCCTGGTTGGCCAACTCCACCAGCGACTGGGCCGCTGCTTGCTTCCACATCCGCCAGTCTCGTGGCCCGGCGTTTTCCTGGAGCGCGCGGGCGAGTATTTGCTCGTGCCGCGCTGTACGTTCGTCGGCTCTGGTCGATAAAGTGCATACGCTCATTGTGGTAACTCCCTGGAAAGTAAGACCCCGCTGCGCCCTCCCTGCGCGTCACGACTTGCCTCCGGCCGTTTTCTCGGTGTCTATGAAGAGGCGCTGGCGCGAGGAAATCTATGACAGGATGAACCAGGCCATGTCGTCTTCGTGACAGAGAGCCACGCTTTGACCGGCTTGAAGCCCCAGACGCGCGAGCGGCTGGCGCCAGACCGCCTCCAAATCGGCCGGGGGAATCATGGAGCGACGCCCTTCCAGATCCGCCCACAGCGGACCGCCGCATCCACAGCGGCCAACTTTACGCCCTAATCGCGAGAACCGCCGCACCGCCTGCACCTTGCCACATGGCCAACACGACGCCCGGGTAATCCACGGAATCTCGGCGCGAACTTGCCACGTAGGGGCGTTCCCTGGGCTTACACGCTTGTGCGGCGCACGCAAGGCGTTGGTCAGATCCGCCAGAGTGGTTGTTCGCCAAGGTTGCGGCGCGTCGCTGATCCGCCATTGGCGATGGGGAGCGCGACACGTCGCCTTGCGAGAGTACGCCGTCCGCAAGACGCGGTGCGTAGGCAAGTTGTACTGCACCTCGGCGCCCGAGAGCGCCAAGTCGGTTCTCCCTAACAACCACTGGAGAACTTCGCCGGCCGCCATTTGTCCGGCCAGGGCGCACACATGGGGTAAGGTTTGCGTGGGCTCCAGGCCTTGCAACCGGACGGTGGCGGGATCGCATCCCAGGCGGCTGGTCATGCGATTCCAATCATCCTCGGCCAGCAAGCAGGTCGGGCAAACGGCGTTGGGGTTGGATAAGTCGAAACCGCGCACGATCGCTTGTTGCGTGGCGCCATGTACGGCGCCTTGAACGACGACTTTGCCCAACCCCGCGGCGTACTCGCCGGCCCAAACCAGAAGCTCCAGATTGTCGCCCGCCAGCACAATCACGTCGGCTTGCCGCAACACGGCCAGCGGCGCATCTTGGGCAAACGCAACCGACGTGGCCACGTGCGTTGCAGGGTTCGCCAGAGCGGCGCGGCGACCCTGCACATGGGCCTTAAGGCGGCCCTGGTCGGTTTTGGACGCCGGCTGCGTAAGCCACGACTCGGCGCCGTAGCGGTCTGGGTCCAAACCGTAGAGTCGGCCCACGCCCAAACGGGCTAACTGTTCGAAACATACGCTCCCAACGGCGCCCAGACCCATGACCACCACGCATTTGTCGTGCAAGAGGCGGCGGTCTTCGCGCCAAGCCGCGGGCGTATCGGCCAAGAGATCCTTAGGCGCCGCCGGCTGTGGCGACCACCGCCGCCACCGGATGGGCGGCGGCCACACGCCTGGCCGCCGACGTTGAAATTCTTCGAAGGAAGGAATGGAAAGCGGTGTGGCCATACGGGTAGCCCTAAGCAACAGGAGGGAAAGATGGAGCCAGTTCTAGGACGTACTGGTTGGGCGGGCGTTGCGGCGTGCGGCGGCGCCGGTCACACTTCGGCGGGATCCCATTCAAGGAACTCCTCGAACGTCAGGCGGCGCCCGCAAGAGAGACACTTTTCGACTTTGGCGTAGCAGTCGAGCCGTTCGCCGGCTTCCACCTGGGGGTGGCTTTCGGCGGTTTCGTGGTGATAGGGCGCGCCGCAGGGGCAAAGATAGATGCGGGTGTCGTTGGTGATCGGGATTTGGCAAAGCGGACACAGCTTGTTTAGCAGGAACTGCGGCGGCGATCCCAAATGCGGACGCAGCCGCTGTGTCACATAGAAGTGCCGGCCCGGCCCCAATACGACGGAATCTTTGACCGACAGCACAGAAAGCGGCAGCGCCGCCGCACCATTCACCAACACTCCCTCGCCTTGAACGATCATCGCCAGCGCCGATCCCAAGCGGCGGCGGACAACGCAAAAGCCGGCTACGGCTTCTTCGCGCTGCTCAGTGCGGCTTAGGCCATTTCCGGTTGGGGCGAACTGCACCCAAACTAAGCGATCGTCGGGCGCAATCACTGCTTTGGCCCGGCTGGGCGGCGAACGATGGTCGGCCCACGGCGCGGCGGCAAGCTCGTCGGGCGCCTGGTTATCGCCGGCAAGGGCGTGTAATTCAAATCGTCCCAGGTTCAAAGGATCGAAGACGTTTCCAGCTTGCCTTGCGTTCATGGCATGGCTCCTCGGGCGAAAAGGAGGAGGCGCCGCACGGCGCCTTCTATCCCTAGGGCCGCTGGAGGCGAAAAAGCATGACAGCCGTCTCTCGGTCCGCATGCCCGCGAGAACGGCAAGACATGGCGCAAGACGCCGGAGGCTGAATCAGCGCGAGAGCCAGCCTAGAGTGACGGCCAACGTCAAACTGCGAGGAACACGTTGAGAAGAACCGAGCCGCCGTGTGTCAAGAAACACATGGCGACGCGTCGTTGTTAAGAGAGAGTGTCCGGCAGCGCTCGAAGAACTCACCAACACATCGGGCGAAGTGACGACGAGATGTTCTTGTGACAGCCAATTTTTCGGCCGGGCCAAAAAAACTGTCTAGGAGAGGGCGGCTCGTGTTCCACAACCGTTCTGTTAAGGGCGTTAACTCCGCCGCTGCGACTATTTTTCCCCTTGTAACGGAAAAGTACGTTGCATTCCATGACGAAAATCGCATAACGTATGCACGGATAGATAACCTAACGCTGATGGATCGTGCGATAACCCCACCACTACCCAGGCGAATACGGAACGTGACGAGGAGCGCCCGTTTATAGGATGCGACTCTCCCCGCCTTGGGACAATCTGCCCCGTCCTGTACTCGGCCTGGCGGCTCTCGTAATGAGGCGCGCCATGACGACTTCGCCGATCTGGTCTTCGCAGCCCTTCGATGGTCCGCCAATCGATCATGAAGACCTGAAGTTTGCTGTAGGCGTATTTCTCAAACGCAGACTTTGGCTGAGCGCCCCACCGACCTTGTTTCATCAGGGCATTATTGATCTAGCCCTCCTCGAGGCCATCGTGACTGCTGCGACTCCCCCGCCATCCTCCCTTGTAACCAAGTGGCTCAGGGGCGTCGAGCTAGAATTGCCAAAAATCTTCGAGCACATCCGCTCGCAATTGCGGCGTCATTACAGACTGCGGAGCCGCCAGGAGCTTGATGCCGCAGCGCCCTTGGACGGCCATGCGTTACAGCGTCTCCGGCGAGATCTAAGCGACGTACTGTTCCCCGACGGGGCTCCCTGGACTGCGAAGCATATTGTGCCGCCTGATCGTAATGTGCAGGTTTTAATCGCCGAGACTCAACGGTACGTTTGCGAGACTGCCCATGCTCAACATGAGGCCAGTGATTGGCTTACCGACGAAGATTGGGCCCTCATGGTGTGGTCGTTTATCAAACAAACCGTTGGCAGCTACTTTGATTTCCATGCTTGGGTTCTCGCCCAAGTGCCGTCGCGGGCCGACTCTCCCTCGGCGCCGGATGTAAGCGAGCCGCCGCCGAGTTCCCCTAACAACTCGGGCGGCGACGTTACGTTGTCGTGTAACCGCCCACTACGCGCCCAGATCGTCCGATTTTTTGGCTTGCAACCGCTCCTTGACAAACTCGGTTCGGCGTTGGCGTCGTCTTCGACGGCTCTGTCCAAGGGTTTTGACATGCTCACTTGTGATGAGATTCGCCGTTGTTGTCAGGTCGAGTGTCTCCTCGCGGCGGTGACCCCAGGGCTATATCTTCTGCCATCGCGGGCCTATAGCTTTCAGCTTTTTCGGGCAGTGCAGGCCGTGTTAGATTCGTTACCCACCGCTTCATCACCCATTGGCGAGATTTTGCGGCGTCTGCGCGATTACTATGCGCGTTATGAAGCGTGGTTGCCGCCGCTGATTCTTCCCTTTGCGGATGCTAAGGCCTTGTGGTTCGTCGAAGTCAATGCTTTGGCGGCAAAGGGGCACCCGCTTCTTCGTCAGAAGGCGACCAGGGCGATTTTGGAAAGGGCCTTTGCTTTCGCGGTTACGCCGGAGTTTCACTGCGGCCTTACGTCTCACGTTTGTGGAAGCGATGTTCTGGTTCGGCAATGGGATTCTGAGCGGGTGGGCCTGGCGCTGCGGAACCGCGCCGATATGCACAGTGAGTTCGGCATCGTGGCTTTCCGGAAGCTGGGGACGCGGGTGGCCGCTCTCGAAACGACGCTTGCGCGGGGGCCGTTGCCCTCAGATGTCTTCGAGGCCGGGATCCAGCTCACCGACGCTGTCCGAGAGCTGGCTAATGTTTGTCGTGACGACGATCCCACACGCGACGAGGTATCGTGTACCGCCGAGTTGATATATAATCGTACGATCGAGCCTGAATTCACGCAGATGGCAGCGCGGTTAGCGAGCTTTTCGCAACGCATTTCGGATCCTGAGGTCCACTGTCGTCTTGTTGAGTTGCGTTGCCGTGCTCGGCGCGTGGCGTGGACGGCTGAGGATGTGGTTGACGGCTTCCTGCGCGTACGACGAAACATTGGGCTGCGCTGGCTGTTGGCCCATCGGGGGCGAGAGCGGTGGGACGACATCCTCTCACCCACGTGATGGCCGTCCTCTGGCGCCGGCGCAGTTCACTATCAATAAACGGTGGGCGCCATGCCAACTGACTTGGGTGACCGACCGTGGGAGATTGCTGACCGCCATCAGCCGTCTTACGCTGCGCATGGGGCGCCGTCCTTCTTGGAGCCCGCTTTTTTGCATCAAGTCTGGGAGAGCGACCAGGCAGTCTGGGATCTGCTGGAGCGTCTTGACCGGGAGTTTCACGCACGGCTGGACCAATCGGGCATGCCGGACAACGACCGTCGCGCCATCCAAGCCGACCTGGAGAGCATTGCCTGGCTATCGCGGCAGTGGTCCGACGTGCAGCACAACGCCCGCTGCTTGAAAGACTTTCGCCATTGGCTCAAGACGCCGCCGAGCCGCCAGAAGCTGTTCTCCCAGTTTTGCCGCCATGCAATTCCGGCCGAGTGGGACTGCTTTCTTGCCAACGGCCAGCCGCCGTTTATCTTTCCTTCCGAGGAGCGTTTCGCCCAACACGGGGAACATTGCCACCTCTGCCGTGTTCAACGGCAACTTGCCGAAGGCCGCCGGGGGAGAGCCGAGCCCTTGCGTCCGACTTGGGGCGAGCGCTGGGTGCTGGATTTTCTTACGACCTTTTGCAACGAGGCGCTTGCGGCGGTGTGCGACCCTCACTCAGGGCATTCTTACGCCGTATGGTCAGAGACGCCCGCGTTGCGCCTGGCGCTGCCCGATGACCAACGGGTGCGGCGCCACGATGCAGACTTTGTCGAGATTCCTCTTCGGCTTGTCGGATCGGCGCCGGGCGAGCGCGTCGATATTTGTTTGGTCGCGCAGCATATTTCGCGTTCAGAGCGACAGGCGGAGGCGGAGCAACGTGTTCGCCTTCTCCCTGTTGAGAGTGGCCTGCAGCAGCCTTTAGCGTACGAGGGGGAACTGCCCGCGTCTGTGAGGCTTCCCCTACCGCGCGACCCAGGGCGGCTCCTTTTGCGTTATGCCGTGCATGCGATGGAACCGAGCAACCGAAAGCCCCCGGTTGTGGCCGTGAACGCCTTGGCTGTCGACTTGTACGACCTGGCCTAAGCGGTCATGCCCGGGCCATCGTCGGCGATTATTGCGGACGTTCGGTCAAGGCGGCGCGAGCGGTCAAGGCGCGTTCGGTCGCCTCTTCCGCCGTGGCGCCCAGCGCCGTAATGTGTCCCATCTTACGCCCCGGCAGTGGCGTTCGCTTGCCGTACAGGTGGAGCTTGACCTCGGGAACGGCCAGCGCCGCCTCCCAACGTGGTTCGCCGTCGCTCCACACGTCGCCCAACAAATTCGCCATGGCGGCCGGCGCCAACAACCGGTCTGAGCCTAGAGGAAGTCCGCAGATGGCGCGGACCTGTTGCTCGAACTGGCAGGTCACGCAGGCGTCGATCGTTAGGTGCCCTGAGTTATGCGGGCGCGGTGCCAATTCGTTAATCAGGAGTTCCTCGTCGGCGGTCAAAAAGAACTCCACGCACAACACGCCCACCACGTCCAATGTTTCCATGACCGCGCGGGCGATTTCCAGCGCCCGATTAGCGACCTTCGGTGAGGTCGCGGCGGGATAAACCGAGAGATCCAGAATGTGGTTCCGGTGGCGGTTCCCGATGGGCCCGTAAAGCGCCAGCGAGCCGTCCAGCCCTCGGGCGGCAACCACCGACACTTCCTGCTCGAAGTGGATGAACGCTTCCAGAATACCTTCGGCCGCGCCGAGCTTGGCCCACGCTGCTGCGGGATCGGCGTCGCAATCTACAAGGATTTGGCCTTTGCCGTCGTAGCCCCAGTCGACCGTTTTCAGCACGGCGGGACGTCCGAGTTGCTCCAGGGCGGCGGTCAATTCCGCGGCGCTGCGCACCGCGCGAAACGGTGTGACAGGAAAACCGGCCTCGGCTAACGAGGTTTTTTCCCGTAGCCGGTTCTGCGTGGTGTACAGCACGCGATAGTCGGGACGCACAGGGGCAAACTGCGCGGCCACTTCGGCGGCGCGGGCGGGCACGTTCTCAAACTCGAACGACACCACCGACACTTCGCGTGCAAAGCGAGCAACCGCGTCGAGGTCGTCATAGGAGGCGGAAATTTCGACGTCGGCAATTTGCCCTGTGGGGGAGTCCTGGTCGGGCGAAAGCACATGGACACGGTAGCCGAGTCGCCGCGCCGCCAGGGCGAACATTCGGCCGAGTTGCCCGCTGCCGAGCACGCCCAACGTGGCGCCAGGAAGGATAGGATTCGTCATCGTACGGCGTCTGAAACAAGGGGCGCCCAGCAGCGCCAAACTAAAAGCGGGCAATAATTCTCGGGTTCAACTCTCATGGGTGACTTTTGTGGCTCGGGGCGTCCCGCGCCCTTTCGCCGGCTGCCCGCGACCAGAGGATCCCGACCAAGATTCTTCGGTCTGGCAAGGTTGCTCACTTGATGGGGTGCAGGACGCTTTGAGCATCGGCGGAACTACGAAAACGAAGAACGGCTGATAGGCGGGCGGGGCAGGAAAATCCTGCCGTTTGGGCGGGAGCGGGCCACCGATCGTTCTTCGAAGCGGGGCAAGAGAGAGCGGACGTGGCGCGAAAACGCTCGCGCTGCCTCTTCGTTACGATAACGCAAACTCCCGCAGCCGTGCAAAGGCCCTTGGTGGCGGAAAACTGGCTGCGTCCGCGGTCGGATGCTGGTTCGCGGGCGTACGCAGCAGAGATTGGCTCGCTGCTACAATCGCGCCCTTTGGGGTTGCGCCTGCGAAAAAATGTCCATTTACGGCGTCAAGATTTCTCTTGCTTCACTCATCAGCAGCCGTTTATAATTTCGGCGAACGCCAAATGCGATCACAGTGCGCCTCGACCCCCGAGACGGGGAGAGCGCCGGTCTGAGTCATTAACTGCACCGCGGTGGAGGAACTCGCGATGTTGACGATCTTGGGTCGCCCCGACAAAAAGGCGCGTTTTTGCGATGGCATCTCGCGCCGCAGCTTCCTCTCGATTGG